>NZ_DATCVQ010000063.1:0-13700 GCF_036566765.1 Streptomyces sp.
CGCCGGGGCCGCCGCCCGCGCCGCCGCCCTGGGGGCAGTCGCCGCCGGCCTCGAAGCGGCGGCCGACGAACTGGCCGCGCTCGCCGTCCGCGAGGTCGGCAAGCCCCTCACGGAAGCCCGCGCCGAGATCGCGCGCGCTGCCGCGATCTGGCGCTACTACGCCCAAGCCCCCTACGAGGCCGTCGGCGCTGTGCACGAGCCCGCGGCCGGCAGCGGGCTCCTCCTGACGCGGCGCCGCCCGCACGGCGTGGCCGGGCTCGTCACGCCCTGGAACTTCCCCTTCGCCATCCCGAGCTGGAAGGCCGCCCCGGCCCTCGCGGCCGGTAACACGGTCGTCCTCAAGCCCGCCCCCGAGGCCACCGCCTGCGCCCAGCGCCTCGCCGGGATCGTCCACCAGGCCGTCCCCACAGGTGTGTTCACCGTCCTGCCCGGTGGCGCGACCGAGGGGAACGCGCTCGTCTCCGCCGCGGACGTGGTCTCCTTCACGGGCTCCACCCCCGTCGGGCAGGCCGTCGCGCGCACCGCGACGGCCCGCGGCGTCCCGGTCCAGGCCGAGATGGGCGGTCTGAACGCGGCGCTCGTCCTGCCGGACGCCGATATCGAGCAGGCTGCAGGCCAGATCGCCGCTGCCATCGCCGGCTACGCGGGGCAGAAATGCACCGCCACCAGCCGGGTGATCGCCGTCGGCGGCGCCCTCACGCCCCTGCGCGAGGCGCTCGCCGAGGCGCTGCGCGCGCTGCCCGTCGGCGACCCGTCCGACCCGGCGACCGTCTGCGGCCCGCTGATCGGCGAGCAGGCCCGCGACCGGGCCGCCGAGGCGTGGAAGGGGCTGTCCGTACTCGCCGGCGGCACCGTGCCGCCCGGGCCTGGCTGGTACGCGGCGCCCACCCTGGTCGAGAAAGTCTCCCCGGGGCACAGGCTGCTGCGCGAGGAGGTCTTCGGTCCCCTGGCCGCCCTGCTGCCCGCCGACGACCTCGCCCACGCGGTGCGCATCGCCAACTCCGTGCCGTACGGCCTGGTCACCTCGGTCCACACCGCCGACCTGAGCACGGCCCTGGGCGCGCTCGACGGGCTCGACACCGGGATGATCCGGATCAACGCCCCCTCCACCGGCGTCGACTTCCACCTCCCCTTCGGAGGCGCCAAGGCATCCAGCCTCGGTGCGCGCGAACAGGGCCGCGCGGCTCTGGAGTTCTACACGTCCAGCCGGACCTACACCCTGTCACCCATCTGAGCAACGTGACATTGTACGGTGGTGGTCCGGACCAGATGGAAGGATCACCACCGCCATGGGGCACCTGACCCGCCGCGACCTCAACGCCTCCCGGGAGCGGCTGCGCGATCAGGTCGCCCACGCTCTGCGCGCCGCCCTCATCTCGGGGGAGCTGCGCCCGGGAGCGGTGTACTCCGCGCCCACCCTGGCCGAGGACTTCGGCATCTCCGCCACCCCCGTCCGCGAGGCGATGCTCGACCTGGCCCGTGAGGGCCTGGTCGAGCCCGTCCGCAACAAGGGGTTCCGCGTCACCGAGGTCGACGAGCGCGACCTCGACCAGTACACCGAGATCCGCGCCCTCATCGAGATCCCGGTCATCGGCCGCGTCACGCGCACCGCCGCCCGCGACGAGCTGGAAGCGTTGCGGCCGCTCGCCGAGGAGATCGTGCGCGCCGCCCGCGCCCACGACCTCATCGGCTACCTGGAGGCGGACCGGCGGTTCCACCTCGCGCTCCTCGGCCTCGCGGGCAACGAACGGCTCGTCGAGACCGTCGGCGACCTGCGCAAGCGGACCCGCCTGTACGGCCTCACGACCCTCGACGAGCGCGGCGAGCTCATCCCCTCCGCCGAGGAGCACCTGGAACTCCTCGACGTCATGCTCGCCGGCGACGCCGAGGGCGCGGAAGCGTGTATGACCCGGCACCTGGGCCATGTCCGCTCCCTGTGGGCCAAGGACGAACGACCGGCCGAGGCATAGCACGGGGTTATGGGCGGCTGAGGGCTCCTCGTGCCAGGCGGCGTGACGTCACACTGCTATGCAATGTCACACACCACCGGCTCGGTCCTCGCCGGCCGTGAAAGGGATCCATGAACCCCGCCTACGCGACCGTCGACCACACGTTCACCGTCCCCCTGGACCACACAGACCCCGGGGGGCTCACGGTCGAGGTCTTCGCCCGTGAGGTCGTCGACCCCGCCCGCGTGAACGAGGAACTGCCCTGGCTGCTGTATCTCCAGGGCGGCCCCGGCGGCAAGTCGCCCCGCCCCTCCGCCGGTTCACCCGGCTGGCTGGACCAGGCACTGAAGACCCACCGCGTACTTCTGCTCGACCAGCGTGGCACCGGCCGCTCCACCCCTGTCACCGCCCGCTCCGCCGCCCGATTCTCCCCGGGCCGGCTCGCCGCGTACTTGTCCTGCTTCCGCGCCGACGCGATCGTCGCCGACGCGGAACTGATCCGCCGACGACTGTGCGGAGACGCCCCGTGGGAGACGCTCGGTCAGAGCTACGGCGGCTTCATCACCCTCACCTACCTCTCCCAGGCCCCCGAGGGCCTGCGGGCCTGCTACGTCACCGGCGGCCTTCCCGGCCTCACCGCCACCGCCGACGACGTCTATGCCCGCACCTACCCCCGCGTCCGCGACCGGGTCCTCGACTTCTACGCCCGCCATCCCGACGACGCCCCCCGCCTGCGGAAGATCGCCGACTCCCTCGCGACCGGCGAGGTCCGCCTGCCGAACGGGGACCGGCTCACCCCGCACCGCCTCCGTACGCTCGGCCTCATGCTCGGCATGGGCGACGGATTCGAGCGCCTGCACTGGCTGCTCGACGAAGCCCTCGACCCGGACGGCGCACCGACCGACACCTTCCTCCACCAGGTCATGACCCTGACGGGCTTCACCGACAACCCGCTCTTCGCCGTCATGCAGGAGACCCTGTACGGGCAGGGCGCGGGCCCGACCGGCTGGGCGGCCTCCCGAGCCCTCGCCGAACTCGGCGAGTTCGCCGCGGACGCCGACCCCCTGCTGCTCACCGGCGAGATGATCTACCCCTGGATGTTCCGCGAGATCAGCGGTCTTCGCCCCTTCGCCGACGCCGCCGCCCTCCTGGCCGCCCGCACCGACTGGCCGCCCCTCTACGACCCGACCCGCCTCGCCGCCAACGAGATCCCCCTCGCCGCGATCGTCTACCACGACGACATGTACGTCGATGCCGGCCTCTCGCTGCGCACGGCACGCGAGGTCGGAGCCACCCGCGTCTGGGTCACCAACGAGTGGGAGCACGACGGCGTCTCCAGCTCCGGCGGCCGCGTCCTCACTCGCCTGATGGACCTGGCCGCGGGCCGCGCGTAACCCCTCGCTCCCTCACCCTCCCGCTGCCTGCGACAGGAGAGCCATGTCCGCCCTGCCCCGCCTGCGTCCCCTCGTCACTGCTCTCGCCCTCACCTCATGCCTGGTCACCGCTCCTGCGGCGCACGCGGCCGGCCCGTCCGCACAGCCCGTCGCGTCCACTCGGGCTGCCGACTGCGCGCTGCCCGGCCGGACCGGCTGGACGGACGAAGGCCACGACACCGACCGCGTCCAGTTCCAGCCGGCCACCGGAACCCGCCGTGTCCTCACCGTGTTCGTCGACTTCCCCGACGCGCCGGCCACCGACTCCACCGAGCCGTACGCCGCCCATCTCGCCCCCGCCGCCGACTGGATGCGCACGGCCGCCTACGGCCGCCTCCGCCTCTCCCTCGACTCCCTGCACAGCTGGGTCCGCATGCCCGCGGACTCGACCTCGTACGGTTTCGCACGCGGACTCACCTTCGAGGCCCACGAGAAGTACGTGCGCGACGCGATCGTCGCCGCGGACCCGTACGCGGACTTCTCCCGCTACGACATGGTCTACATCGTTCCCACCCGGACGGCGGCCGCGATCCCGTTCTCCCCGACCTACCTCTACGACCCCGCCACGCCCGGTGTGACCGCCGACGGGGCCCGCCTCAAGTGGGCCGTGACCTTCGGTCAGGACATGTGGCGCTGGGGTCACAAGGTCGTCGCCCACGAGACCGGCCACACCTTCGGCCTGCCCGATCTCTACTCCTTCACCGGCCCCACCCACCAGTACGCAGGCGGCTGGGACGTCATGGGCGACATCGCGGGGGCCGCCCCGCAGTTCCTCGGCTGGCACTCGTGGAAACTGGGCTGGACCCGCGACCGCCAGGTCGCCTGCCTCGCGGGACCCGGACACCGCACCATGCGCCTGACTCCCGTGGAACGCCCCGGCGGCACCAAGATCGCCGTACTGCGTACCGGTGAGACCACGGCATACGTCGCCGAGTCCCGCCGCCCCGAGCGCAACGACGGCTCCGCCTGTTCGAGCGGTGTGCTCATCTACCGGATCGACTCCGCGACCCCGACCGGCGAGGGCCCGGTGCGCGTCATGAACGCCAACCCGACCACGACCCCGACCGCAGGCTGCACGCAGCTCGACCTCGCGGCGTTCCAGCCGGGCCAGACCTTTACCGACCCGGACACGGGCGCCCGGATCGCCGTCCGCGCAGGCGGTCCGGCGGGGGACGTGGTCAGGCTCAGCAATAGCTGAGGAGAGGCTGACCTGCGCCGCTCCAGGGAGCCGTGGCGGTGAGCGACGGCCGCGGGCCCGCGTGAGATGTACGCCCGTTCCAGCGGCTCCGGCCCGATCTGCGGGACGCTGGGCCGGATGATCAGCGCGCCCCCGTGTCAGCGGCGGTCCGCGATTGCGGGGGCGTGCCGGTTCCCCGCGGCCAGACAGCCGAGCCGGTCGGAGGTCACCGGGGCTCCTTCGGCCACGTTCCGGTCGTAGGCGACCTTCCTGACTCCGCCCTGTCGGGTGCCCACGACGACGTCGAGGAACGCGTCGTGGCCCGGGACGACCTGCCTCCTGGCGCCGGGCAGCGCCGCAGCCAGGGTGGCCGCGTCGGTCTCCCTCCCGGGCGCGTAGCGGACCAGGGCGGGCCCGTCGGGGCGTACCTCGGGCGCGGTGGCCGAGGTGTCGGTGACGACGAAGCCCGCAGCCTTCAGCGCCGTCGCGGTCTTGGCGTCGTCGACCCGCGCCTTGATCCCGGCGGGGTTGTTGGGCACCAGGTTGTCGGGTACGGGCTGGATGCGCCGGTCGCCGGTGACGGGGCGGTCCTCCGCGACTGCCTTCCACAGGGCCTGCGAGCGGGCCGGGTGCCACAGGAGTGTGGATCCCACACCGGGGACGCGGTGGTCGAAGTGCTGGATCGGGACGGTGGCGAACTCGGTCTGCTCGGGACGCAGCCGCGCGAGGGCCAGACCGATGCCCGCCAGGTCGGCCACGCTCGTGTGTCCGTCCGTGCGCACCGACTTCAGCAGGGTCGCCGTGGTCTGGGCCGCCGCCGCGGGGTCGGCCAGCGCGCGCTCGGCGGTGAGCCGGGTCAACAGGTCGGAGACGGTGCGCTGCTGGCGCCGTACCCGGCCGAGGTCGCCCGGACGCTCGATGTGCCGGGCACGAACGTACCGCAGGGCGCCGTTGCCGTCCGCGTGATGCATGCCCGGTGTCAGGTCCAGCCCGGCATTCTCGTCCTTCAGGTGCCTTGCGGTGCACAGCGTCGCGCCCCCCAGCCCGTTGACGGCCTGTTCGAACCCGGTGAACCCGGTCTCCAGGTAGTGGTCCACGTGCAGCCCGGTGACCTTCTCGACGGTCTTGACGGTGAGCGCCTGGCCGCCGCGGGCGTACGCGCCGTTGATCTTGCCGCGCACGCCGCTGCCGTCGGCGTACTCGACGTAGGAGTCCCGGGGCAGGGACACCACGCTCACCCGGCGACGGTCCTCCGACAGGTGCACGAGCATCATCACGTCCGTGCAGTTGCACCCCTTGCCCCCGACGTGCAGCCGGTTCTTCTCCGCCTTCGACAGCCCGGCACGGCTGTCGACGCCGGCGACGAGGATGTTCGTCCCCCTTATCGTCGGAGAACGGTCGGCCGGCAGACCGGCCCAGGCCGCGCCCGAGACAAGCGTGGCCAGCAGGGCGACGGCGGTGGCGGTACGGAGCAACGCGACCTCCCGAAAGCGGGGCGGCCGCCGGGCCGGCGCGCCGCCGTCGGCGGTCGCCGAGTCGGAGGCCGACGCTAGCGAACACAGGCCGCAGCGCTCCGCCTACACGCCGGAGACTGCTCCTGCCGGGGCGCCGTCCGCACCGTAATGGAGCGCCACGTCGTCCACCGCAGGCCGCATGCGCCCCGCCTGGGAGACGGCGAACGCCCGCAGCACGTTCCCGGTCACCGTGCGCGTGAACGCCCCGGCCCGGCCGTCCAGTCCATGGTTCGCCGTCCCGCCGCCCGTGCCGTGCGCCTCCAGGGACTCCACCCAGCGCATCGTCCCCGCGGCGAACAGGCCGGCGCCGGACGGCAGGGAGGCGTACACGGTGTCCGCGTACGACGCACGCCCCTTGCGCACCACCGGCGAGTGGGCCAGGACCTCGATCGGCCGCGGCGTCGGATACCGCAGGTCCACCCGGTCGTACTCCACCCCGACCAAGTGCGTGAAGGACTCGCCCGCCCTGGCCCCGGTGCCGTCCAGCAGCCAGTGGTCCGGCCGGGCGACCACATAGGGCGCGTCGACCGGATAACCGCCGTACATCACGCACAGCAAGCTGCTCTCGGGTTCCGGAGCGGGCCGACGGCGGAAGTCGTGGGTCGGCGGCAGCCCGCGGCGGAACCCCGGATCCTGGGCGTAGTCGTCCTTGTAGCAGACCACGGTCCGGTCAGGGCCGGCCGCGGAGGCCTCGAACCGTACACGCCGGTAGCAGCAGTTCGCCCCGAACACTGCCAGGTTCACACCGGCTCCCTGGGCCTGCGTCACGTGACGCCGCTGTTCCGGGCTCCAGTACTCGTCGTGCCCTGGCGACAGCAGTGCCGCGGCCCCGCGCAACAGGGTCTTCTCGCGCGCCACGTCGATGCCGGTGGCGTACGCGAGGGGGAGGCCCATCCGCTCCGCCAGTGCAAGCAGCGGCGCCTCGTACGTCAGGAACAGACCGGCCCCGTGCGCGTTCTGGTAAGGCCGGTCGAAGCTCACCGACAGCGACCGCGAACCCTTCTTCCCCGTCGTCCCCTTGTACAGGTCCGCGCCGCCCCAGCGGTTGTACGCCTGCCAGGTGGCGACCGCGTTGACGAAGACCATCCGCCCGGCCGCGGACGCGGACCGCACGGTCACCGGGACGTACCGCTGCGCCGGCTCGCCGCCCACCGTGTCGAGTCGCAGCAGGTAGCAGCCCTCCGGCCAGCCGACGGTGCCGATCTCGGCGGTCCTCTTCCAGTCGGCCCACGCCATCCGGGTGGCGGCCTCGACCCGCGCCGCCGGCTGGAGCAGTCCGGGCAGCGCAGCGGAACGCCACACCAGCCGGGCCCGGGCGCCGCCGTACCAGCCCATGCGATAGGCGGAGACGGTGTAGGAGGGTGCGGTCGTCGACACCCGCAGCGCCAGCGTCTCGCCGGGCAGGACCGAACTGCGGTCGGCGAAGCCCTGGATGGCGCGGGAAGGCCCGGCGCGGGTGATCCGCCAGTCCGCCGCCCCGGGACGCAGGTTCTCGGCTCGCACATCGAACGCGCCGGCCGCGGTCCCCGCCGCGGAGGCGACACCTGGCAGCACGGACGGGACGGCGACAGCCGCCGCGAATCCGAGCACCTGTCGGCGTGCGGGCCCGGCGCCACGCCCGCGATCAGCCCGTCCGCCGTCCCCGTTCCGTCCCACTTCGACTCCTCACCCGGCCACGACCGTGCGGCGACCCGACTTGGCCCGCCCACCGTACGCCCGCCGACCAGCCCGGAGCGCCCGACAGGCCGCAGCGGCCTTCCGGCCCTCGACGAGCCAGATCACTCCGCCCGTCGCCGCCGCCGTGGCGGTTCGGCTGGGCGGTGCCGGTCTTCGTCGTCGGCACGTCGGTCAGACGGTCGTCGCGGCCTCGCCCGCCCTGGCGATCAGCATGTCGAGGAGCGAGAGCAGGGCCCCCCGCGCGTCGTCGCGGGAGCGGGCGTCGAGCATGAGGACGGGAGTCCGAGGGTTGCGCAGGTGCAGCGCGGCCCTGATCTCCTCCGCGGTGTAGGGCTGTTCGCCGTGGAAGCAGTTCGCGCCGACCACGAACGGCAACCCGCGGTTCTCGAAGAAGTCGACGGCCGGGAAGCTGCGGTCCAGGCGGCGTGTGTCGACCAGCACGATCGCCCCGATCGCCCCGTTCAGCAGGTCGTCCCACATGAACCAGAAACGCTCCTGGCCCGGTGTTCCGAACAGGTAGAGAACGACTCCCGCGTCGGTGAGCGTGATCCGGCCGAAGTCCATCGCCACGGTGGTGACCGTCTTGGACTCGATGCCGTCGAGGTCGTCGACGCCGACACCCGCGGCCGTCAGCCGTTCCTCCGTCCGGAGCGGCTCGATCTCCGAGACCGTCTCGACCAGGGTCGTCTTGCCGACGCCGAACCCCCCGGCGATGAGGATCTTGACGGGCGCCGCTTCATCGGCAGGGGTGTCATATCCGGGCAAGGTTGTCCCTGATTCTCATGAGCAGGTGGACATTGGTGGTCGCGGCCGCCTCAAGGGGCGGCCGGTGGTGGATCAGCCCACGGTCGGCGAGTTCGCCGAGCAGAAGCGTCATCGGGCTGAGGCGGATCCGCATCCGCGCGGCGATCTCGGCGACCGCCGTTCCGCCCGGCGGCGCGCAGAGGGCGAGGACGGCCTGCCACTCGGTGGGCAGGCCGCCGTGGGCCTCCGGGGGCGTCGCCGCCGTGATGGTGGTGTCCATGGTGAGGACGGTGCGGGGCGCGGCTGTACGGCCGTCGGTCAAGGCGTACAGCCTCGTACGGCGTCGACTTCCGCGCTGCGGCTCGTCCGGCATTACGCGCTCGGCGCCTGGGTGCGCTCGGGGGTGCCCAGCCACTCGCCGAGGGCCTGCGCGGTCCGTACGGCCTCGCCCCCGAGCTCACCGAGGCGCGCCTTGCGGGAGGTCACCACGATGAGCGTGCTGCCTTCGCCGCAGCCGACGATGCACAGGTAGCTCTCGTCCATCTCGACCAGTTGGCGGATGACCCGGCCGCCGCCGACCTCCCGGGAGATCGCCTTCATGGTGGCGGCGACTCCGGAGGAGGCGGCGGCGATGCGCTCGGCGCGGTCCCGCTCGAGGAGATAGGCGCTGAGCATGATGCCGTCGTTGGACAGGAGCACGGCGCCCTGGATGCCGGCGATCCTGCTGAGGTTGTTGTCCAGGACGCTGTAGATCATTTCGCTGGGTGTCGTCGTCATGGCTGATCCCGTCGGAGCTCTTCTTCGACTGTCTGGGTCCCGTGTTCGTAGTCCGCCCAGGCGTCAGCGACCTCTTCGGGGGTCGCCTCGTCCGGTACGGCGGTCTCTTCGGGTGCGCGGGGTGCGCGGAGTTGCTCGGCGATGTGGGTCTGCGGGACGCGCTCGGGGAGCGCCGGGCGCGCGGTGCCGTCCGGAGCAGCGGCCGCTGTCACCGGCCGCTCGGGCGCCCGGCGGGTCGGCAGTCCGGAGCCCGTGTGCAGGACCGGCTCCGGCTTGCGCTCCACCGGCGGACGGGGGGCGGGGACGGCCCGCGGGGCGGGGACGGCCTGCGGAGTCGGCGCGGGCTCGCGCGACGGCTCGCGTCCGGGCTCCTGTCCGCCCTCCGTCCGTACCAGCAGGTCCCCGGGCAGGATCACCACCGCCGACGTGCCTCCGAAGACCGAGCGGCGCAGCGTGACCGTGGCCCCCAGCTGGTCGGCGAGGTGGCCGACCACGAAGAGTCCCAGCCGGTGGGCGTTGTCCGCCAGGACGGAGTACGGCGGGGCCGAGTGCAGGCGGGCGTTCATCTCCTCGTAGCGCTCGGCCGACACCCGCGGCCCGCGGTCCTCGATCTCGACGGACAGCCCGTCGGCCACGGTTTCGGCGCGGATGACGACCTTCGACGTCGGCGGGGAGAAGCGGGTGGCGTTGTCGAGCAGCTCCGCCAGGAGATGGCTGATCTGGCTGATCACGCGCGGCTCCACGCTGATCTCGTCCAGCGCCTGGCGCTCGATCCGCCGGAACTCCTCGACCTCCGCAGCCGCCTCGCGCAGCAGGTCGGCGACGCGCATGGGCTCGGTGTGCGGGTCGGGGATTTCGCCGTCCGCCAGGATGAGCAGGTTCTCGATCTGTCTCCGCATGCCCACCGTCAACTGGTCGGATCTCATCAGCTGGGCGAGGAGCGCCTCGTTGTGGCCGAAGGCGTCCTGGATGTCCTCGGTGAGGCTCAGCTGGCGGCTGACGAGGTTTCCGGTACGCGAGGCGATGCCGGCCGCGAACATGCCGAAGCCCTGGCGCTCGGCCGCGAGCTGCCGGTGTCCGTCGACGGATACGGCGACGACCCGGGCGAAGGCGTCACTGATACGCCCCACTTCGTCCTGCTGTCCGCCGGCCGTCGGCAGCGCGTCGGCGGCCACGGTCTGCCCGCGCTGCAGTCGGTCGACGACATCGGGCAGCGTCTCGTCGGCGACGGTCACCGTGCGCTCGTGCAGGCCGCTCAGGCGGCGCAGTGCTGAGCGGGTGGTGAGAACGACGACCAGCACGACGAGCAGCAACGCTCCGCCGCTTCCCGTGACCAGCCAGGTGACCTCGGCCTCGAGTTCGCCGGCCTTGGCCTCGGCGCGGGCGACCACGGCCCGCGACCGCTCGGCGTTGAGCGCGGTGAGGCTCGCGGAGAACTCCTTGTGCGCGGCCGGCCAGGCGCGGATCTCGCGGGGCAGTCTCACGCCGACTCCGGAGTCGAGGTCCTGGTGCTCGGAGACGACGGCGTCCTCGATCGCGGTCTTGGTGTGCCAGGCGTCCGAGCTCGTCAACTGCGCGTAGGAGGCCTGCTCCTCGGCCGGCAGATACGGTACGACCCACGTTTCGTACAGGTACCGCTGCGCTCCGACGGCGTTGGCGAACTCCGCGAACGTGGTGGGGCTGAGCTCCCTGGAAGGCTCGGCGAGGGCGAGGATCGTGTCCTCGCGAGCCACCATCTCGAAGGCGGAGAACATGGCGATCATCGGCCGGCTCTCCTCGGCCAGCTCACCGTCCTCGCCGTGGCTGAAGGCCTCCTGGTAGACGCGGACGATCTGGCCGATCAGACGGGTGTAATAGGCGATTGCGCCGTGGGCGCTGCTGCTGCGGGCGTCGGCGCGCTCGCGGTACGCGGCCAGGTCGCCGAGGCCGCTCCCCACCTCCTGGAGGTGACTGTCCCCGGACTCGGCCGCCTCGGGGCCGGCGGGCACGAGCGCGCGGAACTCGGCCGCCGAACGGTCCGTGGCCGCGCGCAGGTCCCGCAGCTTGTTCTCGGACCCGGGCGCGCCGGCCCATCCGGCGGCGGTCATCCTCCGCTCGGCCTGCAGATCGGTCATGAGCGCGTACAGGGGTGCGCCATACCGCTCACCGGCCGCCACATCGGCGCGCAGGTGCTGGGACCGCTCGAGCAGTTGACTTACGGTCACGGCGACTTGGGCGCTCATGGCCAGGGTGGGGACGATTGCCAGCCAGATGAGCAGCGTACGTAGATGCACGGTACGCCGTCTACGAGTCGTCGACGGCGCGCCTGGGCCTTCGGGTTCTATGGGAGACATCAGTCCTCGGGAGCGGGGATGCACGGGGATGCATGGGGACGGGCCGACTGCCGTGTCGGGCGCGCGGTCCAGGGGTGGGGACGGCGGGGGGTTCACTCGATCCGGCGTGACTGGGGATGCGGAGCGATCATATCCAGACACACCGAGTAAGCGGAGGGATTGATTCCATGGCGTTGGCGTGGTAGGGGGCTGCGGGTGTACGGATGACGGCACGTCAGGCCTGTCAGTGCGCGTGCCCTGCTGCGTTCCTGGCGCGACCGGCGCTCGGAATGACCGACCCCGCCGGCGGCCTCAGGCCGGCCGGGCCCGGCGAGTTGACCAAGGACTCGGCGGGAGAGGCCGGCCAGTCCGTTGCTCTCCCGCGCCCCGGCCAGCCGTTCGAGCCGGCCGGCGCGGTCCCGGTCGTCCCCTGATGGCAGCCCGTCTGCGACCCGATCGCCCGCCCCTGGCGCCGACCCAAGCCGGCGCAGACCCCTGTCGGGACCCGAGGCGGTGATCTCGACGTCGTGGGCGACCGGTGAGGTCGATCGAGCCCCCGTTGACTGATGTGACGCCCGCTGGCCGGATCTTGCACCCTCCGGGTGCTTCCGGAAGTCCGTCGATGCCCTCCTCAGGCCTTGCGCGAGTCGGGCAACAGCCCCTATAAGGTTCCTGCAGGCATCGGTTGGGATGGCCGGAATGGTATCCATGCCGCCGACCAGGGGGCCCCTCCACTTCCCGCCGGATTCATCAGAGCGCACGCTGACCGACGGAGAACGTGAGGCCATGACGAACGACGACGCCTTTCGCGATGCCATGACCCGGCTGGCGGTCGACCCCGCCTTCGCCGCCCAACTCGACGGCGACACCGACGAGGTGTCACGAAGACTCGGCCTGACGCCCGAGCAGGTCACCGAGCTGCGCCGGCTCCGCGTGGAATCCGGTACGGCCGACGGGCCGGCCACACTCGACGCGCGGCTGTCCAAGTCGTCCCTCTTCTTCGGCAACGCGGCACACGCGCTGGCGCACCACGACATGTCGATCGACCCCGTCGCGCAGGATGCGGGGTCACAGGTGGACGCGGCCGATGCCGGCGATGTTCGTGAGTCGGCCCCTGAGATCGACGCGGCAGCGGGCGAGATGACCGGCCTGCTCGGTGACTCGCTGGGCAACTCGTCCCTCGGCGACGGAGGTTCCCTGCTGGGCGACCTCGGCAACGCGGGCGAGCTCGGCGGTCCGGGGGGCTTCGACAACTCCGGCGGCTTTGGCGACTTCGGTGACTTCGGTGACTTCGGTGAGGGCGGTACGGGGCTCGGCGGCCACGGTCCCGGCGGCCTCGGACTCGATGGGCCCGGCGGTCTGGGGGGCGACGGAGCGGGCGGGCTCGGTGGGTTCGGAGGACCTGGCGGGTTCGGCGACGGTGGCGACGGCTCGGGTCTCGGCGGCGACTTCGGCGGGGGATTCGGCGAGGGCAACGGCGACGGCCTCGGTGGCCTTGGCGGTGGGCTCGGCGGCCATGGCGGTGGCATCGACGGGGGTCCCGGCGGCGGCTTCGGCGGCAGCGGCGAAGGCGGATTCGGCGATGGCCTCGGGGGCGGTTTCGGGGGCCACGGGGGCGGCCCGGACGGCTCCGGCGGCTTCGGCGGAATCGGTGGCCACGGTGGCGGAATCGGCGGTCACGGCGGTGGCTTCGACGGCGGTCCCGGCGACGGCTTCGGCAGTGCCGGCGGCGGAGAAGGCGGCGGTGCCGGTGGCTTCGGGCCCGGCGGCGTCTACGAGCGCGGCGAGGGCGAAGGCGGTGGCGGCTCCGGCTCGGGCGGCAGCGGAGGCGGCGACTCCGGCTCCGGCGGCTCGGGCGGTTCCGGTGGCTCTGGCGGGAGCGGAGGCGGCGACTCCGGCGGCGGCAACAGCGGCGGGAGCCAGGAGAACGAGCGCCGACCCGGCCACGGCGGCGGGAGTAGCGGCGGTGGCCAGGGCGGCGACGGCCAGGGCGGCCAAGGCGGCGGCCAGAGCGGTGGTAACAGCGGGGGCGGTTCCGGCGGTTCAGGCGGTGGCGACACCGGCGGCAGCGGTGGCGGCCAAGGCGGTGGCAACAGCGGTGGCGACGGCGGCGGCAG
>NZ_DATCVQ010000064.1:0-9521 GCF_036566765.1 Streptomyces sp.
TGCTACCAGGGCCTGCGCCACCGTCGTGGGCTGCCGGTCCACGGCCAGCGGACCCACACCAACGCGCGCACCCGCAAGGGCCCGCGTCGCGCCATCGCCGGCAAGAAGAAGCCGGGCAAGAAGTAGTCCACAGCGGACTCGCTCACCAGCGGTCTTGCGCTGTAGGACCGACCACCTCCCGTAGGAGTAATAGATGCCCCCCAAGGGTCGTCAGGGCGCTGCCAAGAAGGTGCGCCGCAAGGAAAAGAAGAACGTCGCTCACGGCCACGCGCACATCAAGAGCACGTTCAACAACACGATCGTCTCGATCACGGACCCCTCGGGCAACGTGATCTCCTGGGCCTCCGCCGGCCACGTCGGCTTCAAGGGCTCGCGCAAGTCCACCCCCTTCGCCGCGCAGATGGCCGCCGAGTCGGCCGCCCGCCGCGCGCAGGAGCACGGCATGCGCAAGGTGGACGTGTTCGTCAAGGGTCCCGGCTCCGGCCGTGAGACCGCGATCCGCTCCCTCCAGGCCACCGGCCTCGAGGTCGGCTCGATCCAGGACGTCACCCCCACCCCGCACAACGGCTGCCGCCCCCCGAAGCGTCGCCGCGTCTGACCCCGTAGGGGCCTGACTTCGGGCGGTATGGCGCTTCGGTGCCGTACCGCCCGTACCCTTGTTCCGTTGGCATCAAATAGTGGGTGCCAAGACTGGAGGCATTTCTCATGCTTATCGCTCAGCGTCCTTCGCTGACCGAAGAGGTCGTCGACGAGTACCGCTCACGGTTCGTGATCGAGCCGCTGGAGCCGGGCTTCGGCTACACCCTCGGTAACTCGCTCCGCCGTACGCTCCTCTCCTCGATCCCCGGCGCTGCTGTCACCAGCATCCGGATCGACGGTGTCCTGCACGAGTTCACCACCGTGCCGGGCGTCAAGGAGGACGTCACCGACCTCATCCTCAACATCAAGCAGCTGGTCGTCTCCTCGGAGCACGACGAGCCGGTCGTGATGTACCTGCGCAAGCAGGGTCCCGGCCTGGTCACCGCTGCTGACATCGCCCCGCCGGCCGGTGTCGAGGTCCACAACCCGGACCTGGTCCTGGCCACGCTGAACAGCAAGGGCAAGCTGGAGATGGAGCTGACCGTCGAGCGCGGTCGCGGCTACGTCTCCGCCGTCCAGAACAAGCAGGTGGGCCAGGAGATCGGCCGTATCCCGGTCGACTCCATCTACTCGCCGGTGCTCAAGGTCACGTACAAGGTCGAGGCGACCCGTGTCGAGCAGCGCACCGACTTCGACAAGCTGATCGTCGACGTCGAGACCAAGCAGGCCATGCGCCCGCGCGACGCCATGGCGTCCGCCGGCAAGACCCTGGTCGAGCTGTTCGGTCTGGCGCGCGAGCTCAACATCGACGCCGAGGGCATCGACATGGGCCCGTCCCCCACGGACGCCGCCCTGGCCGCCGACCTGGCGCTGCCGATCGAGGAGCTCGAGCTCACCGTTCGTTCGTACAACTGCCTCAAGCGCGAGGGCATCCACTCCGTGGGTGAGCTCGTGGCGCGTTCCGAGGCCGACCTGCTCGACATCCGCAACTTCGGTGCGAAGTCGATCGACGAGGTCAAGGCGAAGCTGGCCGGCATGGGCCTGGCCCTCAAGGACAGCCCGCCCGGATTCGACCCGACCGCTGCCGCCGACGCCTTCGGCGCCGACGACGACGCGGACGCCGGGTTCGTCGAGACCGAGCAGTACTAAGAGCTCGGGCCCGACTGTTCGATCGTGGCTGCGGACCGGTTTCGGCCGGTCGCGCCCTCGGGGCGGTAGCCGCAAAATCGAATACCTCCCCGCGCCCTTCAGGGGGCGCGGGTCTCCGACGGGCGACCGCCTGCTCGGATACTGACCTCGGTACCTGACACGGCCGAGGCAGACACCAAGGAGAAACACCATGCCGCGTCCCGCGAAGGGCGCCCGCCTCGGCGGCTCCGCCGCGCACGAGAAGCTTCTGCTCGCCAACCTGGCGAAGTCGCTCTTCGAGCACGGCCGCATCACGACGACCGAGGCCAAGGCTCGCCGCCTGCGTCCGGTCGCCGAGCGCCTGATCACCAAGGCGAAGAAGGGCGACATCCACAACCGTCGCCTGGTGCTGCAGACGATCACCGACAAGGGCATCGTCCACACCCTCTTCACCGAGATCGCCCCGCGCTACTCCGAGCGCCCGGGTGGCTACACCCGCATCACCAAGATCGGCAACCGTCGTGGCGACAACGCCCCGATGGCCGTGATCGAGCTGGTCGAGGGCGAGATCGCCAAGAAGGCGACCGTCGCCGAGGCCGAGGCCGCTGCCAAGCGCGCCGTCAAGGAGGCCGACGAGGCCGCCGAGACCAAGACCGAGGACGCGCAGGACGCCTGAGCGTTCTGACGATCTCGTGGGCGGGCCCGCACCCCTCGGGGAGCGGGCCCGTTCCGCATGCACAGGCTTTGAGAGGAATTCACGCGTGAGCGACGACGTGCAGCCCGGGTTCGTCCGCGTACGGCTCGACCTTTCGTACGACGGCAAGGACTTCTCCGGCTGGGCCAAGCAGGCCCGCGGGCAGCGGACCGTCCAGGGCGAGATCGAGGACGCCCTGCGCACGGTCACCCGGTCCAAGGAGACGTACGAGCTGACCGTCGCCGGTCGCACGGACGCCGGGGTGCACGCGCGCGGCCAGGTCGCCCACGTCGACCTGCCCGTCGCCCTGTGGCAGGAGCACCGCGAGAAGCTGCTGAGGCGGCTCGCCGGGCGGCTCTCGCACGACGTGCGGATCTGGAGCGTCGAGGAGGCCCCCAGCGGCTTCAACGCCCGCTTCTCGGCCATCTGGCGCCGCTACGCCTACCGCGTCACCGACAACCCCGGCGGCGTCGACCCGCTGCTGCGCGGCCACGTGCTGTGGCACGACTGGCCGCTGGACATGGACGCCATGAACGAGGCCGCGAGCGCCCTCGTCGGCGAGCACGACTTCGCCGCGTACTGCAAGAAGCGGGAGGGCGCGACGACCATTCGCACCCTCCAGGCGCTGCGCTGGGAGCGCCGGCCCGACGGCGTCCTGGAGGCCACGGTGAAGGCCGACGCCTTCTGCCACAACATGGTCCGCTCGCTGGTCGGCGCCCTGCTCTTCGTCGGCGACGGCCACCGGCCGGCCGACTGGCCGGGCAAGGTGCTGGCCGCGGGCGTACGGGACTCGGCCGTGCACGTCGTACGCCCGCACGGCCTCACCCTCGAAGAGGTCGGCTACCCCGCCGACGAGCTCCTGGCCGCCCGCAATCTGGAGGCCAGGAACCGGCGCTCACTGCCCGGCGGGAGCGGTGGCTGCTGCTGACGCCTGCGTGCGGCCGCGGGCGTAGATCTGGTTGAAGGTGAAGTTGCCGAGGTCGTCGCTGGCCTTGAAGACCGCGGCGTCCTTCGTCGTGACCTTCTTGCCGCCGGTGAAGCCGGCCTGGGTGAAGTACGCGTAGCGGCCGACCGCGTTCGCGCGGCGCAGGCACACCGTGGCGCGACAGAACTCGGCCACGCCCTTGCCGGTCAGGGGCGCGATGCCGCCCTTGGCCTGGGCCTTCGCCTTCAGGGCCTCGGCCTCGGTGGAGAAGATCGCGACGCCGACGGTGATCGCGACGCCGTCCTTGACGTACGTGGCGCGAATCACCCGGTCGCAGCCGTTCCGCTTCAGGATCTCGCCCAGTCCGCCCTGGCCCACGGAGGCGCAGTCCGTCGTGGAGGCCGTCGCGCCCTTCTGGTACGCCCGGCCGCTCATCGTGAGCTTCTTGCCGGGGAACAGGGTGTCGGGGCTGATCGGGGCCTTGTCCTTGGCCTCGTTCGAGATGAAGTCCTTCGGGTTCGGCGGGGGCGGCGGCGCCACCGACGAGAAGGACGGCTGGGGCTCGGGGGAGTCCGTGGGGGAGGCGGCGGTCGTCGGGCCGCCGTTCTTGCCGTTCGCGGTCGGATCGTCGTCGCCGCCGGCCACGACCGCCGTGGCGACGATCGCGCCGACCACCAGCGTGGCCAGCGCCCCGCCGCCGATCGTCAGCCAGCGCTTACGGCGGGCCCGGTTCGCCGACGCGTCGGCGAGCGCCCCCCAGTCCGGCGTCTGCGTGCCGAACGGCTGTTGCTGCTGCTGTCCGAAAGGCTGCTGCTGCTGTCCGCCGAACGGCTGCTGTCCCTGCTGCTGCCCTTGCTGCGGCCCTTGCGGCCACTGCGGTCCCCCAAAGCTCATGCCGCGCATCCTAATCCGGTTGGGATACGGGCGCTCCGGCAGCGACAATGCGACCCATGGGACATGTCGAGGCCGCGCATCTGGAGTACTACCTTCCCGACGGGAGGGTCCTCCTCGGGGACGCCTCGTTCCGGGTCGGGGAGGGCGCGGTCGTCGCGCTGGTCGGGGCCAACGGCGCCGGCAAGACCACCCTGCTGCGGATGATCTCCGGCGAGCTCCAGCCGCACGGCGGCTCCGTCACCGTCAGCGGCGGCCTCGGTGTCATGCCGCAGTTCGTCGGCTCGGTGCGGGACGAGCGGACCGTGCGCGACCTGCTGGTCTCCGTGGCCCAGCCGCGCATCCGCGAGGCGGCGAAGGCGGTCGACGCGGCCGAGCACCTGATCATGACGGTCGACGACGAGGCCGCGCAGATGAAGTACGCGCAGGCCCTCAGCGACTGGGCCGAGGTCCAGGGCTACGAGGCCGAGACCGTCTGGGACATGTGCACCATGGCCGCGCTCGGCGTCCCGTACGACAAGGCGCAGTTCCGCCAGGTCCGCACGCTCAGCGGCGGCGAGCAGAAGCGGCTGGTCCTGGAGTCGCTGCTGCGCGGGCCCGACGAGGTGCTGCTGCTCGACGAGCCGGACAACTACCTCGACGTGCCGGGCAAGCGCTGGCTGGAGGAGCGGCTGCGGGAGACCCGTAAGACCGTGCTCTTCGTCTCCCACGACCGCGAGCTGCTCGCCACCGCCGCCGAGAAGATCATCGCGGTGGAGCCCGGCCCGGCCGGGTCCGACGTGTGGGTGCACGGCGGCGGCTTCGGCAGCTTCCACGAGGCGCGGCGGGAGCGGTTCGCCCGCTTCGAGGAGCTGAAGCGGCGCTGGGAGGAGAAGCACGCGCAGCTGAAGAAGCTGGTGATCAACCTGCGGCAGGCCGCCGCGATCAGCCACGAGCTGGCGTCCCGGTACGCGGCGGCGCAGACCCGGCTGAAGAAGTTCGAGGAGGCCGGCCCGCCGCCGGAGCCGCCGCGCGAGCAGGACATCCGGATGCGGCTGCGCGGCGGCCGCACCGGCGTACGGGCGGTGACCTGCGAGAACCTTGAGCTGACCGGGCTGATGAAGCCGTTCTCGCTGGAGATCTTCTACGGCGAGCGGGTCGCCGTCCTCGGCTCCAACGGCTCCGGCAAGTCGCACTTCCTGCGGCTGCTCGCCGGGGACCCGTCGGTGGCCCACACCGGTACATGGAAGCTGGGCGCCCGCGTCGTCCCCGGCCACTTCGCGCAGACGCACGCGCACCCCGAGCTGCTGGGCCGCTCGCTCGTCGACATCCTGTGGACCGAGCACGCCAAGGACCGGGGCGGGGCGATGTCCGTGCTGCGCCGGTACGAGCTGGAGCAGCAGGGCGACCAGGCGTTCGAGAAGCTCTCCGGCGGCCAGCAGGCACGCTTCCAGATCCTCCTCCTGGAGCTGGCCGGCACCACGGCGCTGCTCCTGGACGAGCCGACGGACAACCTGGACCTGGAGTCGGCGGAGGCCCTGCAGGACGGGCTCGAGTCGTACGAGGGGACGGTGCTTGCCGTCACGCACGACCGGTGGTTCGCGAAGAGCTTCGACCGGTACCTGGTGTTCGGCTCGGACGGAGTCGTACGGGAGTCCTCGGAGCCGGTGTGGGACGAGCGACGGGTCGAGCGGGTGCGCTGACCTGGTGTCTCGCGGCGTTTTGACCCGTCGGGGCGGCGCGGGTACTGTTGCAGTTTGTTATGCGTATTGGCTTCGTCGTTCTCACACGAAGGGCCCTTACGCAGGTTCCCTGGAGCAGTTACCAGTGGCTCGCATACGGGCAGTGTCCCCGGCAGTGCAGGCCCCAGCTGCATGATCGCTTCAGGTGTGTCTGGACTCCATCCACTGAAGAAGCGAAGGCTACGAAGTGCGTACGTACAGCCCCAAGCCCGGCGATGTCACTCGCCAGTGGCACATCATCGACGCGCAGGACGTTGTCCTGGGCCGTCTGGCGACCACGGCTGCGAACCTCCTGCGAGGCAAGCACAAGCCGGTCTACGCCCCCCACATGGACATGGGCGACTTTGTCATCATCATCAACGCTGACAAGGTCCACCTGTCCGGCAACAAGAAGACCCAGAAGCTGGCTTACCGCCACTCCGGCTTCCCGGGTGGTCTGCGCTCCGTCCGTTACGACGAGCTGCTGGACAAGAACCCCGAGAAGGCCGTCGAGAAGGCCATCAAGGGCATGATCCCCAAGAACACCCTGGGCCGTCAGATGCTCTCGAAGCTGAAGGTCTACGCGGGCGAGAACCACCCGCACGCTGCCCAGCAGCCGGTCCCGTTCGAGATCACCCAGGTCGCGCAGTAGTTCCGGCCACACCCCCTAAGAACGAAAGAAATCTGAGGAGAATCGTGGCCGAGACCACCCCTGAGACCCCCGTCGACGAGTTCGAGGGCGTCGAGGAGTACACCACCGAGACCGAGACCGTCGAGGGCGAGTACACCTCCGAGTCCGTCGCGTCCCGCTTCGGCGACCCGCAGCCGGCCGCCGGCCTGGGCCGTCGCAAGAACGCCATCGCCCGCGTCCGGATCGTTCCGGGCACCGGCAAGTGGAAGATCAACGGGCGCGCGCTCGAGGACTACTTCCCGAACAAGGTCCACCAGCAGGAAGTCAACGAGCCCTTCAAGGTGCTCGAGCTCGACAACCGCTACGACGTCATCGCCCGCATCTCGGGTGGCGGCGTCTCCGGCCAGGCCGGCGCCCTGCGCCTCGGTGTGGCCCGCGCGCTGAACGAGGCGGACGTGGACAACAACCGCCCGGCGCTGAAGAAGGCCGGCTTCCTCTCCCGTGACGACCGTGCGGTCGAGCGGAAGAAGGCCGGTCTCAAGAAGGCCCGTAAGGCCCCGCAGTACAGCAAGCGCTAATATCGCCTGCTCGGACTGCTTGTACGTACGCCCCGGCGGCACTGCCCGTGCTGCCGGGGCGTACGTCTTTTCTTCACTTTGGGCGTGCACGGCCGTACAACGGAGATCGGGCGCCCAGGGATTGCGTTTTCGGAGCATTTTCGGAGGACAGCTGTGGGACGACTCTTCGGCACGGACGGCGTACGCGGTGTGGCCAACGCGGATCTGACGGCAGAGCTCGCGCTCGGCCTGTCGGTCGCGGCGGCGCATGTGCTCGCCGAGGCGGGGACCTTCGAGGGGCATCGCCCGACCGCGGTGGTCGGCCGTGATCCGCGTGCGTCGGGAGAGTTCCTGGAGGCCGCCGTCGTGGCGGGTCTCGCGAGCGCCGGCGTCGACGTGCTGCGCGTCGGCGTGCTGCCCACGCCCGCCGTGGCGTACCTCACCGGCTCGCTCGGCGCCGATCTCGGCGTCATGCTGTCTGCCAGCCACAACGCCATGCCCGACAACGGCATCAAGTTCTTCGCGCGCGGCGGCCACAAGCTCGCCGACGACCTTGAGGATCGGATCGAGACCGTCTACGAGGAGCACCGCACCGGTGCCCCGTGGGACCGGCCGACCGGCGCCGGCGTGGGCCGGGTCCGCGACTACGACGAGGGCTTCGACAAGTACGTCGCCCACCTCATCGCCGTCCTGCCGAACCGCCTCGACGGGCTGAAGATCGTCCTGGACGAGGCGCACGGCGCCGCCGCCCGGGTCTCGCCCGAGGCGTTCTCCCGGGCCGGTGCCGAGATCGTCACCATCGGCGCTGAGCCGGACGGCCTCAACATCAACGACGGCTGCGGCTCCACCCACCTGGGCCTGCTGAAGGCCGCCGTCATCGAGCACGGCGCGCACCTCGGCATCGCCCACGACGGCGACGCCGACCGCTGCCTCGCCGTGGACGGCGCGGGCAACGAGGTCGACGGCGACCAGATCCTCGCGGTGCTCGCGCTGGCGATGCGCGAGGCGGGCACGCTGCGCGGCGACACCGTCGTCGCGACCGTGATGTCGAACCTGGGCTTCAAGCTGGCGATGGAGCGCGAGGGCCTCTCGCTGGTGCAGACCGGGGTCGGCGACCGGTACGTCCTGGAGTCGATGAAGGAGCACGGTTACGCGCTCGGCGGCGAGCAGTCCGGCCATGTCATCGTCCTCGACCACGCGACCACCGGCGACGGCACCCTGACCGGCCTGATGCTGGCCGCGCGGGTCGCCGCGACCGGCAGGTCGCTGGCCGAGCTGGTCGCGGTGATGGAGCGGCTGCCGCAGGTCCTCATCAACGTGCCGGACGTCGACAAGTCCCGCGTGAAGACCTCCGCCGAGCTGGCCTCCGCGGTCTCCGACGCCGAGCGCGAGCTGGGCTCGACCGGCCGGGTGCTGCTGCGCCCGTCCGGCACGGAGCCGCTCGTCCGGGTGATGGTCGAGGCGGCCGACATCGAGCAGGCCCGGTCGGTGGCGGGGCGGCTCGCGGACGCGGTGAAGTCGGCGCTGGGGTAGTCCTCCTGACGGACGCACACTCGGCTGGTCCTTCTGACGGACGCACACGAGACGGCCCCGCCTCCCGGAGTACCGGGCGGCGGGGCCGTTTCCTGTGCCGGCCGCGTCAGCCCTTCCCGGGGCGGGTCCACTGGCCCCGCTGGGTCCGCCAGAGAGCCTTCTGCCCGTAGAGCGTGAGCACGCCCGCGAGCATGATGCCGAACAGGTTCAGCAGCAGCTGCTCGATCGACCCCCACATCTGGGCGAACTCCCCGTAGCTGAGCGCCACGGCGGCGTTCGCGCCCGCCGGGACGGTCGTCACCGAGATCGCGACGCCCACCAGCGCCCCGGACTTCGACGAGGTCAGCGAGAGCACGCCGGCCATGCCGGCGAGCAGCGCGACGACGAACGAGAACGGGTCCGGGTTCCAGATGAAGCTGGTGTTGGGCCGCTCGGCGTCCAGCTGCTCCTTGTTGAACAGGTCCAGTGCGTCCATGCCCAGGCTGAACACGGTCGTCGCCACGATCGCCGCGGCGAAGCCGACGAGCAGCGCGACGAGGGAGCGTACGGCCAGCTTCGGCGCGCGCTGCACCACCGCCGTGCAGACGCCGGCGAGCGGCCCGAACTCCGGGCCGACGGCCATCGCGCCGACGATCAGGATCGCGTTGTCGAGGAGCACACCACAGGCCGCGATCATCGTCGCCAGGATCATGAAGGCGCTGTAGGTGATGGTGAGGGTGGACTCCTCGTGGGTCGCCCCGCTCAGCTGCTCCCAGAGCACCGCGTCCGCGGCCTCGCCGGGGGCCTCCGCCTCGGCCGCGTCCGCGCGCCGCGACATCGAGAAGTCGATGCTCTCGACGGCGATCGAGCCGTCCTGGTCGATCCTCATCTCGCGCAGCCCGTG
>NZ_DATCVQ010000065.1:0-4296 GCF_036566765.1 Streptomyces sp.
CGCGTCGGCGCGCCGCTGGGCCGGGACCGCGGAGGCGTGCGCGCCGGCCCGGGCCGGACGGGGCGCGGGAAGTCGCTCGTTCCAGCTGCCGGTGAGCAGGGCGCGCAACAGGGGACGGTCGGCGGCCTCGGTCACGATCCACTCGGCGACGAAGGCGAGCAGGTCGGGGACCGGGGGCCGGTCGGCGAGGATCCGCTCGACGCCGCGGAGGTACGCGTCCGCCTCGCGCCGGACGAGGGCGCGGGCCAGGCCCTCCTTGCTGCCGAACTCGTTGTAGAGCGTCTGGCGGGAGACCCCCGCGGCAGACGCGACGTCGACCATCCGGACCGCGGACCAGGGCAGCCGGTTGAGGGCCGCGAGCGCGGCGTTCAGCAGGGCATCTCGCGCTGCGGGCATCTGCGACTCCCGTCCTCGCCCCTCCTTCGCACAGAGTTGACGGGCCGCCACACACTGTCAAGAGGCTCCGCGATCCACCGCCCGCAGGGAGGATAGAGTTCCGAACATGGCCGATTACCACGACGATCTGCGTCTCGCCCATGTCCTCGCGGACGCCGCCGACGCCGCCACCATGGACCGGTTCAAGGCCCTCGACCTGAAGGTCGAGACGAAGCCGGACATGACGCCGGTGAGCGAGGCGGACAAGGCCGCGGAGGAGCTGATCCGGGGCCAGCTGCAGCGGGCGCGGCCGCGCGACGCGATCCTCGGCGAGGAGTACGGCGTGGAGGGCTCGGGCCCGCGGCGCTGGGTGATCGACCCGATCGACGGCACGAAGAACTACGTGCGCGGGGTGCCCGTCTGGGCGACGCTGATCGCGCTGATGGAGGCCGGCGACACCGGCTTCCAGCCGGTGGTGGGCGTGGTCTCCGCGCCGGCGCTGGGCCGCCGCTGGTGGGCGGCGAAGGGCGCGGGGGCGTACACCGGCCGCAGCCTGTCGTCGGCGACCCGGATCGGGGTCTCGAAGGTGGCGGAGCTGTCCGACGCCTCGTTCGCGTACTCCTCGCTGAGCGGCTGGGAGGAGCAGGGCCGACTCGACGGCTTCCTGGACCTGACGCGGGCGTGCTGGCGGACGCGGGCGTACGGCGACTTCTGGCCGTACATGATGGTGGCCGAGGGCGCGGTGGACTTCTGCGCGGAGCCGGAGCTGTCCCTGTGGGACATGGCGGCGACGGCGATCGTCGTCCAGGAGGCGGGCGGCACCTTCACCGGCCTCGACGGCCGCCACGGCCCGCACAGCGGAAACGCGGCGGCGTCGAACGGGCTGCTGCACGGGGAACTGCTGAGCTATCTGAACCAGGAGTCCTGAGACGGGGCGTGCGCGGAGGTCCGTGCGCGCCCTCTTGTTACCCCTCCTTGGCAATGTCACAGTAAAAGTCCCCCCGTTTGTGAACTTGTGAAACGGTTCTCGTAACCGCGGGGACCGTTCACCGAGGAGGTGGCTCCCTTCATGCTCGTCCGTGACGCCATGAGCACGGTGATCCTCACCATCGGACCCGCCCATACCCTCCGACAGGCGGCCCGGCTGATGGCGGCGCGCCGCGTCGGCGCGGCCGTCGTCCTGGACACCGATACCAGCGGGCTCGGCATTCTCACCGAGCGCGACATCCTCAAGTCCATCGGCGCCGACCAGAACCCCGACCACGAGACCGCCGGCTCCCACACCACCCACGACGTCGTCTTCGCCGCACCCGGCTGGACCCTGGTGGAGGCCGCGGAGGCCATGACGCACGGCGGCTTCCGCCATCTGATCGTGCTGGACGACGCCGGGCCCGTCGGCATCGTCTCGGTCCGCGACATCATCCGCTGCTGGGCGCCCGTGCTCCGGCACGAGCACACCCTGGCGCGCTGACGCCGAGAGGGCCGGACCCCCGCACGGGGTCCGGCCCTCTCTTCCCTACGACAAGCGCCGGTCAGCCGCGCAGGGCCTGGACCGCGGCCTCCAGCCGCTTGCCGAAGTCTCCGTCCGCCTTGCGGAAGTTGTCGATCGCCCGCTCGGCGATGTCGTCGCGCGAGACCTTGGCGATGAAGCCCGCGAGGTTGCCGACCAGACGGCCCTTCTCGTCTTCCGACATCAGCCGGTAGAGGTCGCCCGCCTGCACGAAGTCGTCGTCCTCGGCGTGCGAGGGGGCGACGTGGTCGCCGGTCACGCCGGTGACCGCGGAGCCGACCCACAGCGGACGGTCCGTCTGGTGCGGGCCGCCGAAGGAGTTCGGCTCGTAGTTCTTCGCGCCCTTGTGGCGGCCGTCGTACAGGTGGCCGTCCCGTGCGTGGGTGCGCGCCTCGGTGGCGTGCGGGCGGTTCACCGGCAGGTGGTCGGCGTTGACGCCGACGCGGTAGCGGTGCGCGTCGCCGTACGCGAAGAGGCGGCCCTGGAGCATCTTGTCCGGGGACGGACCGATGCCCGGCACGAAGTGCGCGGGGCTGAAGATCGACTGCTCGACCTCGGCGAACACGTTCTCCGGGTTGCGGTCGAGCTCCAGCCTGCCGATCTCGATCGGCGGGTAGTCCTCGTGCGGCCACACCTTGGTGAGGTCGAACGGGTTGAAGCGGTACGTCGCCGCGTCGGCCGCGGGCATGATCTGGACCTGCACCGTCCAGCTCGGGAAGTCGCCGCGCTCGATCGACTCGCGCAGGTCGCGCTGGTGGCTGTCCGGGTCCCGGCCGGCGAGCGCGTCGGCCTCGGACTGGGTGAGGTTCACGACCCCCTGGTCGGTCTTGAAGTGGTACTTGACCCAGAAGACCTCGCCGGCCTCGTTGTTCCACTGGTACGTGTGCGAGCCGTAGCCGTTCATGTGGCGGTACGAGGCGGGGATGCCGCGGTCGCCGAACAGCCAGGTCACCTGGTGCGTCGACTCGGGCGACAGGCCCCAGAAGTCCCAGACGTTGTCCGCCTCCTGCGAGCCGGTGTACGGGTCGCGCTTCTGGGTGTGGATGAAGTCGGGGAACTTGATGGCGTCCTTGATGAAGAACACCGGGGTGTTGTTGCCGACGAGGTCGTAGTTGCCCTCCTCGGTGTAGAACTTCAGCGCCCAGCCGCGCGGGTCGCGCACCGCGTCGGCCGAGCCGAGGCTGCCCGCGACGGTCGAGAAGCGCAGGAACGTCTCGGTCCGCTTGCCGACCTCGGAGAGGAACGCGGCGCGGGTGTACGGCGTGACGTCCGCGGTCACCGTGAATGTGCCGTATGCACCGGCCCCGCGGGCATGCACGATTCGCTCCGGGATCCGCTCGCGGTTGAAGTGGGCGAGCTTCTCGAGCAGCAGCTGGTCCTGGAGCAGGACCGGGCCGCCGACGCCCGCCGTCTCGCTGTTCTGGTTGTCGGCGACCGGCGCGCCGGCCTCGGTGGTGAGCGGTCCCTGCGTCACGTGCGCCTCCTGCGGATTTCCCTCGACCCTGTCCTTCGTAATCGATCCTACGATAGACAATGTCTAAGTCAAGCAGCCATCCAAACTCACACCTGTTCGTAGCCTTGGCCCCCTCCTGTTAGGCTGACCCCCATGAGTGACCTGTTGGAACGACTGCGCGGCCGCGGCTGGCGGATGACCGCGCAGCGGCGTGTCGTGGCCGAAGTCCTCGACGGGGACCACGTCCACCTGACTGCCGACGAGGTCCACGCCCGCGCCGTGAAGAAGCTGCCGGAGATCTCCCGGGCGACCGTCTACAACACGCTGGGCGAGATGGTGTCCCTCGGCGAGGTCATGGAAGTGGCCACCGACCATCGCGCCAAGCGCTACGACCCGAACGCGCACCGCCCGCACCAGCACCTGGTCTGCGCGCGCTGCGGCGCGATCCGCGACGTCCACCCGGCCGGCGACCCGCTGCACGACCTGCCGGACTCGGAGCGCTTCGGCTTCACGATCTCGGACGTCGAGGTCACGTACCGCGGCATCTGCCCGAACTGCGCGTCCGCGTAAGACTCCACGAAAAGCCCCCGCCTGGATCAGGCGGGGGCTTTTCCGTGCGCGCGCCGCGACATCCACGCGGGGGTACGACGAAGGCCCGGATCCAGTGATCGGATCCGGGCCTTCGACTGCAGTAGCGGGGACAGGATTTGAACCTGCGACCTCTGGGTTATGAGCCCAGCGAGCTACCGAGCTGCTCCACCCCGCGTCGGTGAACCCAACAGTACGTCACCCCTGCGACCAGCGCAAATCCCTTAAGCGGTGAGCTCCTGGTGGAGCGCCTCGCTCAGCCGGGCGGCCCGCTCGGCCACCTCCGCCGGGCCCAGCTCGACCGCGCGGGCGCACCAGCGGCGGCCCTCGGTGAGCTCCCCGCGGCGCGCCGCGAGCAGCGCGAGCCGGC
>NZ_DATCVQ010000066.1:0-5271 GCF_036566765.1 Streptomyces sp.
GCCTCGCCGTGCGCGGACGACGGAGCAACCTGAGCGGGGCGGGGGGTGCCGGGCCCGCTCGGCGCCTCGGCCGTGCCCGTGCCGGACGCCGGTCTCGCCGCGGCGGGGGGTTCGGGGCTGTGGCGTACGCCGGGATCGGGCTGGGGCGAGGGGTTCTTCGGCATGCCGGGAGCCTGGCTCGCATCGGGTGGCGGGCCTAGACTTTCGGGTTCAGGCGAATCTTCAGCGAGGCGTGCATGCCGTATCACCTTCAGTTCGGGGAGGCCGACCGGCTTCGGATCCGGTTCGCGCTGTCGCCGATGTGGGAGACGCACGCCGCGGTACGGGTGCTCGCGCGGCCGCGGCAGCAGGGGTATCACCTGCCGTGGCTGCGGCGGATCAGGCAGGCCGAGGGCGGGCTGGATCTGGGGCCGCTGCATCTGCTGATGCCGCAGCACGGGCACAGCCCGGACTTCCTCTACCCGCCACCGCTCGGCCCCGCGGCCACCTTCGAGGAAGAGCTCGCCGCGGTCCGCCGGACCGACCCGGCCCTCGTCCACGACGACCTCGCGCGGGCGCTCGCCGACACCCCGGGGGCCGCCGAGTCGGCGGAGGGGCGGCGGTTGCTGGCCGATCCCGCGGACGCGATCCGGCGGCTCGCGGATCTTCTGGAGGCCGCCCACGACGTCCTGGTCGCCCCGGACTGGCCCCGGCTCCGCGCGCTCCTGGAGGCGGACGTCGCGTACCACTCGCGCCGGCTCGCCGACGGCGGCATGGAGCGGCTGCTGGCCGAGCTGCATCCGGCGTTCGGCTGGGACGCCGAGACCGCCACGCTCGTCGTCGACTACCGCGGCGAACACGTCCGCGCGCTGGACGGGCAGGGCCTGGTGCTCATGCCGTCCGTCTTCACCTGGCCCGACGTGGTCAGCGGCTTCGACCCGCCGTGGCAGCCGACGGTGGTCTACCCGGCCCGCGGCATCGGCGGCCTGTGGACCGCGCCGCGCGACCGGACCCCCGACGCACTGGCCCGGCTGCTCGGCCGGCACCGCGCGGACGTGCTGTGCGCACTCGACGAGCCGGCCGGCACCACCGCACTCGCCCACCGCCTCGGCCTCGCCCCCTCCTCCGTCTCCGCCCATCTGTCGGTCCTGCGCGACGCCGGCCTACTGACCTCGCGCCGCTACGGCCACCAGGTCCTGTACGAGCGCACCCCACTCGGCATCGCCCTGGCGACGCCGCCGTCGACGGGCTGACGCCCGCCGCGTCGCACCCGGCCACCCACTGACCGATATGCAACGATGGCCCGGCTCCTCCCGATCCTGACCTGCCGCATCTTGACCTGCCGCGCCTCGCGGCCTCGCCTCGCCTCGACTTGGGGGCCCGGATGTCCCGACGTACCGCCGTCATCGGCCTGACCCTGGCCACCGCGCTCCTGCTCGCGCTCACCGGCTGCGGCGAGCCCGCGGGGCGCACCCCGGTCGGGCCCTCGGGCACCGGGGCGGCCGGCGGGGCGCCGTTCTGGGTCGATCCGGACAGTGACGCGGCGCGGCAGGTGGAGCGGTACGAGGCGCAGGGGCGTACCGCGGACGCGAAGGCTCTGCGGCGGATCTCGGAGCGGCCGGTCGCCGACTGGCCGGCTCACGACGACCCCGTCCCGGACGTCGCGAAGGTCGTGAGGGGCGCGAAGGCCGCCGCCCGTACCGCCGTCCTCGTCGCGTACAACATCCCGCACCGCGACTGCGGCATGTACTCCGCGGGCGGCGCGCCCGACGGCGCCGCCTACCGGGACTGGGTCGACGCCTTCGCCGGCGCGATCGGCGACGCCCATGCCGTCGTCGTCCTCGAACCGGACGCCGTGCCGCACCTCGTCGACGGGTGCACCCCCGCCCAGTACCAGGACGAGCGCTACCGACTGCTCTCCGGCGCGATCGAGCGGCTGCAACGGCAGCCGCACACCCGGGTCTACCTCGACGCGGGCAACCCGGCCTGGATCGAGGACCCGGGCAAGCTGGTCGAGCCGCTGCGCCGGGCGGGCCTCGCCCACGCGGACGGCTTCGCCCTGAACGTCTCCAACTTCCAGACGAACGACGCCGTCAAGGGCTTCGGCGCCCGGCTGTCCGGGATGCTCGACGGCGCGCACTACACCGTGGACACCAGCCGCAACGGTCACGGCCCGCTGCCCGGCGACCGGGACCAGGCGTGGTGCAACCCGCCGGGCCGGGCGCTCGGCACGCCGCCGACCGACCGGACCGGCGACCCGCTGGTGGACGCGTACCTGTGGATCAAGCGGCCCGGCGAGTCGGACGGCACCTGCCGGGGCGGCCCGGCCGCCGGCACGTGGTGGCCGGACTACGCCCTCGGCCTGGCGCACCGCGCGAAGGACTGACGGCGCACCGTTCGCGCAGGCCCGCACCACTTACGGTGACGGGCCCCCTCGGCGCCCTGCGGCCTTTGTTTCTCTACCCACCCCAGCCGTGCAGCTGCCACAGCTGGTTGTCTCCGCCGTTCGGCTCCCACATGATCGGCCGAGCGCCCCACTCGCCCGTGCCTCGCGGGACGTCGACCACCTGGTTGAGAGGAGTGTTCACGATGGTGTTGACCCCTCCGCCGTAGGCGAAGACCTGGTTCCAGCTGTCATTGCAGTGCCAAAGGATCAGCTGGGCGCCCAACCTGGTGTCGTCGTGCCGGTCGAGGCACAGGTTGTTCCTGGAGTTGACGATCCTCGGGCGCCCCTTGGAGTCCCAGCTCGTGTACCACCACTGGTTCGAACCCCCGTTGCACTCCCACTGGATCACAGCGGAACCAGGACCGGCACCGCCACTGCCGTCCAGGCAGAGCCCGGTCTGATAGGTCCACAGCTCCCCTTGCCAAGACGCTGCGGAGGCGGGCTGCGCCACCACCAGGCTGCCGCCGACCATCGCCAGGCTCGCCGTGGCCAGCGCGATCAGACGCTTGGCCGTTCCGCTCGACTTGATCTTCGAGATCATGATTCCCCCTGAAAAGAGATGTAGGTCAGTTGTTGCTGTTGTAGGGCGATGCGCTGTCGCCAGCGGAGAACTTAGGCGCGAGCAGCGCGCGGTGGTGTGCGTAGCGTGCAGGGTTTCTGTGCTCTGCGTGCCATGGGGCGGCCAGGGAGAGCGCACGGTACGCAGCTCCTCCGGGCGACAAATTCAGACACACGCTTTCGGACAGATGCTCGGCCGGTTCGGCGTTCGCCGACGAGCCGGGGCCAAGACCCCGCCCCGCCTCACCCCGCCCACACCCACCTCGCCTCCGACGGCGTCCCCTCCTCGTCGGTGACGAACAGCATGTACCAGCCGGGCGGTACCAGCGTCCGGTCCAGCGGGGCCTCCACCGTCACCGTGTCCTTCGTCTTCGTCAGGCCGAGCGCCACCGACCGCTGTTCGACGTCCGTCGTGTGCGTCACCGCGCTCGGCCTCATCAGCCGGGCCGTCGCGATCCGTGCCGTGTCCGCGCTGTGGAAGGTCGCGCGGCCGTTCTGGTCGAGTTCCTGGGGGCCCTCGCCGAGGACCGGGCGGTCCGCGTTCCCGTGCAGGTAGGGCGGGGTGAAGATCTCCACCCGCTGTTCGAAGGTGCCGAGCTTGGTGTTGTCGGCGTCGTCGAAGAGCGGGTCGGATCCGAAGGTGGCGACCCGCCCGTCAGGAAGGAGCAGCGACGCCGAGTGGTAGTTGCGGCCGACGGTCGGGTCGGCGGCCGCGGTGAAGGCGTTGGTCCTCGGGTCGTAGAACTGCGCCTTGAGGATGTCGCTGCCGCTGCGGCCCCGGTACTGCTCGGACCCGCCGCTGGTGAACACCGTGTCGTCGGGCATCAGGACGCTGCTGAGGTAGCGGGTGCCCTGGGGCAGCTTCGGGCCGTCGGTGAAGGCGGGCGTCGCCTTCGACAGGTCGATGATCGAGGTGCGGGGGGTGGACTTCTGGGACTCGCCGACCCCGCCCCCGCCGAGGATCATGACCTTCTGGTCCTGCACAGGCGGCAGCATCAGTGAGGCCGAGGTCTCCAGTTGGTCGGTGTCGCTGAGCCCGCCGAGCTTGGTGAAGACGTTCTTCTTCAGGTCCCACAGCCCCGGCTCGCGACCCTTGGTCGCGGGGCCGTAGCCCGCGTTGGAGCCGGTGTAGAGCAGCCGGCCGCCCTTGGTGAGGAACAGGGCCGGGTAGGTCGGGAAGTAGCGGAAGGGGCCCTTGGTCCACTTCTTCGTCTTCGGGTCGTAGATCTCGTTGTCGCCGGGGACGACGTCGCCGACGTCGTTGAGCCCGGAGACGGCGAGCACCTTGCCGTCCTCCAGGGGGACCAGCGTCGGGTACCAGCGGGCGTCCTTCATCGGGGCGACGGGCACGTACCGCTCGGCCTTGGGATCGAACTCGTACGCGGCCTTGATGCCCTGGAAGTCCTGCTTCTCGGTGGTGATCCGCTGAGCGAGGCCGTAGACGTTGTCGGCGTCCTCGCCCTTGAGGCCGAGGACCTCGTACTGCGCGGCCTCGGTGGTGAGGGCCTGCGGGCCGGCCTTGCGCGCCTCGACGAAGACCCGGGCCTCGGCGGCGGTGACCTTGGTCCGCCAGGGCTTCATCGCGCCGTTCTTGAAGTACGTGATCTGGAACTCGCGCTTGGCCTTGGGCACGGTGACGTCGAACTTGGAGACGTACTCGACGCCCGAAGGCGAGCGGAAGACGGTGCCCTTCTTCAGCGTGACGGCCCGGTCGGGGCTCTCGTTCTTGACCCGCATGCCTCCGCCGGCCTTCTTCACCTCACCGTCGAGGACCTCGTAGCGGGCGGTGCCGCCGGCGACAAGGAGCCGGCCGTCCGGGAGTTGGGAGTGTCCGGCGCAGAAGAAGTCCTCGGGGGTGGGGATCTTCTTGAAGGTGTCGTTCCGCGGGTCCCACAGAACGGTCTCGAAGGTGCCGGAGTCGAACTTCTTCTGGTCGTTGCCCGATCCGGCGATGAGCAGCACCTTGCCGGTGTGCAGGAGCGCGGCGTGGATGGCGTTGATCCGGAACTCGCCGGGGACGCCGAGCTCCTGCCAGGAGCCGTACGCGGCCTTGTAGCCGGGCTGGGCGATCTTGTAGGCGTGGTACTTGGCGGTGGCGAAGGAGACCGCGGCGGGGGCGTTGAGCCCGGCGAGGAGCACGACCGCCCCGCCGGCGAGCAGCTGCTTCCTGAATTTCTTCGACGGCCGGTAGGGCATGTCTCAATTCCCTCCGGTCGTCGTGGGGGCGGGAGAGGGGGCCGGGCCGGTGGGCGGGGGCGGGCCGCCGGCCGGCTGACCGTCGAGGCCCC
>NZ_DATCVQ010000067.1:0-20169 GCF_036566765.1 Streptomyces sp.
TCGGTGACGCCGCCGAGCGTGGTGAGCCGCTCGATCCAGAGGCGTTCGTACGCGGCGAGGTCGGCGACCGCGATGCGCAGCAGGCAGCCGGGGCTGCCGAAGAGCCGGTACGCCTCGATGACGTCCGGGATGTCGTGCAGGGCCGCCTCGAAGGCCTCGACGGCCTCCCGGTCGCGGCGCACCTCGATGGAGACCAGGACCTCGAAGCTGCGGCCGACGGCGGCGGGGTCGACGATCGCCCGGTAGCCCTGGATGACGCCGTCCTGTTCCAGCTGGCGGACCCGTCGCATGCAGGGCGAGGGGCTCAGGCCGACGCGCTGGGCGAGCTCCTGGTTGGTCAGCCGACCGTCCTCCTGGAGCTCACGCAAGATATGAAGATCGATTCGGTCCATGGCGCAATTATCCACCACCCATGTTTCGTCCCGAGCCAGTATCGGCAATCGCGTTGCGCTGCTTTTTTCCTATCCTTGCGGCGGCTTCGGTCGCGCACGGCCGAGCCGAGGAACAGAACGACCCCGGGGACGAAACACATGGAATGGATACGCGACGAGCGGCCGCGACGGATCACCCTCATCAGCACCGGGGGCACCATAGCCAGCCGGTGGCAGGGGTCCGGGTACGCCGCCGAGGCCGCGGGCAGTGATGTCCTGGACGCGTCGGCGCTCCCGGAGGGCGTGACGGTCGACGTCGTCGACCTGTTCAACGTCAACAGCTCCCGGATGACCTCGCTCCGGCAACTCGCGCTGCTGAACGCGGTGCACGATGCGCTCGCCGACCCCGGCGTGGACGGCGTCGTGATCACCCACGGCACGGACACGCTGGAGGAGTCCGCCTTCTTCCTCGACCTGCACCACTCCGACCCGCGCCCGGTCGTCCTCACCGGCGCCCAGCGCCCCATCGGCACCGGCGACAGCGACGGCCCCGGCAACGTCTACGACGCCGTCCAGGTCGCCGCCTCGGTCCGCGACCTGGGCGTCCTGGTCGTCTTCGACGGCGTCGTGCACCCGGCGCGTGGGACGGTGAAGACGCAGACCCTGGCCTCCGACGCGTTCTCCGACCCCTCGGCGCCGAGCCTGGGCAAGGTCGGCTTCGGCAAGGTCGACACCCGGCGCAGCCCCGAGCGCCCGGCCCCGCTCCCGCTCCCGGCCGCCGCCCTGGCCACCGCGGACGACGACGCGGCCCCCGGACTGCCCCGGGTGGACGTGATCACGCACCACAGCGACGCCGACCCGCTGCTGTTCCGCGCGGCGCTCGCCGCCGGGGCCCGGGGCATCGTGCTGGTCGCCACCGGCGCGGGCAACGCCACCCCCGACTTCGTGGACGCCGTCCGCGAGGCCGTGGAGGAGGGCGTCCTGGTCACGGTCACCACCCGGGTCCCGGCCGGTCCGGTCGCCGAGATCTACACCGGCGGCGGAGCGGTCGACCTGGTCGCCGCGGGCGCGCTCCTGACCGGCACCCTGCGCGCCGCCCAGACCCGCATCGCCGTCCTGTCGGCGCTGCTCTCCGACGTCTCGCCGAACCACCGCACGGAGCTGCTGCGCGGCCTGCTGATCGGCCCGGCGTTCCAGGAGCCCGCGCTGTCCGCCGGCTCCCGCTTCTCCGGCGGCGCCCCCACCCCCGCCACCGCGTCCGCTTCCTCCGCTCTCCGCTGAAGGCCTCTCGATGACCTCCGCCCCGTCCCTTGCCACCCGCCGCGAGCACGACCTGCTCGGTGACCGCGATGTCCCCGCCGACGCGTACTGGGGTGTCCACTCGCTGCGCGCCACGGAGAACTTCCCCATCACCGGCACGCCGATCTCGGTGTACCCGCAGCTGATCGCCGCGCTCGCCGCCGTGAAGGAGGCCGCCGCCCGCGCGAACGAGGAGCTCGGCCTGCTGTCCCCGGAGAAGGCCGACGCCATCGCCGGCGCCTGCCAGGAGATCCGCGCCGGCCGGCTGCACGACCAGTTCGTCGTCGACGTCATCCAGGGCGGCGCCGGCACCTCGACGAACATGAACGCCAACGAGGTCATCGCCAACCGCGCGCTGGAGCTGCTCGGCCACGCCAAGGGCGAGTACCAGCACCTGCACCCCAACGAGGACGTCAACCTCAGCCAGTCCACCAACGACGTCTACCCGACGGCCGTCCGGATCGCGACCATCCTCGCGGTGCGGGACCTGCTGCGGGCCGCGGCCGTGCTGCAGGACGCCTTCGCGGAGAAGTCCGTCGAGTTCCGCGACGTCCTGAAGATGGGTCGGACGCAGCTGCAGGACGCGGTGCCGATGACGCTCGGCCAGGAGTTCTCCACGTACGCCGTGATGCTGGAGGAGGACCGCTGCCGGCTCGGCGAGGCGATCGAGCTGATCCACGAGATCAACCTCGGCGCGACCGCCATCGGCACCGGCCTCAACGCCCCGGCCGGGTACGCCGAGACCGCGCGCCGGCACCTCGCGGCGATCACCGGTCTTTCGCTGGTGACCTCCGCCAACCTGATCGAGGCCACCCAGGACTGCGGCGCGTTCGTCCAGCTGTCCGGCGTGCTCAAGCGGCTCGCGGTGAAGCTCTCCAAGACCTGCAACGACCTGCGGCTGCTCTCCTCCGGGCCGCGGGCCGGTCTCGCGGAGATCAACCTGCCCGCCGTGCAGGCCGGTTCGAGCATCATGCCGGGCAAGGTGAACCCGGTGATCCCCGAGGTCGTCAACCAGGTCGCCTTCGAGGTGATCGGCAACGACATCACCGTCACCATGGCCGCCGAGGCGGGCCAGCTCCAGCTCAACGCCTTCGAGCCGGTGATCCTGCACGCGCTGTCGCGCAGCATCACCTCGCTGCGCCAGGCCTGCCTCACGCTCGCCGAGCGCTGCGTCGTCGGCATCACCGCCAACACCGAGCAGCTGCGGGCGGCGGTGGAGAGCTCCATCGGGCTCGCCACCGCCCTCAACCCTCACATCGGCTACACGCAGGCCACCGCCATCGCCCAGGAGGCCCTGCGCACCGGCCGGGGCGTCGCCGAACTCACCCTGGAGCGCGGCCTGCTGCCCGCCGAGCGCATCGCGGAGCTGCTCACCCCCGAGCGCCTGGCGGGCCCGTCCCGTCACTGACGGCGGCGGCCAACCCAAGACAGGGCCGCGGCGGCGACCAGGTACGGCAGCGCCAGCAGCGCGAAGGCGGCGCCGTGGCCGGCCGCCGAGCCGAACACCGCGTACAGGCCGAACACGGTGAGCGTGGTCACCTCGGTGCCCACGCCCGCCAGCGAGGTGACGGTCGCCCGACCCGGGCCGGTGATGCTGTCCTGCAGCCGGGCGTCCACGAGCACGCTGCCGAGTTGGAAGCCGCCGAAGGCGACCGCGACCAGCACGATGGCGACCGGGGTCCCCAGGGCCGCGCCGGCGGCCAGGGCGAGTCCGGACACGGCGAGGAGCGCGGCGAGTCCGCGGGTGCCCAGCCGCTTCGCCGGGCCGGCCAGCAGGCCGCCGGCCGTGGCGCCCGCCCAGATCAGCAGCAGTAGCTGCGGCTCGGCGCCGTGCGCCACTCCGGTGTCGCGGACGAGCAGCGGCGTGTACTCGTCGAGCGCGCCCCAGACGCCGGTGACGGCGGGGACGAGCAGCACCGCGAAGCGTACGGCCCGGTCGTGCCGGGCCTCGGCGAGTCCGGCCCGCAGCGTGGCCGCCCAGCCGGCCTCCGGCGCGTCGTCCTCCTCGGGCACGGCGGCCGTCTTGCCGCGGTGCTCCGGGAAGCCGCACGCGAACGCGGCGGTCGCCAGGCAGGCCAGCACGCTGGCCGCTCCGACCACCGGGTAGCCGCCGGCCGTGAACACCGGCCCGGCCAGCGCCGTCGCCGCCATGACGGCAACCAGGCCGGCGGCCCGGGAACGGCCCATGACGCGCGCGTACCGGTCAGCGGCCCCGAGCCGGTCGAGCTCCTCGTACACGAGGGCCTCAAGAGCGCCGGAACCGAACGCGCCGCCCGCGCCCCAGAGCACGAAGCCGAGGGCGAACGCCCAGTACGACGGGAACAGCACCCACAGGGCGAAGCCGGCGGCGGTCAGCAGCGGGCCGAGCTGGAGCAGCCGCTTGCGCGACACCGTGTCCGCCCAGACGCCGGACGGGACTTCCAGCACGATGTTGGTCAGGGACCAGAGGGCGAAGAGCGAGGAGATCTGCCACAGCCCCAGTCCCGTGTCGCTGAACAGCAGCGCGTACACGGGGTAGAAGAGGACGAACTCCTCGAAGAACGCGTAGCCGTAGAGAGTCGCCGCGATGCGGCGGACACCGCGGACCGGGGCACCGTGCTCGGTGCCCGTGCCGGGCAGACGCTCGGACGAGATGGTCATGTTGCCTTCCCTTGGAGAACAGCTCGGACGCCGGAGATGCGGTGTCCGGGGCGGTCCCCGGGAAGGCTGAGCGGTGGATCAATGTCGCCAGATCATGTGTCCCATGCTAATCCGGATGTACGTTCCCCTGCCGGGGATTTTCTGATCGACGACGGAGGCGAGGGCAGCGCATGGACCCGTCGGTGATGACGGCGGCGGTCGCCGCGGCGGCCCTGGTCGTGCGCGTCGCCGTCCTGGAATGGCGCACGCCGGGCAGCGGGCGGCGCGAGTGGGCCTTCGCCCGGGACGGGAAGGCGGTGGGCGCGGGAATCGTCGCCGCGCTGCTGCTCGGGGCGGGCGGCTGGCCTGTGGCGGGCGACGGCGCGCTGGCCTGGGCGTTGCTGACCGGTGTCCTGGTCGCGTACCTGGCCCACCGCCGCCCGCCCCAGGACCCGGGGCCCCAGGACTGAGGCCCCCATGCGGCGGGCGTCAGGCCGCCAGGCGCACCTCGCCCTGCCGGGGCGCGGCGGCGTGCCGACGGGCGGGCAGCGCGCGGACGCCGGTGAGCCGGACGATCTCCTCCTGGGCGAGGGACAGCACGTCGGCGAGCCCCAGACCGAGCCCGCGGGCCGCGGCGGCGAGCACCTCCGAGGAGGCCTCCTTGCGGCCGCGTTCGATCTCCGACAGGTACGGCATGGAGATCCGCGCCGCGTCGGCGACGTCCTGGAGCGTGCGCCGCTGGGCCTTGCGCTCCCGGCGCAGCACGCCGCCGACGACGTCCCGCCACAGAGGCTCCTCGGCTCTGCGGGGCCGCACGGGGGCCGGGCCTGCGGGGCGGAACGGCAGGACCCTGGCGGTCCGGTGTGCGGTGGCGTCGTGCTGCTGGTCGGGCTCTGGGCTGCTTGGGGTGGTCACTGTTCCACCCTAGGAGCAGTGACTGACAGCGGACCTGCCGAATCGTTCAGCCCCGGGCGAAATCACGGGAGTTGGGGCGAGGCCGGACCGCCCGGTGTGCGGGCGAGGAGCACTGCCACGTCGTCCTGCGCCGGGTAGGGCAGCAGCCGGGCGAGGATGCCGTCGCAGACCTCGTCCAGCGGCCGATCCAGGCCCTGCAGCGCCATCGCGAGCTCGGTCAGGCCCTGGTCGAGGTCCCGGTCGCGGGCCTCGATCAGCCCGTCGGTGTACAGCGCGAGCAGGCTGCCCGGCGGCAGCGGCACCGTCTCCGTGCCGAAGTCCCGGCCTCCGGTGCCCAGGGGGGTGCCCGGCGGGCCGTTCAGGAACCTGATGCGCCCGTCGGGGGTGACCACGGCGGGCGGCGGGTGGCCCGCCCGGGCGATCACACAGCACCCCGTGGCGGGGTCGTGGACGGCGTACACGCAGGTCGCCATCTCGTCCTCGCCGAGTTCGGCGACGATGTCGTCGAGGGAGCCCAGCATCGACACGGGCGGGATGTCGTGCCGGGCGAGCGTGCGGACGGCGGTGCGCAGCTGGCCCATGACGGCGGCCGCGTGGATCCCGTGCCCCATGACGTCGCCGATGACGAGTCCGGTCCGGCCCTCGGGCAGCGAGATGACGTCGAACCAGTCGCCGCCGACGTCGTGTTCGCTGGCGGGCAGGTAGCGGCCGGTGAGTTCGAGGCCGGTGTCCTCGGGGAGGGCGCTGTTGGTGAGGCTGCGCTGGAGGGTGAGGGCGGCCTCCCGCTGCATGGTGAACATGCGCGCGTTGTCGATGTTGAGCGCGGCGCGGGCGACGACCTCGTCGATGAGGACGCAGTCCTGCTCGTCGAACCGGGCGCGGCTGCGCAGCCGGGTCACCGTGACGGTGCCGAGCACGGTGCCGCGGGCGACGAGCGGGACCATCCGGGCGCTGCTGAGCTGGGTCATCAGGTAGTTGCGCAGCGGGTCCGCCCGGGGGTCGCGGATGAGCGCGGGGACGTCGACGTCGTGCAGGTCGAGGGGGCGGCCCTCGTTGAGGACCTCCTCGTACACCGAGTCCAGCGGGATCTGGAAGGTCTGGCCGGGCGCGAGCAGGGCGGTCGGTGCGGTCGGGTCGGGAAACCTGACCGCCATGCGCCGCAGTACGCCCCGGTGGGAGGCGCCGCTCTCGTCGGGTTCGAGGACCGCTTCGAGGAGCTGTACGTCGGCGGAGTCGGCGAGGCTCGGCACCAGGACCTCCACGACCTCCTCGGCGGTCTTCTGCAGGTCCAGGGTGGTGCCGATCCGCGCGCCGGCTTCGGCGAGCAGGGCGACGTGCCGCCGGGCCCGTTCCGCTTCGGCCCGGTCCCGTTCGGCGACGGTGATGTCGATGATGGAGGCGATCAGGCCGAGCGGTCGGCCCGCGTTGTCGAGCAGCGGGGCGTAGGAGTTGGACCAGGTGTGGTCGTGGTCGGGGTCGGCGGGGGTCCGGCCGGTGCGGCGGGCGTCGACGACGGCCTTGCCGCGGGCCAGGGCCTGCCGCATGAGCGCCTCGAGGGCCGTGGCGTTGACGCCGGGCACGACCTCGGTGAGGCGGCGGCCGACGTGCTCGGCGGCGGAGAGGCCGTTCATCCGGGCCAGGGCGTCGTTGACCCGGACGAAGCGCAGGTCGAGCCCGAGGGTGGCGAGGCCGATGGGCGACTGGGTGAAGAGGCTCTCCAGGGCCGCCAGCGAGTCCCGCATGCGCAGGACCTCTGAGGTCTCCACGGCGATGAGCATCGCCCCGGCACGGCCCTCCGGGTCGGCGGCGGGCACGATCCAGGTCTCCATCGTGACGTGGTTGCCGTCGCGGTGCCGCACGGGCAGGGTGCCGACGACGGTCTCCCCGGCCTGGACGCGGCGGGTCAGCTGGTCGGCGAGCTCCTGGTTGTTCTCGGGGACGAGCAGGGAGGAGGCGGACCGGCCGAGCACCTCTTCGGGGCGATAGCCGAGCAGGTCCTGGGCGGCCAGGGACCACTCCACGACGCGCCCGTCGGCGTCCTCGCGCCAGAGCGCGATCGGGAGCAGTTCGCGCAGCACGCCGGCGTATCCGACAGCCGCCGGCGGCTGCTGCCGGACCTCGCTAGTCGACTGGTGAGTGTCCAACGCACCGACCTAACCCCTGAGGGCCCGTTTCCCCTCGAATCACCCTAGCCGAGACGGCGTCCGGGGGCCTTCGGACCGGCGTCGGCCTGGGCCGCCCGGGGGGCTTCGGACCGGCATCGGCCTGGCCCGCCCGGGGGGCCAGGCCGACGCCGGGCCCCTCACCAGATCATGACTCCTGCCCCGATCCGCTCGGCGCGCAGGGCCGCGTCCTCTATGTTGCCGAGGCGGTAGGAGATCCCGTCGACGAACTGCTCGTAGGTCCAGTTCCGGTCGTCCTCGGGGGCCACGAGCGGGATGTTCCGGCGCACGAGGGCGCACTCGCGGCGGAAGGCGGGGACCTCGTCGGGCGGCACCAGGAGGTTGTCGGCGGCGAGCACGGGGAAGTACCGGGCGCCCAGGGCGCGCATGGCGTCGGAGCCCCACACCACGGTGCGCCAGCGCTCGAAGCCGGCCAGGTCGGAACAGCCCTCGGGGACGTCGAGGATCTCCTCGTACGATCCGTCGGGACCGGGGATGTACAGGTCGACGCTCAGAGTCATGGCGGCAGAAGACCATGATCGGGAGGTCGGGATCCATCGGGTTTCGCGCTCGGCGGCGCAAAGCTGTCCCGGACTTCCTTCCGCGCCAGACGGAAAGACGGCCGGACAAGACAGTCCCCGGCATCCTTGTCGGTTCCGAGGGTCGTCGACCGTCGTCGGCGGCTCCTTCGTCGACAGGATCTGCCGGGGGCCTGGCCAGAGCCGATAAGAAGGGTCACGCGGGCCTTCGGACGTCTCCGTCGGCGGTGCGGCTCTCTCCGGTTTTCCGGTGTATTGACAAGTGTCCGCCGTTTTCCATACGAGTCAATACCTTTGCCGCATTAATCGGATTTGACCGAATTAACTGGTCAGTCGCCGGGAATGTGATCGCCCTGCCGGCTGATCGGCACCAGCAGGAGCCAGAGCGCCCCGATCCCGGCCAGCACCTTCGGCGTGAGCCCGTCCGCGCCCGCGAGCGCCGGGAGAGCGAGCAGGAACGGCGCGATCAGCACGCCCACCCGCTCGACCGCCCAGCGCGGCGTCCAGGCCAGTTCGCGGCGGCGGACCGGCGGGATCCCGCGGCTGAACCAGCCGATCACGCCGCCCATCAGCCCGCCGACCAGCAGGCAGATCCCGGTCGTCACCCAGCGCAGCGCCCCCATTGCCTCCCCCGCGCCGGGAGCCAGCGGCAGCATCACCAGGACGCCCGCCTGGAAGGCGACGAGCAGCCAGCCGGCGAGCCTCAGCACGGTGATCCAGCCGCTCTCGAGAACGCGGTGGTGCGGGACCAGCGCCCGCGTCTGCGCGAGCGGGGTCCCCGCGTCGGCGTACCGGCGCAGCCAGCGCCGCACGGCGAGGAGCACGCACGGCCAGGCGATGGCGAGAGCCAGGGCCGCTCCCCCGGTCAGCAGGGCGGCCGCACTCGGCTGGGGAACGGGCTGCCGCCACACGAGCGCGCCGGTCACCGCCGCGAGAAGCACCGCGGCGGCCACGCAGGCCCGCGCCGCGATCACGAAGCGAACGGCGGTACGGCGCGCCCCGGCACCGCCGGGATGCAGCCGTGCGACGTCGTCGGGGCTCACCAGCATGGCGGGATGGTGGCACGCCGGTAGTCCGTTCCGGCTTCCCGCACGCGAACTCCCGGCGTCGAGCGCGTGACGCCCCGGCGCTCGCCGGCGCGTCCGGACGGCGCGAGCGTCAGCCGGCCAAGACACTGCGCAGCGGCGGGCGCGTGACGTCAGCGGCGGGCGAGATGCGTCAGCGCCGCCCCGGACCGGCCAGCCCGAGTTCGTACGCCGCGATCACCGCCTGCGCGCGGTCGCGCAGATCGAGCTTGGCGAAGACTCGGTTGATGTGGGTCTTCACGGTGTGGTCGGTGATCGTGAGCCGCACCGCGATCTCCGCGTTCGACAGACCCTGGCCGATGAGCGTCAGCACCTCGGACTCGCGGAAGGTGAGGTCGGCGACCGGTCGGGCCGGTCGGCGCGACGCCGCCCGGGCCGCGACGAAGTCGGCGATGAGCCGCTTGGTGACGGCCGGGGCGAGGAGTGCCTCGCCGGCCGCCACCACCCGTACCGCGTGGAGCAGTTCGGGGAAGGTGGCGTCCTTGAGCAGGAAGCCGCCGGCGCCGGCGGCGAGCGCGTCGTACACGTACTCGTCGAGGCCGAAGGTGGTCAGCATGAGGACCTTCGTCGCGCCGTCGGACGCGGCGAGGATCTCGCGGGCCGCCTCGATGCCGTTCTTGTGCGGCATGCGGATGTCGAGCAGGGCCAGGTCGGGGCGGGTCTCGGCAGCGATCCGGACCGCCTGGACGCCGTCCTCCGCCTCGCCGACGACCTCAATGTCCTCCTGGGTGGCCAGCAGGTTGACGAACCCGGTCCGCACCACCGCCTGGTCGTCCGCGACCAGCGTCCTGATGACCCTGCGCGCCCCGCCCGCCAAGGGAGTTCCGCTCACCACGGGAGTTCCGCCTCCACCACGAATCCGCCGTCCGGTCCGGCGCCCGCCGCCAGCCCGCCGCCGACCAGGGCCGCCCGCTCCCGCATGCCGGTGAGCCCGTGGCCGGTCGGCGACGCGCCGGACGGATCCCGAGGGCCCGGACCGTCGTCGGCGACCCGGAGGGCCAGCAGCCGGTCACGGCCGTAGTCGATCTTCACCACGGTACGCGCCCCGGGGGCGTGCTTGCGCGCGTTCGTGAGCGCCTCCTGCACGATCCGGTACGCGGAGAGCTCCCACGCCGCCGGCAGCGCGACCCGCTCCCCCGTCACCTCCAGCCGCGCCTCGCCGCCCACCGCCCGGTGCTGATCAAGGAGTTCGGGCAGGTCGTCGAGCGTGGGCTGGGGCGCGGTGAGGGCCGCCGTGGGCTGGTCCGAGGTGCGCAGCACGCCGAGGAGACGGCGCAGCTCGGCCATCGACGCCCGGGCCGTCGCGGCGATCTGCTGGAAGCCCTCGCGCGCCTCGGGGGTACGGCCAGGGGCCGTGTACGTGGCGCTCTCCGCCTGCACCGCGATCATCGAGACCGAGTGGGCGACGATGTCGTGCAGCTCGCGCGCGATGGCCGCCCGCTCCGCCTCGGCCGCCTGCCGCCGCTCCATGGCGATCAACCGGTCCTGGGACAGGGCGCGTTCGCGCCGGATCTCCTCGCGGGCCCGGACCGCGTCGCCCATCGACACCGCGCCGAGGACGACCACGGCCAGCACGAACGCCTCCGTGAACAGGCCGAGCGACCCCTGCTCCCCCAGCGCCGGCAGCGGCAGCCCGTCGGGCCGGGACCAGCTCGCGATGTGCAGCAGGTTCACGGCGAGCGCACCGAGCGCGCCGCCCGCGACCAGGACGGCGGGATGCTGGACGCGGTGGCGGCCGAGCGTGTACAGGCCGGCCAGGCCGCTGACGATGGTGACGATGTACAGGTTCTGGGCCGCGGCGAAACTCACCAGTCCGGCGGCCACCCCGAGAACCGCGACGGGCGGGAAGGCGCGCCGCCACATCATCGAGGCCGCGGAGAGCAGCACGGCGATCACGACCGTCGTCGACCCCGGATAGAGGAGGAGTTCCACGGCCGCGCCGACGGTCAGGACACCGCCGGTGACCCACGGGTAGGCGGGGGCGGCGATCCAGGCGCGGAGGCGGGAGTTGGGTCCTCGGGGCGGGATGGGCAGGAGTCGCGGGCGGGACGGCGTACGCATCCGCTCATTCTCGGCGGCCCCGCCCGTCGGGCGCGTCGCCGCACGGGTCGACTCCGGCCGCGCCTCTCGTACCAGGGGTTGAGTCCGAGGTACGGAGCGTCGTGTGACGCCGCGAGGCTTCCTGATTCCTAGCCTCGACGGCATGGACGGACGAGGGGACCTGCGAGGCGGCGGGCGTATGGAACGGTACGGCTGGGCGGCGTGCGCGGCGGGCGCGCTCGCCTTCGCCGCGGTGGCGGGGCCGGTGCCGCACCGTGTGTGGGGCGTGTGCGCGGCGGTCGGGTACGGCCTGGCGGCGCTCTGCGCGTCCCGGGCGGTGGCGGTGCTGGGCGCGGTGGCCGTGCCGCTCGCCGTCCTCGTCGTGGGCGGACTGGGCCAGTCGGAGGTCGGCGTGGTGGAACGGTCGGGTGCGTTGCTGCTGGCGACGGGCAGCCCGTACGCGGCCGATCCGGCGACGGTGGCGGACTACAACCCGTACCTGCCGGGGATGGCGCTGTTCGGGCTGCTGCCGGGCGACGCGCGGTGGTGGATGGGGCTGGTGTTCGCCGGAACCCTGGTCGCCGCGGTGGCGCTGCTCGGGTCGCCGGAGCGGGGCGGGTTCGCCTCGGCCCAGGGCGCTGCGGCCCGGTCGAGCGCCGCGCTGCTCGTCGGCTGCCCGCTGGTCGCCCTGCCGCTCGCCGTCGGCGGCGTGGACCTGCCCGTCGTCGGGCTCCTGTGCCTGGGGCTCGCGCTCGCCGGGCAGGGGCGGAGCGACTGGGCGGGGGTGGCGGTGGGCATGGCCTGCGCGCTCAAGTGGACCGCCTGGCCCGCGCTTCCGGTCCTCCTGGCGCTGATCGTCGTACGGCAGGGGCGCAGAGAGGCGATCCGGTACGCCGGGGTCGCCGTGGCCGTCGCGGGGGCGGCAGTGGCGCCGGTGGCGCTGGCCGACCCGGCGGGGTTCTCGGCGCATGTGATCGCGTTTCCGCTGGGGCTGACGACCGCCGTCTCTCCGGCCGCCAGCCCGCTGCCCGGCCATCTGCTCGCCGCGCACGTGCCCGGGGGCAGCGTCGCCGCGGTCGCGCTGCTCGCCGTCGCCGCGCTCCTGGTCTCCGTGTCCCTGGCCGTTCGCCCGCCGCACAGCGTCCGCGCCGCGGCGGACCGGCTGGCCCTGGGGCTCGGCCTGGCGATGGCGCTGATGCCGGCGACCCGCTTCGGCTACCTGGTCTACCCGTTGGCACTCTGGGCCCTGCCGCGCTGCCTGCCGGCGCGCGAGAGTGCTGATCGGCTCGCGTCTCCCGTACGGAGGGAGGTCGCGTGAGCGATGCACCGCTGGACACGGCGGACCAGCGGGTCGCACGATGTGGCCCATGTGGAGCACCCTCGTCGCCTTCCTCGGCGCCTGCACGCTGATCGCGGCCTCGCCCGGCCCGAGCACGATGCTGATCATCCGGCAGTCCCTGCACAGCAGGCGGCACGGATTCCTGACGGTGCTCGGCAACGAGACGGGCGTGTTCGTCTGGGGCGTCGTCGCGGCGTGCGGGCTGACCGCGCTGCTCGCGGCGTCCCAACTGGCGTACGACATCATGCGCGTCGTCGGCGCGGTGACGCTGATCTGCTTCGGCGCGAAGGCCCTGTGGGACGCGCGGCGTGGGCAGCAGGCGGCGGGCGAGGCGGAGGCGGAGGCGCCGTACCGCTCGGGCTGGTCCTCGTACCGGGCCGGACTGCTGCTGAACCTCGCGAACCCCAAGGCGGCGGTGTTCGCGATGTCCTTCCTCCCCCAGTTCGTCCCCTCCGGCGTGCCGCACCTGCCCGCGATGGTCGTTCTGGCCGCCGTGTGGGCGGTGTACGAGGTCGGCTACTACGGGCTCTACGTGTGGTTCATCGGCCGGATGCGGGCGCTGATCGCCCGGGCGAACGTGCGCCGTCGCCTGGAGCAGGTCTCGGGCGGGGTGCTGGTCCTGCTCGGCGTGCGCATGGCCGTGGAGTAGCCCGCGCACAGGGCGCGTTGACATCTCGCTGAGACAGTCGTTCTAATGATCCCGTGGCGCGTGGCGCCGGCCAAAGAGAACTGGGCCGGCCGGCGATCGGGCGACCACCCGTACGTCAGGGATCTTCCCATGCGTTCTCTTCTCGCAGGCATCGCCTGATTCCGCGCGCTCCTGCGCGCCCTTCCGCCGTTCGCGGACCCGCACTTTCCGTGCCGTCGCGCGCGCGAGCCTTCTCCCCCTTTCCATGCCTTCATCCTGTTCCTCGACCGAGGGGATAGCTGTACCCGCATGTCTTTCAACCAGTCCGTCATCGACGAGTTCCGCGCCAACCGAGGGAAGGTCGGCGGCTACTTCGAGGGCGGCGATCTCTTGCTGCTCACCACCACCGGCGCCAAGTCCGGTGCCAGGCACACCACTCCGCTCGGCTACGTGCGCCACGGCGACCACGTGCTGGTCGTCGGCTCCGACATGGGCGGCCCCAAGCACCCCGACTGGTACCACAACGTGCTCGCACACCCGCTGGTCGAGGTGGAGCTCGGCGCCGAGCGCTTCCAGGCGATCGCCGTGCCCGCCGAGGGCGAGCGCCGGGACCGCCTCTTCGCGCATGTGGTGGCCGCCGAGCCGGGCTACGACGACTACCAGCGGAACACCACACGCGTCCTGCCCGTCGTGGTGCTGGAGCGCAACGACCCCGCGCCGGGCGAGGGCCCCGCAGAGGTGCGGAGCCTGGCCGACAAGCTTCTGGAGGTCCACGTGTGGCTGCGCGGACAGCTCAAGCACGTCGGCGCGGAGGTGGACGCGTACTTCGAGGGGGTCGCCGCGCGGCCGGGCGGGGAGCCCGCGCCGCCGCCGGGTCTCGGCCTGCAGATCCGCCAGCACTGCCTGGCCTTCTGCCAGGCGCTGGAGTTCCACCACGTCGGCGAGGACGCGCACGTGTTCCCGGCCATGGAGACCTACCACCCGCACCTCAAGGACGTCTTCGAGCGGCTGCGGGCCGAACACCGGACCGTCGCGCGGCTGCAGCAGGAACTCGGCGGCATGCTCGCCGACGTCGCCGGCGCGGACCCGGAGCGCTTCCGCACCGAACTCTCCGAGTTGTCGAAGCAGTTGAACGCTCACCTCGACTATGAGGAGGAGACGCTGCTGCCGCTGCTCGCCGAGGTCCCGTTCCCGCCCGTGCCGCCCGGCCCGCCCGGAGGTCCCACCTCCTAGGACCGCTCGCGTTCCTGTCTCAGCCGGCGGAATTCGGCCGGGCGGTTCGCGCAGATCACCCCCGTCACCCGGCCCTCGTGCCGGGTGCGGGCGGTGAAGTCCAGGGCGGCGAGGTCGCCGTCGGCCTCCAGGGTGTCGTCGGCCCGCGGGGCCGTCTGAACTGAAGCCGTCCGCCCGGGCCGAGAAGGCCCGGGCGGACGGCTGAGCCGAGAAGGCCCGGGCGGACGGCTGAGCTTCTCCTCGCCCTCAGCGGGCGAGGTTCTCCTTCATCCTGCGCAGCACCTTGAGCGCGGCGACCCACTCCTCGTCCGTGATCCCCTCGTGGATCTCCGCCCGCAGCGCGGTCACCAGCTCCTTGATCCGCGCCATCGCCTCCAGGCCGGACTCGGTGACGCGCAGCCGCCCGTCCTCCCCCGTGCCGAGCCAGCCCCGGTGCAGCAGTTGGTCCACGGCGCGCCCCGGCTCGTCCGGCGAGTCGGCGAAGTCGGCGAGCCGGGCGGCGACGTCCTCCCGGCTCGGGCCCGCGTCGCCGCCGGCCGCCACCTGGTTGAGGGTCCACCACTGCGGCTGGGTGACGTCGATCCGGGCCATCTCGTCACGGATGCGCCCGATGACGGCCTTGTGGACGACGCCGCTCCAGTAGCCGATGGGCTGCGCGGCGAGCGCCTCGTCGGGGGCGGCCGGGTCGGCGGGGGCGGGCGCGGTGGTCTGGGACATAGGGTCGACCTCTGTCGTGGCGTAGGGAACGGCTGACGCCGAAACGCTATGACCTCGACCGCGGTTGAGGTCAACGCACGGAGATCATGGGGGCATGGTGATCCGTATCCGTCTCACGGCCGAGGACTTCGCCCGGGTAAGGTTCGCCGCCCGGCCCGCGCCGCTCCAGGAGCTGAACACGGCGCTCGGCATGCTGGTCCGCCGGGACGACGGGCTGTTGCACGGCCGTTGGCGGCAGCGGCTGCTCCGCACCCTGCCCGCCGCCATGGAGCCGCTCGGCGACCTGGTTCCGGCGGGCCGGCCTCCGCTGTTCCTCGACGTGTTCGAGGACACCCTTGAGGACGCCCAAGAGGCCATGCGGGCCACGCCGTCCGTCTTCGTCAGGTCCGAGCTGGCGCGGGTGTACGCGTCGCATCCCGCCCCGCCGCCGCTCTGGCTGCGCGGCCTGCACCGGGGCGACGCCGACGCCTGGCGGGTGCTGCGGCGCGCCCAGCGGGCCGCCTTCGACACGGTGCTGGGGCCGGTGTGGCCGCTCGTCCAGGACCTGCACCGGGCCGAGTTCACCCGGCACGCCATGACCGTGGCCGAGCACGGCGTGGCCGCCGCGCTCGCGGACGCGGTACCGGGCAGTACCGTGCGCGACGGCGTCTGGGAGCTCGACGGGCCGGACCAGGCCGTCGAACTCGACGGACAGGGCCTGTTGCTCGTGCCGAGCTTCCACTGGACAGGGCGGCCGCTGCTCGCGTTCCCGCCCGGGCGGCCCGCGGTCGTGACCTACCCGGCCGGGCCCGGCCACCCGCTCCCGGCGGAGGCCGGCGCGGAGGACCCGCTGGCCGCGGTCCTCGGCCGGACCCGGCTCGACGTGCTCCAACTGCTGGACCGGGAGCACACGACGAGCGACGTGGCGCGGCGGCTGCGGGTCAGCAACGCCACCGCGTCCGCGCACGCGTCGGCGCTGCGCGGCGCGGGCCTGATCACGACGGTCCGCGCCGGCCGCGCGGTCCTGCACCGCCGCACGGCCCTGGGCAGCCTGCTGGTCGGAGTACGGGACCCCGGCGGCAGGCCGGGTCGTCCGATCGGTTGACCCCGTCGTCCTCCGTACGGCGCCCGGGCTCCCACCGCACTGCCGACCGTCCTGTGCCCGGTCCGCGCACAGGATGGAACCGGAGCGGGACCGGGGCGACCTCCTTCCCGGTGGCCGCCCAGAAGGAGACGAGCCCATGAACGCGTCCGCACGCACCGCTCGTGTGCTGCTGCCCGCCGTCGCCGCCGCTCTGCTGATCGGCGGCTGCGCCCAGTCCGGCGGGGCCGCCGAGTCGAACTCGAAGGAGGCGTCGCAGTCCGCGCCCGAAGCGAAGGTCACCGGCCGCACGCCGGCCGGCTCCCTGCTCGTCGCCGACTTCGGCGCGGACACGGTCAGCTTCGTCGACCCGGCCAAGGGCCGGTTCGACTCGGTGCGGGTCGGCAAGGCCCCGTACGGTCTGGTCGTCGGCGAGGACGGCCGCGCCTGGGTCGCCACGGCCGAGGGCGTCGCCGTCGTCGACACCGCGGCCCGCGAGCGGATCGCCCTCGTCCCGTACGAGACCGAGACGGGCCCGGTGAGCACCGGCGAGTACCGCGGCGGGGGCATGGGCATCGCCCTGTCCCCCGACGGCAAGCAGGTGTACGTCGGCGTCAACGTGCCCGGTGGGAACGGCACGTTGGAGATCATCGACACGGCGAAGCTGAAGGTCACCGACACCGTCGGGGTCGGCCGGCGCCCCTTCGACGTGGACGTCTCGCGCGACGGCTCCGAGGTGTACGCGACGAACCACGATTCCTTCGACGTCACCGTCGTCCCCACTCGCTCGCCCGACGACACGCGTCGCATCGAGGTCGCCCCGTACGGCACCGAGGGCGGGCTCGGCTCCTGGCTGAAGCCCCACTACACGGCCGTGCGGGCATCGGACGGCAAGCTGTTGCTGCCGTTCGAGGGCGAGCGCCTCGCGGTCGTCGACCCGCGCACCGGGCGGGTGGTCGTCGAGCGCATGACGGCGAACACCCACCAGCACGGGGCGGCGCTCGGCCCCGACGGCTCGCTCTTCGTCGTCGGCACGGGTCCCATCGACCAGTCCGAGGACGAGGGGCCGTCGCTCACCGTCCGCGCCCCCGACGGCTCGGAGCGGCTGTACCCGCTGGCGGGCCCGCACGAGGACGTCGCGGTCTCCGCCGACGGCCGCACGGCCTACGTCACCGGCGGGTTCACCCGCGACGGGTACTGGGACGGGATCACCGTCGTCGACCTCGAGAGCGGCGACACCCGCCGCCTGGCCGCCGGCGAACGACCGCTGGGGATCGCCGTGTTGTAGACGTCCCGTGAAGAACCTGATCAACTGCGTCCGGCACGGCAGGCTGTGCCCGGCACACGACCGTACGTGACGGTAACTCAGGTTCCGGGAGGACGACGCACATGGCAGACACCGCAGGGCCCGAGGGCATCGGGCGGCGCAGGGTACTGGCGTACCTGCTGGCCGCGCCGACCCTCGCCGTGGGGGTGCGGCTCGGGGCGGACGCCGCCGCCCCGCAGTCGGCGCAGGCGGCGGTCCCGACGCTGCCGCAGCCGGAGAACCTCTTCGACCTGGGGGACATGCAGAACCTGGCCGCGGCCCCGACGTCCGGCCTGATCACGGTGCGGGTGCACGAGGACGACACGGTGTCGTTCGAGGTGCCGCGCGCCGAGGTCGGGCAGGGCATGACGACCGCCGTGGCGATGATGATCGCCGAGGAGATGGACCTGCCGCTGGACCGGGTCCGGGTCACCTCGGCGGACGCCCGGCCCGAACTGCTGATGAACCAGCTGACCGGCGGCTCGAACTCGATGCGGAGCCTGTACGTCCCGGTCCGCACCGCCGCCGCCGTCGCCCGCCAGCGGCTCGTGACGACGGCGGCCGCGCAGTGGGGCGTGCCTGCGGGCCGGCTGACGACCAAGGACGGCGTGGTCGCGTACGGCACGACGCGCAGCGCCACGTACGGCTCGCTCGCGAAGGCGGCGGCCGGCACGGTGACGACCGCGCTCACCGCCCGGCTGAAGGACCCCTCCGAGTTCCGCGTCCTCGGCACTCCGCAGGGCCGGGTGGACGCGCGCGACATCGTCACCGGGCGCAAGAAGTACGGCATGGACCTGCAGGTCCCGGGCGCGAAGCCGACGATGGTGCGGCGGCCGCCGACGATCAACGGCACGGTCGTGGCCGTGCACAACGCCGACGCGGTCCGCGCCATGCCGGGCATCACCGACGTCGCCACGGTCACGCACGGCGTCGCGGTGCGCGGCGAAACGTTCGGGCAGTGCATCGACGGCCTGCGGGCGCTGGACGTGACCTGGGGGCCGGGCACGGTGGACGGCGAGTCGGACGCGACCGTCCTCGCCAAGCTGAAGGCGGCGGCGCTGCCGATGATCGTGCCGCCGCTGCTGACCAAGAAGGTCGACGCCCAGTTCACCTTCGCGTTCGCCAGCAACAGCCCGTTGGAGCCCGACAACGCGATCGCGGACGTGCGCGCGGACCGGGCGGAGATCTGGGCGAGCCTGAAGGTGCCGATCGTCGCGCAGCGCGAGATCGCCACCCGCCTCGGCCTGCCGCAGTCCGCCGTGACGGTGCATGTGGTGGACGGCGGCGGGTCGTTCGGCCGGCATCTGTTCCACGACGTGGCCGCCGAGGCGGCCGAGATCTCGCAGAAGATGGGCAAGCCGGTCAAGCTGTCCTGGTCGCGCACGGACAACTTCCGCCAGGGCCGTACGCATCCGATGTGCATCTCGCGGGTCCGGGCCACACACGCGCTGGGCAATGTGCTCAGCTTCGAGCAGCGGCACACCAGCTCCGAGACCGACTTCGGCCACGGGCTCGGCGAGATGATCACCGCGACGGCGGCGCAGCTGCCGGTCGCTGGGAACCTGACCTTCGCCCAGACGATCTTCACGCTGACGCAGTCCTCGCCGTACCACTTCGGCGTCACGACGCAGCTGCTGAACGAGGTGCCGCTGAAGTTCAACACCGGCAGCATGCGCAACATCTACTCGCCGAACGTCGCCTGCGCCCGGGAGCTCGTCGTGGACGAGCTGGCGCGGCAGATGGGCAAGGATCCGGTCGCGTTCCGGCGGGAGTTCCTGCGCGACGACCGGCTGCGCGCCGTCCTCGACAAGGCCGCCGAGGCGGGCGAGTGGGGGCGGTCGCTGCCCGCCGGGGTCGCGCAGGGCATCGGGCTGCACGCCGAGTACCGGGGCGCGGTCGCCTCCCTGGTGGAGATCGACTGCCGTCCCGAGACGGTGAACCGGAAGATCCCGAACGCCGTCACCGGACCGCGCGTCACCCGCGCGCTGATGGTCGTCGACGCCGGCTTCCCGATCAACCCGCGGGGACTGGAGGCCCAGATGATGGGCGGGCTCAACGACGCCCTCGCGATGGCCCTGACCTCCAGCCTGCACATCAAGGACGGCATCCCGCTCGAAGGCAGCTGGGACAACTACTTCTACACGCGCCAGTGGAACACCCCGCCGGAGCTGAAGGTGATCGTCATGCCGCCCACCACCGGCACTCCCGCCGGAGCGGGCGAGCTGGGCGTCGCGCCGGCCTTCGCCGCGATCGCCTGCGCGTACGCCCGGGCCACCGGCGCGATGCCGACCAGTTTCCCGATCAACCACGGCACGCTGAGCTTCACGCCGCCTCCGCTCGAGCCGTCCACCCCGCAGTCCCCCACCGACGGTCTCGACCGCGCGTACTGAAGGAGCCCCCATGCCCAGCCACACCTTCACGCTCAACGGCGAGGTCGTCACCGTCGAGGCCGAGGACGACGTCCGACTGCTGTGGGTCCTGCGCGACCTGCTCGGCGTGACCGGCCCCAAGTACGGCTGCGGGCTCGGCGTCTGCCAGTCCTGCACCTCGCACATCAACGGCAAGGCGTTCAACCCCTGTTCGGTCCCGGTGTCCAAGGTGTCCGCGGACGACGAGATCACCACCATCGAGGGGCTGGCCGACTCCGTCGGCAAGGACCTGCATCCCATGCAGGAGGCCTGGCTCGACCTCGACGTCGCGCAGTGCGGCTACTGCCAGCCGGGGCAGATCATGACCGCCGTCGCCAAGGTCCGGCAGGCCGCCGCCGAGGGCCGCGAGATCACCGACGCCGATCTCGACCAGATCCGCAACATCTGCCGCTGCGGCACGTACACCCGCATCCGCGAGGCGATCAAG
>NZ_DATCVQ010000068.1:0-31621 GCF_036566765.1 Streptomyces sp.
ACGACCACCACGCCGTCCCCCTCGGCCTCCGTCACCCCGAAGCCGACTCCCACGGCGACCGGCCCGACCGCGCCGCCGTCGACGGCGGCCCGGCCGGCGATCACCTCGCGGGCCGGCTGGGGCGCCGACGAGAGCATGAGCCCCGAGGCCCCGACCTACCTTCCGGGCGGGAAGGTCAAGGCGGTGGCGGTCCACCACACCGCCGCGACGAACGACTACTCCTGCGCCGACTCGGCGGCGATCGTGCGCGGCATCTACGCCTACCACGTCAAGCCGGCCTCCCAGGGCGGCAACGGCTGGAAGGACATCGGCTACCACTTCCTCGTCGACAAGTGCGGCACGATCTTCGAGGGCCGCAAGGGCGGCGTGGACATGCCGGTCGTCGGCGCGCACACGTACGGCTTCAACAGCGAGACCACAAGCGTCTCGATGATCGGCGACTACACGTCCACCGCGCTGTCGACGTCCCAGATGATCTCGGCCGCGCGGATCGCCGCATGGAAGCTCGGCCAGTACGGCGTGGACCCGGCCGGCACGACGACGCTGACCGCGGGCGCCGCGGGCGGCAACTACTTCAGCAAGACCTGGGCGCAGGGCGCGCAGATCCCGTTCTCGACGATCTTCGGCCACCGGGACGGCTTCAACACCCAGTGCCCGGGCGGAACCGCGTACGGCCAGCTGGGCACCATCCGCTCCTGGGCCGCGGGCCCGGTGGCGGGGCTGCGCGTCACCTCGGTGACAGGCGCGACGCTGTCCGGCGGGAAGTACTACACGCGCGGTCCGCTGACCGTCGCCTGGACGGCGACCACCCCGTCCGCGTTCATCACGAAGCACGAGGTGCTGGTCGACGGCAACGTGGCGGCCACCGCCACCGGTTCGGCGCGGTCCGCCGCGGTGACCGTCCCGGCGGGCAGCCACTCCGTGGCCGTCCGCGCGGTGCACACCTCGCGCAAGACCACGGCCACGCCCGCGCTCACCGTGGTGGGCGACACCACCGCCCCGGTCTTCTCCACCACCCCGCGCGTCTACCTGCGCACGGGCACGGTGAACGCGACCGCCGCCCCGCTGAGCCTGGTGTGGAAGGCGACGGACGCCGCCGCCCTGCGCGACGTCCGGCTGACGACGCCGGTGGCCGCGACGTACGGCCCGACGGTGACCACCGCCGCGCACTCGGCGAAGCCGGCCGTCACCACGACGTGGACGCTCAACGCGTACGACCAGGCCGGCAACAGGACCACCGCGTCGGTCGGTTCGACGCCGATGATCCTCCAGGAGACCTCGGCGGTCCGCACCGGTACCTGGACGGCCAAGTCGTCGACCAGCTACCTGGGCGGCAAGTCCCTCGCCAGCACCGCCAGGAACGCGTCGATCAGCTGGACCTTCACCGGCCGTTCGGTCGCGTGGGTGGTGTCCCGGGCGTCGACCTCCGGCCAGGCGTACGTGTACGTGGACGGCGTGAAGGTCTCGACGGTGGACCTGAAGTCCTCGACCACGATGTACCGGAACGCGATCTGGACCCGTAACTGGTCCTCGGCGGCCAAGCACACGGTGAAGATCGTGGTGGTCGGCACGTCCGGCCGTCCGACGGTCACCACCGACGGTCTCGTCTACCTTCGCTGACCGGCCTGTTCTAGCTGTCGGGCCTGTTCCGCCCGTTCTGCCTGTTCGCAGCGGCGCCGGCTCCCACCCCTCGCGGGTGCGGAGCCGGCGCCGTTCCGCGTCCGAGGGCGGCTCTGAGGCGGGTGAGCAGGGGCTCGGTCCAGCGGGCGGAGAGGGGGCCGAGCAGGACCATGAGCAGGACGTAGGCGGTGGCGAGGGGCAGGATCCGGGGCTCGGTGGCTGCGGCCAGGCCGGCGATCACCACGGAGAACTCGCCTCGGGCGACGAGCGCCCCGCCGGCCCGCAGCCGGCCGCGCGGGCCGATGCCGGCGCGCCGGGCCGCGTACCAGCCGGTGGTGACCTTGGTGACGACGGTGACCGCGGCGAGCAGCAGCGCGATCGGCAGCACCGGGGGGATGGCGGTCGGGTCGGTGGACAGGCCGAAGAAGACGAAGAAGACCGCGGCGAACAGGTCCCGCAGCGGGGTGAGCAGCCGGTGCGCGGCCCCCGCGACCTCGCCGGAGAGCGCGATGCCGACGAGGAACGCGCCGACCGCCGCGGAGACCTGGAGCCGCTGGGCGATCCCGGCGACCAGGACGGTCAGGCCGAGCACGACGAGCAGCAGCATCTCGGGGTTGTCGGAGGAGACGGCCCGGCTGAGGTGGTGGCCGTGGCGGAGCGCGAAGTACAGCACGATGCCGACGGCGCCGAGCGCGACGACCACGGCGATGCTCCCGCCGGCGAGGCCGACGCCGGCCACCAGGGCGGTGAGCAGCGGCAGGTAGAGCGCCATGGACAGGTCCTCGATGACGAGGACGCCGAGGACGGCGGGGGTCTCCCGGTTGCCGAGCCGGCCGAGGTCGGTGAGGACCTTGGCGATGACGCCGGAGGAGGAGACCCAGGTGACGCCGGCCAGCGCGACCGCGCCGACCGGGCCCCAGCCGAGGAGGATCCCGGCGATCGCGCCGGGGACGGCGTTGAGGACGAAGTCGACGAGTCCGGAGGGGTATTGGGTGCGCAGGCTGCCGACGAGCTCGGAGGCGGCGTACTCCAGGCCGAGGGTCATCAGGAGCAGGATGACGCCGATCTCGGCGCCGACCGCGACGAACTCCTCGCTGGCGTCGAGGGGCAGCAGCCCGCCCTTGCCGAAGGCGAGGCCGGCGAGCAGGTAGAGCGGGATGGGCGACAGACCGATGCGGCCGGCGAAGCGTCCGATCAGACCCAGGGTGAGGAGGAGCGAGCCGAGTTCGACGAGCAGGGAGGTGGTGTCGTGCACATCACCCTCCGCCGATGATCGCGGCGAGCGCGTCCACGCCGTCGCGGGTCCCGACGGCGACGAGGGTGTCCCCGAGCGCGAACCGGAAGTCGGGGCCGGGGGACGGGTGGACGCTGGTGCGGCGCAGCACGGCGACGATGGACGCGCCGGTACGGGTACGGGCCCGGGTGTCGCCGAGGAGCCGGCCGGCGTACGGGGACCGGGAGCCGACCGGGATGTGCTCGGTGACGAGGTCGAGTCCGTCGGTGTCGATGCCCTCCAGCCGGGCGGGGTCGATCAAGTGGGCCAGGACGGTGGCCTCTTCGGGGTCGAGCGCGACGGTCTCGCAGGCGTCGGGGTCGTCGGACCGGTACACGCCGAGGAACCGCCGCCCGTCATGGTGCACGACGACGGAGAGATGACCGCCGGACTCGGTGGTCAGGTCGTACTGCGTGCCGACGCCGGGAAGCGGGATGCGACGCGTGCCCATGACGGTCGCCTCTCTGGGAGCAGCGGCCGGTACGACCGGACAAGGCGGACGAATTGTCGCAAAGACGACGTTTTTACCGTACCACCGGGGCTGGGGACGGGCGGGGCGGAGGTCCGAGCGGCCGCCCCGGCGACCCGGTCGGCCAGCCGTCGCGCCTCGCCCGCGCCCCAGAGGTCGGCGAGCTCGACGCGCCGGTCGCGCAGCTCGTGCGCGGGGACGCGGAGCAGCCCGGGCGCGTCTCCCGGCGCGAAGCGGACCCCGGCGTAGGCCGCGCCGCTGCCGGGCAGGTACGGGCGGGTGTCGGGTCCGGCGACGAGCGGCCGGCCCTCGCTCCAGAGCAGGTCCGTGCACCCGTCGGGCAGCACCGGCCGCACATCGCCGACCGCCCGCGGCGCTACGGTCCAGACCACCGCCCCGTCGATCGGGGAGGAACGTTCCGCGTACACGCCGTCCAGGCGCAGGCCGGGGGCGACGGCACGCGTCAGTCCCGCTCCCACCCGCTGTGCAGGCGGGACTTCACGTCGTCCGGCGGCAGGAACCTCGACCAGCGTTCGGGGAACTCCGAGGGCATGTCGGGGTCGTCCTCGTCGACATCGTCCGCTTCCGCGCGGGCGCGGGCGAGGAGTTCCGCGGCCTGGGCGGCGCGGTGGCGTTCGTTGGCCTCACGGGCCGCCGCCGTGGCGACCGAGGGCCAGACACGGTCGATCGCCGCGTTCACCGCCGCGCCCACGAGCACGGCGAACGCGGAGATGCCGATCCACAGCAGCACCGCGATCGGCGCGGCGAGCGAGCCGTAGATCGTCGGCCCCTCGACCTGGCTGGTCAGATAGATCCGGAGCACGAAGCTGCCCAGCACCCACATCCCGAGGGCGACCAGCGAGCCCGGGATGTCCTCGATCCACGGCGAGCGGACCGGCACGGACACGTGGTACAGCGTGGTCAGGAAGGCCACGGAGAGCAGGATGACGGCCGGCCAGTACAGCACCGCGACGACCTCGGTGCCCCACGGGATCAGCTCCACCACCCGGTCCGGGCCGACCACGGCGAGCGGCAGCACGACCGCGCCGATCAGCAGCGCGATGATGTAGAGCAGGAAGGCGAGCAGCCGTGTCGCCACGATCCCGCGGTGCCCGTCGAGCCCGTACATGACCGTGATCGTGTCGATGAAGACGTTCACCGCCCGCGAGCCGGACCACAGGGCGATGGCGAAGCCGATGGAGATCACGTCGGGCCGGCCGGCCTGCGTGACGTCCTCCAGGAGCGGCTTCGCGATGTCGTTGACGCCCCGGTCGGACAGGACCGTGCCGGAGGCGCGCAGGATGTTCTCCTGGATCGACGCGACCGTGGTGGTGTCGGTCCAGTTGTCGACGTAGCCGAGCAGACCGAGCAGACCCAGCATGAGCGGCGGCAGGGAGAGCAGCGTGAAGAACGCCGCCTCGGCGGCGAGCCCGAGGATGCGGTACTCGATGCACGAGTTGACGGTGTCCTTCAGGAGCAGCCAGACCAGCTTCCGCTTGGACACGTTGCGGTAGAGGACTCGGGCCCGGTGGAGTCTGCCCGTTTTGAGCCGCTCGGGTGTTTCATTTGCTGCCTGCACCTCCTTACCGTATCGGCATGGCAGCCACCACCCACACAGTGACCAACCAGGCTCCGCCCCTGGTGGGATACGACGTATTCACGTCCGATCGGGCGCTCACTGAGGCCGTCGAACGACATCTCGACCCCGGACTCCTTCCCGCGGCCCAGGAGGAACTGACGGAGCTGGGTCTCGGCGCGGGTTCCGCCCAGGTCCAGGAATGGGGCAGGCAGGCCAACGAGAACCCGCCGCGCCTGCGCACCCACGACCGCTACGGCAACCGGATCGACGAGGTCGAGTTCCATCCCGCGTGGCACCGGCTGCTCGGCAAGGGTGTCGGCGCGGGGCTGACGAACGCCTGGGGCCGGCCCGGCGGGCATGTGCGGCGCGCGGCCGGGTTCCTGGTCTGGACGCAGGCAGAGGCCGGGCACGGCTGTCCGCTGTCGATGACGCACGCCGCCGTGCCGGCCCTGCGCACCGATCCGGAGCTGGCCGCCGAGTGGGAGCCGCGGCTGACCTCCCGGGTGTACGAGGAGGGCCTGCGGCCGGCCGCGGACAAGGCCGGCGTGCTCTTCGGGATGAGCATGACGGAGAAGCAGGGCGGCAGCGACGTCCGGGCGAACACCACGCAGGCGCGGCCGCTGGACGGGGACGGGGACGGCGGGTACCTGCTCACCGGGCACAAGTGGTTCTGCTCGGCGCCGATGTCGGACGCTTTCCTGGTGCTCGCCCAGGCGCCCGACGGGCTGACCTGCTTCCTGGTGCCGCGGGTGCTGCCGGACGGCAGCCGGAACGTGTTCGCGATCCAGCGACTGAAGGAGAAACTGGGCAACCGGTCGAACGCGTCGAGCGAGGTGGAGTTCGACGGGACCTGGGCGCGCCGGGTCGGCGACGAGGGCCGCGGGGTGCGCACGATCATCGAGATGGTGGCGGCGACCCGGCTCGACTGCGTGCTCGGCTCGGCGGGGCTGATGCGGCAGGCGGTGGCGCAGGCCGTGCACCACGCCGCGTACCGCAGCGCCTTCGGCGGGCTGCTGATCGACAAGCCGCTGATGCGCAACGTCCTTGCGGACCTGGCGCTGGAGTCGGAGGCGGCGACGACGCTGGGGCTGCGGCTCGCGGCGGCGAATGACGCCGATACGGACGCCGAGCGCGCGTTCCTGCGGCTGGCGGTGCCGGCGGCCAAGTACTGGGTGACGAAGCGCTGCACGCCGGTGGCGGTGGAGGCGCTGGAGTGCCTGGGCGGCAACGGCTACGTGGAGGAGTCGGGGATGCCCCGGTTGCTGCGCGAGTCGCCGCTGAACTCGATCTGGGAGGGCTCCGGCAACGTCCAGGCGCTCGACGTGCTGCGGGCGCTGCAGAGGGAGCCGGAGGCGCTGAACGCGTTCCTCCAGGAGGTCGGGAAGGCGCGCGGCGCGGACTACCGGCTGGACAACGCGATCAAGGGCCTGCTGACCGAACTGGCCGATCTGGACGGGATCGAGGCGCGGGCGCGGCGGCTGGTCGAGCGGATGGCGCTGGTGCTCCAGGGCTCGCTCTTGGTGCGCTTCGCCCCGCCGGAGGTCGCGGACCTGTTCTGCGCCTCGCGGCTCGGCGGCGACTGGGGGACGGCCTTCGGGACGCTTCCGCACTCGCTCGATCTGGCGAAGGTGGTGCAGCGGGCGCGCGCGGTGGTCTGAGCCCCCGGAAACGGAAAAAGCCGAGGGTGGTGCTGCGCCGACACGGCACCACCCTCCGCTGTCGCACCACCCTCACGCACGTACGGCGGGTTCGCCAGAGTTGCAGACGGTTGCAGGATTACCCGAACCGCACCGCGCCGGGCAGACCGGAGCGGCACGATGGGGTGGCACGCTCGCGCCTCTGCAGAACCGATACAGCACCACCGGTGCCTGGGGGATACCGATGAACAACACCGCGCTCGACCTGGCTCGACTGACCGCCATGGACTCCGCGCAGGCGTCCCGGCTGCTTCACCGGGTGCGAGAGGCGACGCTGGCAGGCCGGCGTCCGCCGATCGCACCGCGGCCGGTGATCGACGCGTCGTGGCAGCGGATGTTCCGGCTCGGCCTCGATCCGGACCGGGACACCAGCAGTGTGCTGCTGCAGCGCGACGAGTTGGAGGAGCGGCGCCGGACGACGCTCATCGGCGAGATGATGCGGACGCTGAGCGCCGGGCTGAGCGGGATCGCCGACGCCTCGATGCAGATCATGGTGGTCACCGACGAGCACGGCCGGGTGCTGTGGCGCGAGGGCAACCTGTCGGTGCTCCGCCGGGCCAACGGGATCTGTCTGGAGGAGGGCGCGGCCTGGGCCGAGTCCAGCACCGGCACGAACGCGGTGGGCACGGCGCTCGCCGTGCGCCGTGCCGTGCAGGTGCACTCAGCCGAGCACTACCTGCACACCCTGCACAACTGGACCTGCGCCGCCGCGCCCGTGCACGATCCGCGCGACCAGCGGCTGCTCGGCATCGTCGACGTGAGCGGACCGGCGTCCAGCTTCCACCCGGCGACCCTCGCGCTGGTCGGCTCGGTGGCGCAGCTGGCCGAGGCGGAGATGCGGGAGCGGCATCTGCGGTCGATCGAGCGGCTGCGGTCGGTCGCCGCGCCCATCCTGTGCCGGGTGGGCGGCCGGGCGATCGCGGTGGACATGTACGGCTGGACGGCGGCGGTGACCGGAATGGTCCCGGTGGACCGGCTCGCACTGCCCAAGTCGTTCCGGGCGGGCCAGATGTGGCTCCCGTCGCTCGGCATGTGCGCGGTGGAGCCGCTGCCGGGCGGCTGGCTGCTGCGGGTCGAGGACGACCCGGCGACGGAGCCGGGTTCCAGCCGGGTGGTCCTCGACCTGAGCCGGCCGCGCCGCTGGACGGTGGCGGTCTCCGGGGCGGCGGGCAGCTGGACCCAGGAGCTGAGCCCGCGTCATGCGGAGCTGCTGTGGGTGCTGGCCCGCCACCCGGCGGGCCGGACGGCGGCGGAGCTGGCGGAGGACGTGTTCGGCGACCGGACCAGGACGGTCACGGTACGGGCGGAGCTGTCGCGGATCCGCCGCAACCTGGCGGGCGTCCTCGCCCACCGCCCGTACCGCTTCAGCGAGGAGGTCGAGGTCGACCTGATCACCCCGCCCGACCCGGCCGCCTTACTCCCCCACTCGACGGCCCCCGCGGTGCTGAGCTCCCGCAGGGGGCCGGCGAGCGGGTGAGAGCCTGCCTTCCGCTCCTTTGACGCCCTTGGCCTGGGCGCCCTCCGCTACCCGCGCTGGTCGGCCAGGCGCGGCAGCCCGAGGTTCTGGCAGGTGCGGTCGTCGCCGGGGAGGACGGCGGCCTCGCCGCTGTCCAGCCGGCAGGCGGTGAGCAGCGGCACCCTCCCCTGACCGGGAGCGGCCGAGGGAATGACCAGGGGCTCACCCGGTCGGGCCGTGGGAGCCGGGAGCTTGCCGGCTTCGATGAGGCCCGCCTCCCACAGGCCGGCACAGGCGCGGATCGCGGCATCGACGGTGGCGCTGATGTCCGTGGCCGGGGCGCCGGTCCCGGGCCCGGCCATCGCCGTGGTGGTGTGGGGGGTGTCCGTCAGCTTCGCCGCGCTGTAGCAGCGGACGCTGTTTCCCACCGAGGCGGGCTCGTCCCCCAGGAGGGTCGTCGCGGCGATGGCGCCGCCGCCCAGGAGCACCAGGGCGGCGGATCCGGCGATGAAGGCCAGGCGTCGCCGCGGGCGGCGTCCTTCCCGCCGCGTGTCGGCATGGGTACGGGTGTGCTGCTGCTGGATCTCGCTCATCAGGTGCTCCTCGAGCCGGAGTCGGCGGTCCGGGGGCAGAACCGGGTCGCCCGGCGCCGGCAGCAGCCGGGCCAACTCCGCGAGGTCGAGCGGCTCCTGCCGCCGCCGGGGATCGAGCGTCATCGGTTCCACTCCTTGGTCGACCGGGCCGCATCGACGCGGCCACCCTGTACTTGTCCGGTCCCGGACGGCGGTTCCGGGTTCGTGCCGTCGCTCTCGCCTCCCGACGTCCGCAGCTCGTCGGCGACGAGCTTGCGCAGACGGGCCCGGGCGCGGGAGAGCCGCGAGCGGATCGTGCCGACGGGCACGCCCAGCGCCTCCGCGGCCTCGGCGTAGCCGAGCCCGGACCAGACGCAGAGCGTGAACACCTCGCGCTCGGTCCGCCGGAGGCGGGACAGCGCGAGGCGGGCGGCCGCCAGCTGCTCGGCGTCCGCCATCCGTCCGACCAGCTCGTCGGCGAAGTCCGGGACGGTGTCGTCGGCGGGGATGCGGGAGAGGGCGCGCTCGTGCCGTCGGGCGGAGCGAGAGGTGTTGCGCAGCACGTTCGTCGCGATGCCCATCAGCCAGGGCCTGGGGCTGTCGCCCTCGTCGCGCAGCTTGTGCCGCAGCCGCCACGCCTCCAGGAAGGTCAGCGAGACGACGTCCTGGGCGAGGGCCCAGTCGCCGGTCACCCGGACGGCATGGCGATGAACGAGCTGGGCGTGGGCACGGAACAGCTCCCGGAATGCCTCGGGGTCCCCGGCCCGTATGCGGGCGTGCACAGAGAAATCCACACCCAGTCTTGTCCGCAGCGACTCGGGCGTTGCGGTGAGCTGCGTCACACCACGCCCCCTTGGGGACAGAACGCCGGACCGCCGCCGCGAGTTCCTCCGCGCCGTCCACGGACTGAGCATCGGTCCACATTCCGGACGGCCCGCCCCGCGCTGCGGTACGGGCCGGCCTGGGAATCTATTGCTCCGCATGATGCGATGGGCTCATGAGCATCACTCTCACCACCTGGTCCCTCGAACAGACCGCGCCGTCCGATCTGCGTGCCGCAACCCCGCCGGAGGGCGAGGACGTACGGATCGTGCGGGCCGCGATGCCCTCGCCCGAGTTCAGCCGCTTCCTCTATACGGCGGTCGGCGGCGACATCCGCTGGAACGACCGGCTGGCCCTGACGTACAAGCAGTGGCTGGAGATCGTCGAGAAGCCGGGGGCCGAGATCTGGGTGGCGTACGAGAAGGGGACGCCGGCCGGGTACGTGGAGCTGGACCCGCAGGACGACGGCACGGTGGAGATCGTCTACTTCGGCCTGATCCCCGCCTTCCGGGGCCGACGGATCGGCGGGCACCTGCTCTCTTACGGGGTGCAGCGCGCCTGGGACCTGGCCGAGCGCTGGCCGGACCGGGAGCCGACCCGGCGGGTGTGGCTGCACACCTGCTCGCTGGACGGACCGCACGCGATGGACAACTATCTGCGCCGGGGCTTCAAACTGTTCGACACGAAGGTCGAGGAGATCGAGGAGTCCGAGACCCCCGGCCCCTGGCCCGGCGCGCACGCCTGAGCGACTCCCCGCAGGACCGGGCCCGCAGGAGGGCCGGACGTGACCCAGCGCACACCGTCTCGCGATGCGGGACGGTGATGTCCACATAATGGATGAAGCTGGACTGGGTCCAAAGTCCCGTGACACGCTTCCGTCATGTCTGGAACTGGAATTGCCTTGGTGAGTCGGCGGCACGTCGACCTCGGCCGCGTGTCCAGCGCCATCTGTCCGGTGCGCTGAGAGAACCAGCAACGCCGCGATTCCTTTTCTGCCCGACCCTGCTGCGCACCGTCGCGCCCTCCTCTGACACCCGCATGAATGTGCAGGTCAGAGCCGCCCTCCTGCAGTCCCGAAGGACAAGACGCCATGGCCGCCACCCCGGAAAACCCCACCCCCGCTACGCCGCGCCGCAAGGTGAGCCGTCACCGTGGTGAGGGTCAGTGGGCCGTGGGGCACTTGACCCCCCTGAACGGCAATGAGCAGTTCAAGAAGGACGACGACGGTCTCAATGTGCGGACACGCATTGAGACGATCTATTCCAAGCGCGGATTCGACTCGATCGACCCCAACGACCTGCGCGGCCGGATGCGCTGGTGGGGCCTGTACACGCAGCGCAAGGAAGGCCTGGACGGCACCAAGACCGGCGTCCTGGAGCCGGAGGAGCTGGACGCCGAGTACTTCATGCTCCGTGTCCGCATCGACGGCGGCCGGCTGACCACCGAGCAGCTGCGCGTCATCGGCGAGATCTCGCAGGAGTTCGCCCGCGGCACCGCCGACATCACGGACCGGCAGAACGTCCAGTACCACTGGATCCGGATCGAGGACGTCCCCGAGATCTGGAACCGGCTGGAGGCCGTCGGCCTGTCCACCACCGAGGCCTGCGGCGACACCCCCCGCGTCATCCTCGGCTCGCCGGTCGCCGGCATCGCCGCGGACGAGATCATCGACGGCACCCCCGCCATCGACGAGATCTACCGCCGGATCGTCGGCAACAAGGACTTCTCCAACCTGCCCCGCAAGTTCAAGTCCGCGATCTCCGGCTCGCCGCTGCTCGACGTGGCGCACGAGATCAACGACATCGCCTTCGTCGGCGTCGAGCACCCGGAGCACGGCCCCGGCTTCGACGTCTGGGTCGGCGGCGGCCTGTCCACCAACCCCAAGCTGGGCGTGCGCCTGGGCGCCTGGGTCTCGCTCGACGAGGTCCCTGACGTCTACGAGGGCGTCATCTCGATCTTCCGCGACTACGGCTACCGCCGGCTGCGCACCCGCGCCCGCCTGAAGTTCCTGGTCGCCGACTGGGGCCCGGAGAAGTTCCGCCAGGTCCTGGAGGACGAGTACCTGAAGCGCAAGCTGACGGACGGCCCCGCGCCGGCGCAGCCCGCCGGTCAGTGGCGCGACCACGTCGGCGTCCACCAGCAGAACGACGGCCGGTTCTACGTCGGCTTCGCGCCGCGCGTCGGCCGCGTCGACGGCGCGACCCTGACGAAGATCGCCGAGATCGCGGAGGCGCACGGCTCCGGCCGGGTGCGCACCACCGCCGAGCAGAAGATGCTCGTCCTCGACATCGAGGAGGCTCAGGTCGAGTCGATCGTCTCCGCCCTGGAGTCGCTGGACCTGCGCGTCACCCCCTCGCCGTTCCGCCGCGGCACGATGGCCTGCACCGGCATCGAGTTCTGCAAGCTGGCGATCGTCGAGACCAAGGCGCGCGGCGCCTCGCTCATCGACGAACTCGAGCGCCGCATCCCCGAGTTCGACGAGCCGATCACCATCAACATCAACGGCTGCCCGAACGCCTGCGCCCGCATCCAGGTCGCGGACATCGGTCTCAAGGGCCAGCTGGTCCTGGACGACGAGGGCAACCGCGTCGAGGGCTACCAGGTGCACCTGGGCGGCGCGCTCGGCCTGGAGGCCGGTTTCGGCCGCAAGGTGCGTGGCCTGAAGGTCACCTCCGCCGAGCTGCCCGACTACGTCGAGCGGGTCCTCAAGCGCTTCCAGGAGCAGCGCGAGGACGGCGAGCGCTTCGCCGCCTGGGCGGCGCGCGCGTCGGAAGAGGCCCTCTCATGAGCGAGCGAGCCGCGCCGTTCTACTGCCCGTACTGCGGCGACGAGGACCTGCGTCCGAGCGAGCAGGGACACGGGGCCTGGGAATGCCGGGCGTGCAGTCGAGCCTTCCAGCTGAAGTTCCTGGGGCTCCTCGCCCCGGGCACTTCGAGCGAATCCGATGGAGGGGACGAGATATGACGATCACTCAGGACGCGACCGCGGCCGACCTGAAGGCACTCGCCGAGCAGGCCGGCCGTGATCTGGAGGACGCCTCCGCGCTGGAGATCCTCCAGTGGGCGGCGAACACCTTCGGCTCCCGGTTCTGCGTCACCTCCTCGATGGAGGACGCGGTGGTCGCCCACCTCGCCTCGCGGGCCATGCCCGGCGTGGACGTCGTCTTCCTCGACACCGGCTACCACTTCCCGGAGACCATCGGCACCCGGGACGCGGTCGAGGCGGTGATGGACGTCAAGGTCATCACCCTGACCCCGCGCCAGACGGTCGCCGAGCAGGACGCCGAGTACGGGCCGCAGCTGCACGACCGCGACCCCGACCTGTGCTGCGCGCTGCGCAAGGTCAAGCCCCTCGAAGAGGGCCTGGCCGGGTACGCCGCGTGGGCCACGGGCCTGCGCCGCGACGAGTCCCCGACCCGGGCGAACACCCCGGTCGTCGGCTGGGACGAGAAGCGGCAGAAGGTCAAGATCTCCCCGATCGCCCGCTGGACGCAGGACGACGTGGACGCGTACGTCGCCGAGCACGGCGTGCTCACCAACCCGCTGCTGATGGACGGCTACGCCTCCGTCGGCTGTGCCCCCTGCACCCGCCGGATCGCGGAGGGCGAGGACGCCCGCGCCGGACGCTGGGCGGGCCGGGCCAAGACCGAGTGCGGACTGCACGGATGACGGACACTCAGGAAGTTCAGGAGAAGCACGTGACGGGTGCCACCATCTGGCTCACCGGTCTGCCGAGCGCCGGCAAGACGACCATCGCGTACGAGCTCGCCGGCCGGCTGCGCGGCGAGGGGCACCGCGTCGAGGTGCTCGACGGCGACGAGATCCGCGAGTTCCTCTCCGCGGGTCTCGGCTTCAGCCGCGAGGACCGGCACACCAACGTGCAGCGGATCGGCTTCGTCGCCGAACTGCTCGCCTCGAACGGCGTGAAGGTCCTCGTCCCGGTCATCGCCCCGTACGAGGACAGCCGCGAGGCCGTCCGCAAGCGGCACGCGACCGAGGGCACCCCGTACGTCGAGGTGCACGTCGCCACCCCGGTGGACGTCTGCTCCGTGCGTGACGTGAAGGGGCTGTACGCCAAGCAGGCCGCGGGCGAGATCAGCGGGCTGACCGGCGTCGACGACCCGTACGACGAGCCGCAGAACCCCGATCTGCGGATCGAGTCCCAGAACCAGACCGTGCAGGAGTCCGCGGCGCAGCTCCACGCGCTGCTCACCGAGAGGGGCCTGGCATGACGACCGTTGCCCACGTTCATGAGGAGACCGACAGCCCGTTCGCGCTGTCGCACCTGGACTCCCTCGAGTCCGAGGCCGTGCACATCTTCCGTGAGGTGGCGGGCGAGTTCGAGCGGCCGGTGATCCTCTTCTCCGGCGGCAAGGACTCCATCGTCATGCTGCACCTGGCGCTGAAGGCGTTCGCCCCCGCGGCGATCCCCTTCACGCTGCTGCACGTCGACACCGGGCACAACTTCCCCGAGGTCCTCGAGTACCGCGACCGCGTGGTCGCCGAGCACGGGCTGCGGCTGCACGTCGCCTCCGTGCAGGAGTACATCGACGCCGGCAAGCTGCGCGAGCGCCCCGACGGCACCCGCAACCCTTTGCAGACCGTCCCGCTGACCGAGGCGATCCAGCAGCACCGCTTCGACGCCGTCTTCGGCGGCGGCCGCCGCGACGAGGAGAAGGCCCGCGCCAAGGAGCGGGTGTTCTCCCTGCGCGACGAGTTCTCCCAGTGGGACCCGCGCCGCCAGCGCCCGGAGCTGTGGCAGCTCTACAACGGCCGCCACGCCCCCGGCGAGCACGTCCGCGTGTTCCCGCTGTCGAACTGGACCGAGCTGGACGTCTGGCAGTACATCCAGCGTGAGGCGATCGAGCTCCCGGAGATCTACTTCGCGCACGAGCGCGAGGTGTTCGCCCGCAACGGCATGTGGCTCACGGCCGGCGAGTGGGGCGGCCCGAAGGACACCGAGGCGACTCAGACGCGGCTGATCCGCTACCGCACCGTCGGCGACATGTCCTGCACCGGCGCCGTCGACTCCGACGCCACCACGCTCGACGCCGTGATCGCCGAGATCGCCGCCTCCCGTCTCACCGAGCGGGGCGCGACCCGCGCCGACGACAAGATGTCCGAGGCCGCGATGGAAGACCGCAAGCGCGAAGGGTACTTCTAGCCATGACGAGCACCACCGAGCAGTTCGCCGACGTCTCGGCCACCACCCTGCTGCGCTTCGCCACCGCCGGCTCCGTCGACGACGGCAAGTCCACCCTGGTGGGCCGCCTCCTGCACGACTCCAAGTCGGTCCTGACCGACCAGCTGGAGGCCGTCGAGGCCGCCTCCCGGTCCCGTGGCCAGGAGGCCCCGGACCTGGCGCTGCTGACCGACGGTCTGCGGGCCGAGCGGGAGCAGGGCATCACGATCGACGTGGCGTACCGCTACTTCGCGACCCCGCGCCGCCGGTTCATCCTGGCCGACACCCCCGGGCACGTGCAGTACACCCGGAACATGGTCACCGGCGCGTCCACCGCCGAGCTGGCCGTGGTCCTGGTCGACGCCCGCAACGGGGTCGTCGAGCAGACCCGCCGGCACGCGGCCGTGGCCGCGCTGCTGCGCGTGCCGCACGTGGTCCTGGCCGTGAACAAGATGGACCTGGTCGACTACCAGGAGTCCGTCTTCGCCGCGATCGCCGAGGAGTTCACCACGTACGCCTCCGAGCTCGGCGTCCCGGAGATCACCGCGATCCCGATCTCCGCGCTGGCCGGCGACAACGTGGTGGAGCCGTCCGCGAACATGGACTGGTACGGCGGCCCGACCGTCCTGGAGCACCTGGAGACCGTTCCGGTCAGCCACGACCTGACGGCCTGCCACGCGCGCTTCCCGGTCCAGTACGTGATCCGTCCGCAGACCGCCGAGCACCCCGACTACCGGGGTTACGCCGGTCAGATCGCGGCCGGCGCGTTCCGGGTCGGCGAGCAGATCACCGTGCTGCCCTCGGGCAAGACCTCCACGATCACCGCGATCGACGCGCTGGGCGAGTCCGTGGACATCGCCTGGGCCCCGCAGTCGGTGACGATCCGGCTGGCCGACGACATCGACATCTCCCGCGGCGACCTCCTCGCCCCGGCCGGCGACGCCCCGGCGACCAGCCAGGACGTGCTCGCCACGGTCTGCCACGTGGCCGACCAGCCGCTCACCGTCGGCCAGCGGGTGCTGCTCAAGCACACCACCCGCACGGTCAAGGCGATCGTCAAGGAGATCCCGTCCCGGCTCACCCTGGACGACCTCTCCCAGCACCCGAACCCCGGGCAGCTGGTCGCCAACGACATCGGCCAGGTGACGGTCCGCACGGCCGAGCCGCTCGCGCTCGACGCGTACGCGGACTCCCGGCGCACCGGCTCCTTCCTGCTGATCGACCCCGCGGACGGCACCACGCTGGCGGCCGGCATGGCGGGCGAGTCCTTCGCCTCCGCCAAGGCCGTGGCCGTCGTGGACGACGAAGAAGGGTGGGACTTCTGAGATGACCGACGTCTACAGAACATTCGCCAAGGAAGGCGGCCGGGTGGGCTCCGGCGCCCTCGGCGCGGGCATGGGAGGTGTCGCGCGATGTGCGTGCTGACGCCGATGCGCGCCGTACGCGGCGCGATGCAGCTCCACCCGCTCCACCCTGCACGACGACATAGACGAAGACTTCGAAGACCCTGAACGAAGGGGAACACCACCCGTGTCTGCCACGTCCCGCACCACCCTCCGCCGCGGCGCTGTCGCCGCCGCCGCCCTGCCGCTGCTGATCGGTGCGCTCGCCTCGTGCGGCTATGGCTCCGAGGCCAAGAACGACGAGAAGAAGGTGGCCGCCGAGGGCAAGAAGCTCTCCGCCGACACCGTACGACTCGGGTACTTTCCCAACCTGACGCACGCCACGGCCCTGGTCGGGCACCAGGAAGGCATCCTCCAGAAGGAGCTGGGCGGCACCCAGCTGAAGGTCTCCACCTTCAACGCCGGCCCGTCCGAGATCGAGGCCCTGAACGCCGACTCCATCGACATCGGCTTCATCGGCCCCTCGCCGTCCATCAACGGCTACACCAAGTCCAAGGGCAGCAACCTGCGCATCGTCGGCGGCGCGGCCTCCGGCGGCGTGAAGCTGGTGGTGAACCCGGACAAGATCAAGACCCTGGACGACGTCAAGGGCAAGAAGATCGCCACCCCGCAGCTCGGCAACACGCAGGACGTGGCCTTCCTCAACTGGATCTCGGAGAAGGGCTGGAAGGTCGACGCCCAGAGCGGCAAGGGCGACGTCTCCGTGCTCCGCACCGACAACAAGATCACCCCGGACGCCTACAAGGCCGGTTCGATCGACGGCGCGTGGGTGCCGGAGCCGACCGCGTCCAAGCTGGTCAGCGAGGGCGGGAAGGTGCTGCTCGACGAGTCGGACCTGTGGCCCGACAAGAAGTTCGTGATCACCAACATCATCGTGTCGCAGAAGTTCCTCAAGGCGCACCCCGACGTCGTCGAGGCGGTGCTGCGCGGCTCGGTGGCGACCAACAAGTGGATCAACGCCAACCCGGAGAAGGCGAAGGCCTCGGCGAACGCCAAGCTGAAGGAGCTCTCCGGCAAGCCGCTCGGTGACAAGGTCATCAACAGCGCCTGGCCGTCGATCCAGTTCACGAACGACCCGCTGGCCGCCACGCTCCAGGCGCAGGCCGACCACGCGGTGAAGGCCGGTCTCCTCGAGAAGCCCGACCTGAACGGCATCTACGACCTGAAGCCGCTCAACAAGGTTCTCAAGGCCGCGGGTCAGCCCGAGGTCTCCGACGCCGGTCTCGGCGTCAAGTAACCGACCCACAGCCCGAGTTCAGGTCTCCCAGGAGGTGACGACCATGGCCACGACCACGACGCTCGCCAAGGCCGCGGACCGCGCCGAAGCGGTCGGTCACGCCGCGCGCATCGCGCACGTCTCGAAGTCCTTCGGCGGTCCCGCCGGAGGCCAGCTCGTCCTCGACGACATCTCGCTCGATGTCGCGCCGGGCGAGTTCGTCACCCTCCTGGGGGCCTCGGGCTGCGGCAAGTCCACGCTGCTCAACCTGGTCGCCGGGCTCGACCGGCCGACCGCGGGGTCCATCGAGACCCCCGGCGGCCGGCCGGCCCTGATGTTCCAGGAACACGCCCTGTTCCCGTGGCTCACCGCGGGCAAGAACATCGAGCTCGCGCTGAAGCTGCGCGGGCTCGCCAAGGCCGAGCGCCGCCCCGAGGCCGAGCGGCTGCTCGAACTCGTCCGGCTCGGCGGCTCGTACGGCAAGCGCGTGCACGAGCTGTCCGGCGGCATGCGGCAGCGCGTGGCGCTGGCCCGGGCGCTCGCCCAGGACAGCGATCTGCTGCTGATGGACGAGCCGTTCGCGGCGCTCGACGCCATCACCCGGGACGTGCTGCACGACGAGCTGACCCGGATCTGGCGGGAGACCAAGCTGTCGGTCCTGTTCGTCACCCACAACGTGCGTGAGGCCGTGCGACTCGCCGAGCGCGTGGTGCTGCTGTCGTCCCGGCCGGGCCGGATCGCCCGGGAGTGGACGATCGACATCCCGCAGCCGCGCCGCATCGAGGACGCCGCCGTGGCGGAGCTGTCCGTCGAGATCACCGAAGAACTGCGTGGGGAGATCCGCCGTCATGGCCAGCACTGAGACGACCGACGCCGTCAAGCCGGTGAAGACCGACGACCTCGCGGGACTGGAGGCCGGGCTCGACGCGCTGGACAGCGTGCAGATCCGCCGCACCCCGGTGCGCGAGGTCCTGCTGAAGAAGGTCCTGCCGCCCGTCCTCGCCGTCGCATTGGTCCTGCTCGCCTGGCAGCTGCTGGTCACCGCGAAGGTCGCCGACGAGGGCAAGCTGCCCTCGCCCGGCGCGGTCTGGGACAGCCTGGCCGCCATGTGGCTGCAGGGCACGCTGCTCGAAGTCCTGTGGACCAGCGTGTCCCGAGCCCTGCTCGGCTTCCTCCTCGCGCTCGCCATCGGCACGCCGCTCGGCCTGCTGGTCGCCCGCGTGAGCGTGGTGCGGACGGCGATCGGGCCGATCCTGTCCGGACTGCAGTCGCTGCCGTCGGTCGCCTGGGTGGCGCCCGCGGTGCTGTGGCTCGGCCTCAACGACCAGATGATGTTCGCCGTCATCCTGCTGGGCGCCGTCCCGTCCATCGCCAACGGCCTGGTGGCCGGCGTGGACCAGGTCCCGCCGCTGTTCCTGCGGGCCGGGCGCACGCTGGGCGCGACCGGGCTCAAGGGCGCCTGGCACATCGTGATGCCGGCCGCGCTGCCCGGCTATCTGGCGGGCCTGAAGCAGGGCTGGGCGTTCTCCTGGCGTTCGCTGATGGCCGCGGAGATCATCGCCTCCTCGCCCGACCTGGGCCTGGGCCTCGGCCAGCTCCTGGAGAACGGCCGGAACAACTTCGACATGCCGGGGATCTTCCTGGCGATCATCCTGATCCTGCTGGTCGGCGTCGCCATCGACCTGCTGATCTTCAGCCCGCTGGAGCGCATGGTGCTGCGCCGCCGCGGCCTGCTGGTGAAGAGCTGACTCCCATGAACCGCCCCGCCCTCCCGTCGCCCACCACCACCCTTCCAAGGAAGCGCTTCGCGCCTGTCCTTCTCGTCATCGCCCACGGCAGCCGCGATCCGCGGCACGCGGCGACCGTGCACGCGCTGGTGCGCGGCGTGCGGTCGCTGCGGCCCGGGCTGCGCGTGGAGACGGCGTTCCTGGACTTCGACCTGCCGTCCGTGGCCGGGGTGCTCGACCGGCTCGCGGCGGAGGGGGTCCGTGACGTGGTGGCGCTGCCGCTGCTGCTGACCCGTGCCTTCCACGCCAAGTCCGACGTCCCCGCCGTCCTGCGCGAGGCCCCGCCCTCGCTGCGGATCCGGCAGGCGGAGGTGCTCGGCCCGTCGCCGCTGCTGCTCGCGGCGGTGGAGCGACGGCTGTACGAGGCGGGCCTCACGCCCGCCGACAAGAGCGCGACCGGGGTCGTCCTGGCCTCGGCGGGCTCCACCGACCCGGAGGCGATCGCAGCGATCGCACACACGGCGCGGGAGCTGCGGCGCACCGGTTGGTGCTCCGTGCGGCCTGCGTTCGCCTCCGCATCTCTGCCGCGCACCGAGGACGCCGTCCGTGCGCTGCGCGCCGACGGCGTCCGCCGGGTGGCGGTCGCCCCGTTCGTGCTCGCCCCCGGCCGGCTCCCGGACCGCATCGCGGCCGGCGCCCGCGAGGGCGGGGCGGACGTGCTGGCCGATGTCCTCGGCCCCTCCCCCGAGCTGTTCCGGCTCCTTCTGGAGCGGTACGACGGGGCACGGGCCGAGGAGCGCATCGCCGCGTAGGGCGAGTACGGCTCAAGCGAAGTCGAGGCCGCCGGTGCGGGTCCGCTTCAGCTCGAACAGGTCGGGGTGGCCGGCCAGGACGCGGAAGCTGTCGAACAGCTCGGCCGCCTTCTCGCCGCGCGGGATCGCCCGCAGCACCGGCCCGAACCAGACGGTGCCGTCCACGTGGATCGTCGGGGTGCCGACGTAGCCGCCCGCCTCCGGGTCCTTCCCCGCGTCGTGGCTGACCCGCACCGTCTCGTCGTGCGCGGGGTCGTGCGCCGCGGCCGCCAGTTCGGCCGGCAGACCCAGCTCGGCGAGGGACTCGGCGACGACTGCGTCGAAGTCCTCCGCCTTCTTCTCGTGGATGCGGGTGCCGTACGCGGTGTACAGGTCCCGCAGCACCTCCGGGCCGTGCTGCGCGGCGGCCGCGGCGGCGACCCGGACCGGGCCTATCGACTTGTCGACGAGCGTGCGGTACCAGTCCGGGAGCTCGTTGCCCTCGTTGTGGAAGTACAGGCTCATCACATGGAAGCGCAGCTCGACGTCGCGCTGCCGCTCGACCTCCAGCATCCAGCGGGAGGTGATCCAGGCGAACGGGCAGGCCGGGTCGAACCAGAAGTCGACGACGGGCTTGGCGGCGGTGGTCTGGGCGGTCTCGGTGGTCATGTGTCCGAGCGTAGTGAGCGAGCGGCCTTCGTCGGCGGGCCAATCGGGACTCCGTCAACTGGGCCACCACCGGCCCCGCGCGGCGCGTCAGTCGCGGGTCATCTCGACGAGCTTGGCGACGGTGTTCCAGTTGCGGCTGGTGGCGATGACGCCCTTGTTCCGGGAGGGCTTGTGGAGCGCCTCGCCGAGCTTGGAGCGGCCGAGGCCCTCCGGGGCGTACAGGTAGAGAGCGCGGTCGCCGAGCCGGAACTCCTCGGGCAGGAAGCTCGCCGGGTCCAGGTCCGCGAAGGCCTCGGGGCCGACGGGCGCGGAGTAGTACGTGACGTGCAGCTGCTTGCCTTCGAGCTCCTCGGCGGGGAACGGGCAGGCCTCGGCGACGGCGGCGAGATACCCGGCGTCCCGGACGAGGCAGTCGACGCGGAAGCCGAAGTGCTCCTCGATCGCCTGCTCCAGCTGACGGGTGAGGTGCTCCTCGCCCTCGTCCTCGTCCCCCTCGGTCGTGAAGACGGCGTTGCCGCTCTGCAGGTACGTCCGCACCGCGGTGTGGCCGAGCCCCTCGATCAGGGAGCGGAGCTCCGCCATGGGCACCTTGCGGTGTCCGCTCACATTGATCCCGCGCAGGAGCAGGGCGTACGTCGTTGTCATGGGCACACGATAAAGCGGCCGCCGTGCCCCGTGGGGGAGGGCACGGCGACCGCCGGTCATCGGAGGGGTGCGACTACTCGACGATCTTGAGCAGCTTGTTCGCGGTGCCCTCGCTCGGGTTGGTGATCTTGCCGTCCGTGGCGCCCGCGACCAGGGCCTCGGCGACCTGCTCCGGGGTGGCGTCGGGGTGGCCGGCCAGGTAGACGGCGGCCGCGCCGACGACGTGCGGCGTCGCCATGGACGTGCCGGATATCGTCTTGGTGCCGGTGTCGCTGTCGTTCCAGGCGGAGGTGATCTCCGAGCCCGGGGCGTAGATGTCCACGACCGAGCCGAAGTTGGAGAAGTCCGACTGCGCGTCGTCCTTGGTGGAGGAGGCGACCGTGATGGCCTCCTTCACGCGGGACGGCGAGCCCTGGCCGGCGTCGGAGGACTCGTTGCCGGCCGCGACGCCGAAGGTGACGCCGGCGGCGATGGCCTTGCGGACCGCCTCGTCGAGCGCCTCGTCGGCGCCGCCGCCGAGGCTCATGTTGGCGACGGACGGGCCCTGGTGGTTCTTGGTGACCCAGTCGATGCCGGCGACGACCTGCTCGGTGGTGCCGGAGCCGTTGTCGTCGAGGACGCGGACCGCGACGATCTTCGCCTTCTTGGCGATGCCGTGGGCGGTGCCGGCGATGGTGCCGGCGACGTGCGTGCCGTGGCCGTTGCCGTCGTCGGCGGAGTCGTCGTTGTCCACGGCGTCGAAGCCGTGCGCAGCCCGGCCGCCGAAGTCCTCGTGGCTGATGCGGACGCCGGTGTCGATGACGTACGCGGTGACGCCCTCACCCGCCTTGTCCGGGTAGGTGTACTTCTGGTCGCCGGCGGTCTCGGTCTGGTCGACGCGGTCCAGACCCCAGGACGGCGGGTTGTCCTGCGTCTCGTTGATGCTGAACTTCTTGTTCTGGACGACCTTGGCGACGGCCGGGTCGGCCGCGAGACGCTTGGCCTCGGTCTCCGAAAGCCCCTTGGCGGAGAAGCCGTTGATCGCCGAGTTGTAGCTCCGGCTCAGGGTGCCGCCGTACTGCGCGGCCAGCTTCTTCTTGTCGGCCTTCTCGTCCAGCAGGACGATGAAGCTGCCGTCGACCTCGCCCGCCGCGTTGAGTCCGTAGACCTTGCCTTCGGCGGGGGCGGAGGCGGCGCCCGCGAACGGGCTGGTGAGTGCGGTGAGTCCGGCGGCGACGGCGACGGCGGTGATTCCGGCGGTGAGCGTCAGCTTCCGGGCACGCTTGTGTGTTGCCATGAAGAGGGTTCTCCTCGTCAGCATTTTGTGGGGGGTTGAGTCACCGGAAGGAAAATCTCCGGCGACTGCTTCAAAACCCTGACGGAATGACGCGCTCAGATCAAGACCTTCATACAGCTGTGACTTACTCAACAAGCCTTCGTAATAACAAAGTCGGGCGTACCTCTCAACTCGCCTGGATGAGTTCTCAACTCGCCCAGGTGCTACCGCTGGTAGCGCGCGAGCACCCCATTTCCGTCCTTCACAAGCCTTTTACGGAGCTCCCCCATATCGATCGCACCGCTGTAGTACTCCTGGAAAGCGGGGGTCGCGACCTTGTCCTTCCACTCCGGATATCCACGCACCGATTGCGCGGGCGCGGAGCGCAATTGCGCGGCCACGGAAGCGCCTGTCGCCCAGCCGTCCTTCGCGGTGTGCAGGGAGGGGTCGGCGAGTGCGGCCGTGCCGGTCGGCAGCATCCAGTCGCCGCGGGCGAGCCGGACCATGTTCCGTGGCTGCAGCAGGAAGTCGAGGAAGCGCGCGGCCTCCTTCTTGTGCGGGCTGTCCTCGGCTATCGAGAGGGTCTGAGGGCTGACGCCCTGGGCAAGCCCCCCGGGTCCGGCGGGGGCGGGGAGCACGATCCACTCGAAGCCCTTCGGGGCCTGCTGAACGATCTGCTGGCGGTACGAGAAGCCCAGCGGGACCATCGCGTACTTGCCGGCGAAGAAGCCGGGCAGGGTGTCGGAGCCGCCGGAGCCGAGGGTCGAACGGGACGCGCTGTGGTCGGTGTTGACCTGGTCGTGGACGGTGCCCGCGACCACGGAGTCGGCCTCGTCGAAGCGGATCGTCACCCGGCCGTCCGCGCCGCGATGGAAAAGCCGGCCGCCGGCCGAGAGGCCGAGGTTGAGGCTGACCGAGACGGGTTCCTTCAGCGGCCAGGCGATCGCGTTCTTCCCCTCGCCCATCTTCGCCGTGAGGTCCTTGGTGACCTGACGGAACTCCGCCCAGGTCCACGGCTGTTCGGGCGTCGGGATCCGGACCCCGGAGGACTCCAGAATGTTCTTGTTGGCCATGATCACGCGCGGTTCCTGGAGGAACGGCACGCCGTAGACCCCGTCGCCGAAGGTCGTGGTCTCCCAGCTGCGCGCGGGGATGTCGGCGCGCAGCCGCTCGGGCAGCAGTCCACGCAGGTCGGCGAGGTAGCCGCCGTACGCGAAGTCGGCCAGGTCGTCGGAGGCGTCGTGGATGACGTCGGGGGCCTCGCCGCCCTCGAAGGAGGTCAGCAGCTGGTCGTGGACGCTGTCCCAGCTGCCCTGCACATAGTCGACCCGGATGTCGGGGTGGGCCGCGTTCCACTCCGCCACCAGCTGCTTGTTGGCGTCGACCGACTCCTTCTGCCAGGCCAGCGACTGGAACCTGAGCCGGATCCCGCCGCTGTCCCGCTCCTCGTCGTCCCCGGCGCAGCCGGTGAGCAGCAGCGCCAGTGAGGCTGCGGCCGCCGTGAACACCCGTGCGCGCATCAGGACTTCACCGCCCCGGCCAGCATCCCGCCGGTGATCCGTCTCTGGATGAGCGCGAAGATCACCAGCGAGGGCAGGGTGGCGAGGAACGCGGCCGCGGCGAGGGGCCCGAGGTCGGCGACGCCCTCCGCGCCGAGGAAGTGGGTGAGGACGACCGGCAAGGTCTGCTTCTCCGGGGTCTTGAGCAGGACGAGCGCGAAGAAGAACTCGTTCCATGCGGTGATGAAGGCGAAGAGCGCGGTGGCGACGATGCCGGGGGCGAGCAGCGGCGCGGTGACCGAGACGAGGGTACGGAGCCTCCCGGCGCCGTCGACGGCGGCGGCCTCCTCCAGTTCGGCCGGGACGGCCCGTACGTACCCGACGAGCATCCACAGCGCGAACGGCAGCGCCCAGACCACGTACACCAGGATCAGCCCGGCCAGGCTGTTGATCAGGTGCAGGTTCTTCAGGACGAGGAAGAGCGGGATGATCACGAGGACGAAGGGGAACGCCTGGCTCACCACCACCCAGCCGGTGGTGGCGGCGGCGAGTCTGCCGCGTCGCCGGGCCATCGCATAGGCCATCGGGGTCGCGACGAGGACGGCGATCAGCGCGGCGGCGAGCGCGGCGAGCAGGCTGTTGCCGGCCGCGCTGAGCAGCGGCTGCTCGTCGAAGGCCTGGCGGAAGTTGCCGAGGGTGGGGTCCTCGGGGATCCAGGTGGGGTGCAGCGAGCCGAGCTCGCGGGCGGGCTTGAAGGCCGTGGAGACCAGCCAGAGGAACGGGAAGGCGAGGAACACCAGGTACGCGAGGAGCGCGAGGTACTGACCGAGCCGGGCGGGTCTGCTGGTGCGGAACGCGCTCATCGCTGCTCGCCTCCCTTGAGCCGGCCGACGAGGTGCAGGGCGAGGAGCACGGAGATCACCGCGACCATCACGCAGCCCATCGCGGCGGCGTAGCCGAACTGCCCGTACCGGAACGCCTCTTCGTAGGCGAAGAGCATCGGCAGCCGGGTGCGGCCGCCGGGTCCGCCGTTGGTCAGCACGTAGACCAGGGCGAAGGCGTTGAAGTTCCAGATGAAGTTGAGTGCGGTGATGGCCAGGGCGACCGGGCGCAGCGCCGGCCAGGTGACGGTGCGGAACCGGCGCCAGGCGCCCGCGCCGTCGAGGGCGGCGGCCTCGTGCAGCTCGTGCGGGGTGTTCTGGAGTCCGGCGAGCAGGGTCACGGTGGTCTGCGGCATGCCGGCCCAGATGCCGACGAGGATCACGGCGGGCAGGGCGGTGGCGAGACCGGTGAGCCAGTCGCGGCCGTCGCCCAGACCGAGGTCGCGAATGCTCTCGTTGAGGATGCCCGCGTCGGGGTTGTAGACCAGCCGCCACATGATGCCGACGACGACCTCGGGCATGGCCCACGGGATGATCGCGAGCGCTCTCGCCAGCCAGCGGAAGCGGAGCTTCTCGTTGAGCAGCAGGGCGAGGCCCAGGGCGAGCAGGAACTGCGGGACCGTGACGCCGACCGCCCAGAGCAGGCCGATCCGGAAGGAGTCCCAGAAGAGGGTGTCGTGCAGGAGGTCCTGGAAGTTGAGGGCGCCGACCCACTGGGTGGCCTGGGTGCGGCCGGACTGGGCGTCGGTGAAGGCCAGGGCGATGCCGTAGAGCAGCGGGCCGACGCTGAGCAGCAGGATCGGGAGGAGCGCGGGCAGCACGAGGAACCAGGCGCCGTGGTCGCGCCGTCCTCTGTCCGGTCTTCGGCCGGCGGCCGACTCCGTTCCGCCGGACCGCTTCGTTGCGGTCACTGAACTCACAATTCGACCCCTTTTGGTGCCCTTTGTGAAGTAGAACCCGCCTCCGGTCATGGTCCTGACGGGTCGTCGGTTCGTCAAGGCGGCCTGCGTCGATGCGAGACTTTGTCGCATTCGCACCGGGAGCTGGGGAGACATCGATGGATGAGGCGCGGGCACGGGAGATCCTGGCCGCCGCGGGACTGCCGCCGGCGGACGCCGCGCTGCTGGCGCTGGGCGAGAACGCGGTCTTCGCCGCGGGCGACGTGGTGGTGAAGATCGGCCGGGACGCGGAGCTGCTCGACCGCGCCGAGCGGGAGCTCGCCCTGGCCGGCTGGCTGGCGGAGGCGGGCGTGCCCGCCGTGCGCCCGGCCGAGCCCAAGGCCCTGCTGGTGGACGGGCACCCGGTCACCCTCTGGCGCCGGCTGCCCGAGGCGGTGCGCCCGGCCGAGCCGCGGGACCTCGCCCCGCTGCTCCGGCAGGTGCACGCCCTGCCCGAGCCGGAGGGCCTCGCGCTGCCCCGCCGTGACCTGCTCGGCGGGGTCGAGCGCTGGCTACGGCTCGCCGGCGAGGCGATCGACCCGGCGGACGCGGCCTATCTGCGGGAACGGCGGGACTCCTTCGCCCCGGCGGCCGCCGCGCTCACCCCGCGGCTGACGCCGGGCCCGATCCACGGCGACGCGCTCCCCCGCAATGTGCACGTCGGCCCCGACGGGCCGGTCCTGGTCGACCTGGAGACCTTCTCCTCGGACCTGCGCGAGCACGATCTGGTGGTCCTGGCGCTCTCCCGCGACCGGTACGGCCTCGACCCGGCCGCCTACGACGCGTTCACCGAGGCGTACGGCTGGGACGTGCGGGAGTGGGAGGGCTGCGCGGTACTGCGCGGCGCACGGGAGACCGCGAGCTGCGCCTGGGTCGCCCAGCACGCCCCGACCAACGCCAAGGCCCTGGCCGAATTCGAGCGCCGGGTGGCCTCGCTGCGCGACGGCGACCCGGAGGTGCGCTGGTACCCCTTCTGACCTCACGCGTTCTGACATCATGGCCGGGACCGAAATCCCCTGCCAGGACGAGGTGTTGTGATGCGCGTGGAACTGTCCGAGGTGACCCTGGACGTCGAGGCGAGCGGCGAGGGACCGGCCGTGCTGCTGGTGCACGGCTTCCCCGACTCGCACCACCTCTGGCGGCACCAGGTCGCCGCCCTGAACGCGGCCGGCTACCGCACGATCGCCCCCACCCTGCGCGGCTTCGGCGCGTCGGACCGGCCCGAGGCCGGCCCGGAGGCGTACCACCCCGCGAAGCACGTGGGCGACCTGCTCGAACTGCTCGCGCGGCTGGACGTCGACCGATTCCATCTGGTCGGCCACGACTGGGGCTCGGGCATCGCGCAGGGCGTCGCCCAGACCGTGCCGGACCGGGTGGCGAGCCTGAGCCTGCTGTCGGTGGGGCATTTCGCGGCGATCCGGGACGCGGGCTGGGCGCAGAAGCAGCAGTCCTGGTACATGCTCCTGTTCCAGCACGCGGGCGTCTCCGAGGACTGGCTGGCGCGGGACGACTTCGCCAACCTCCGCCACATGCTGGACGGGCACCCCGACACGGAGGCGGTCCTGGAGCCGCTGCGCGCGCCCGGCGCGCTCACCGCCGCCCTGAACATCTACCGGGCGGGCATGCCGCCCGAGGTCCTGTTCGGCCCGGCCTTCGAACTGCCGCCGCTGCCCGGCCCGGTCATGGGCGTGTGGAGCACCGGCGACCCGTTCCTCACCGAGCAGTCCATGTCCGGCACCGCCAAGCACGTGGCCGGCTCCTGGCGCTACGAGCGGATCGAGGACACGGGCCACTGGCTCACTCTGGATGCGCCGGAGCGGGTCAACGCGCTGCTCCTGGACTTCCTCGCGGAGAACCCCGCCCGCTGACGGCCCCGGCTCAGCCGGCGACGGGCGCGAGGTCCCGCAGCGGCCACGACGGGTCGACGGACGCCTCCGGGTCGCCCTTCCTGCGCAGGAAGGCCTGGAAGTCCACGGCCCGCTCGCGGTACCAGTCGATCTGGCGCGCGTGCAGCTCGGCGGGGGTGAGGGCGGCCACCGTCGGGTGCCGCTCGGCTATCGCCACGGCGACCCGGACCGCGGCCAGCGCGTCCGCGGCCGCCTGGTGGGCCGCGTCGAGGACGACGTCGTACTCCGCGCAGACCGCCTCCAGGGTGCGCTTGCCGCGTCGGTAGCGGTCCACGTGGCGGTCGATGGTGTACGGGTCGACGACCGGGCCTATCGCGCCGCCGAGCCGTTCGCCCAGCGAGGGCAGTCCGTGCCGGAGCAGTTCGGCCGAGAGCAGGGTCAGGTCGAAGGAGGCGTTGTACGCGACGACCGGGACGCCCTGGTTCCAGTACCCGGTCAGCGTCTCGGCGATCTCGTCGGCCACCTCGCGCACCGGCCGCCCCTCGGCCGCCGCGCGCTCGCTGCTGATGCCGTGGATGGCGGACGCCTGCTCCGGGATGCGGATGCCCGGGTCGGCGAGCCAGTCGCGCTGGCGCACCACGCGCCCCCCGTCGACGCCGACGACCGAGGCCGTCACGATCCGCGCCTCCAGCGGATCGGTGCCGGTCGTCTCCAGGTCGAAGCCGACCAGCGGTTCCCCATGCCAGGCCATCGGGTCCTCCTTACGTGATCTCCCCCGTGGTGCCGACCACCCTCGCACGCGCCACTGACAACGCCCCCGGGACAGCCCCTCGACCCCCAGGGAAGAATCGGTCAAACCTCATGAAACAGGACGGGAATCGAGCCAGACCGACTCGAACTCCTCCCGGTAGGTGGTGAAGAGTCCGTGTTCCCCCTCGCCGCCCGGCCGCTCCTCCCGGAGCACGTTCCGGCCGCCGCCGCGCAGCACGAGCACCGGGGCCTCCATGCCCCGCGCCCGGCGCAGATAGGACTGGACGACCGCGACCCCGTCCGGCCCGTCCCCGTCCACCAGGTACGCGGTGAACCGCGGGGTCTCGTCGAAGACGTGGATCTGGAACGCGCCCGGGTCGCGCAGCTTCGAGCGCACCCGCCGCATGTGCAGGATGTTCATCTCCACCGAGCGGCTCAACTCGCCCTTGCGGAGCCCCAGTTCCCGCTCGCGCCGCTTGACCGCGCTGCTCGCCGGGTTGAGGAAAAGCAGCCGTATCCGGCAGCCGGATTCGGCCAGCCGCACCAGGCGTCGCCCGGAGAAGTTCTGCACCAGCAGGTTCAGGCCTATCCCGGTGGCGTCGAGCCGGCGCGCCCCGCCGAACAGGTCCTCGGCCGGCAGCTGCCGCTGCAACCGCACCCGGTCCGGGTGGACCGAGACCACGTCCGCGTACCGGTCCCCCACCAGGTCCTCGACCGCGTCGACCGGCAGCCGGTCCGCGGACGGCACGCCCGCACCGCTGCCCAGGATCTCCAGGAGACGGGCGGAGGCCCGCTCCGACTGGGCGAGCACGGTCAGCGACAGGGCCCGGTTGCGGGAGACGACGTTGCGGGTGACCTCCAGCTCGTCGAGGGCCAGCTCCACCTCGCGCCGGTCGTCGAAGTACGGCTCGAAGCAGGGCCAGTGCTGCACCATCAGCTCCCGCAGCTGCGGGAGCGTGAGGAAGCTGAGGACGTTGTCGTCGGCCGGGTCGAGCAGATAGCCCTTGCGCCGGGACACCTCGCGCACCGCGACCGCCCGCTGCACCCACTCCTGCCCGGCGGGCCCGGCCGCGGCCACCACCCAGTCCTCGCCGTGCACCGGCTCGTACACCGGGCGCAGCACGGCGGCGACCACGGCCCGCAGCCGCTGTTCGACGAGATTCAGCCAGATGTAGGCGCGGCCGGCCCGCTGCGCCCGGGTACGGACCTCGCTCCACGCCTCCGCGCCCCAGTCGAGTTCCGCCCCGATCTCCATCGGCCGCACCAGCGGGACCGCGCCCGGCGGCACGACGAGGGTGTCCGGGTCGACGGGGCTCACGGGGTCCCCCTCGCGTCCCGCGTCACCTGGGGGAAGCTCCAAACCTCCCGAGCTCACCCGCGCACCGCCTTCTGCTCCTGGACGCCCGTAGCCAACGATCAAGGAAGGGTACTCCGGGAGAAGGAGGCGGTGCAGCCGGATCGACAGGCTCGCGACTCAACTGCCCTGAGCAGGGGCCCCGTTCTGGTCGGCGAGATCTGCCGGAGTGAGCGGATTCATAGCGGTTACGTCCCTGGGCGCGAGCTGGAATCCCTGCCAGTGGACCGGCATCGGCTGCTGGTCCTCGTCCCGGGCGATGTGATGGAACCCGATGTTGACCCAGACCGCCGGATCGGTCAGCGTCTCGCCGTTCACCCACTTGTCGACGCTGTCGGGCGCGCCCGTCCCGCAGTTGCGGATGTTGTTGCTGGCGAACTGCTCGCAGGCGCGGGTCTGCGTGACGAACACGTCGTGCTTGGTGAAGCCGCGGCCGGCGTGCTTGGCGGTGGGCCCGGGCACGATCTCGTACGAGCGCGGGTGGCCGTCCTTGTTCTTGCCGTTGGCGCTCACCACCCGCCACCAGCGCATCGTCTTGGCGTCCCCGGCGAACTCCTTGGTCATCGGGGTGCGGGTGGTCTTCACGGTCGGCGTCCCGTCGCCGCTCGGCGGGGTGACGGTGGAGTCGAACTGCTCGATCCGGTCCTTCACGCTGCCGTCGAGCCCGAAGTCGAGCCGCCAGAACACGTTGTGGGCATGGCTGGTGGCGTACGAGCGGGCGCCGGGTCCGATCGGCCAGCCGCGGCCGTCGGTGGCGTTGTAGTCACCCGGGGAGAGGCTGCCGGTGGCGCCGACGTTGGCGGCGATGGTGCCGTCGGAGGAGAACCGCCACTCGGTGATGTACTCGTACCAGGCCACCTTGTTGACGGTGTAGACGAGCAGGTCCTTGCCCTGGGCCTGCCAGACCTTGGTGCCCTCGTCGTTGGCCATCCGATACGCGTGGCCGCGGGCGCGGGTCGTGGTGCACAGCCCGTTGACGGTGCCCACCTCGGGGACCCGGACGGGCGTGATGGTGCCGCCGGGGCACTCGGCCGGGCGCAGGTTCTGCAGGCCCCAGCCGAACCCGGCACCGGTGAGGTCGTCGTACTCGGCGTTGCCGTCGTCGTACGGCACATGGATCTGGGCGAGCTTGGCGCTGTTCATGACGCGGATCGGGACGGCGGCGCTCTTGGGCTGGTAGGTGATCTTGTCCAGGATCAGCCCGTGTTCGATGTCGTAGCGCCAGCACATGCGCCAGGCAGTGCCGCCGTCGAGCTTCTGCTCGACGCGGTACGCGGCGGAGCAGTCGGCGGCGGGCGCGGGAGCGGCCGAGGCGGTGGCGGTCACCGGGCCCGCGGCGGCGGTGGCCGTGCCGAGCAGTGCGGCGGCGGCGAGGACGGCGCCGTGCCTGCGGGCGCGGCGGAGTCGGGAAACGAGCATGACGAACGAACTCCCTCGTACGGACGTGCGAAAAGGGATGAGAGGTGTGTCGAGGTGTGGACCGGCGCGGGTGGTCAGCCGACGCGGGTCACGGTCCGGGCGCTGAGGTCGACGATCAGGTTCCGGGTGTCGATCCACGAGCCGTTCCGGACCTTGGTGACGAGCCGTACGCAGCGGTGCTCGCCGCACTTCTTCAGCGCGTCGGGCACGTTCGCCTCGCGGTAGGTCCGGTACGCGTCGCCGTTGAACCAGAGCTGGTCGGGCGAGGTCAGCGCCTTCCCGGTGGCGTCCTTGTAGTCCTCCTTGACGCCCTTGCCGAGCGGGCTCGCCAGGATGAGCTCCAGCGCCTCGCGCAGTTCGGCGGGGTGCGCCGAGGGCTGCACCCCGCGCTGGGCCTGCGCACTCTCCACCTTTCCGCTGTCCAGGTTCACGGTGCGGGTGATGAGCTCGTCGCGCGCGTAGTCGTAGTACCGCACCTCGGCGCGGCGCGGCGGGGCCGGGGCGTCCGCCTCGGCGGCCGGCGGCTCGGCGAGCACGGTGGCCAGATGCTGCGGGCCC
>NZ_DATCVQ010000069.1:0-3119 GCF_036566765.1 Streptomyces sp.
GCTGTTGATGGTCGACGACGGTCTCGGCGCAGACCCGGACGGCATTTTGGTCGGTGGCGACGGGAACAGCCGGTCCGGCTGGCACTGTTGCAGCTACCGAGGACCGGTGCCGCACCGGTGGGCGGAGACAACAAGGTCGTCCGCCCCCACAGGAACCGGACCCTGTCATTGCGGTACGCCCGCCGCGCACTCGGGCCAAGACTGTTCTGCTGGAGGATTTTTTCATGACTGACCGGCCTTTGACGCTCATGGCAGTGCACGCCCACCCCGACGACGAGGCCACCGGAACGGGAGGGGTCCTCGCGCGGTACGCGGCGGAGGGCATCCGCACGGTTCTCGTGACGTGTACTGACGGCGGTTGCGGTGATGGACCGGGGGGTGTCAAGCCAGGCGATCCCGGGCACGATCCGGCGGCCGTCGCCTCGATGCGCCGTCAAGAACTCGAGGCGAGCTGTGAGGTCCTGAAGGTCAGTGATCTGGAGACGCTGGACTATGCCGACTCCGGAATGATGGGCTGGCCGAGCAACGACGCCCCCGGGTCCTTCTGGCAGACCCCCGTGGAGGAAGGTGCCGCCCGGCTCGCGGAACTCATGCGGCACTACCGGCCCGATGTGGTCGTCACCTACGACGAGAACGGCTTCTACGGCCACCCCGACCACATCCAGGCCCACCGCATCACGATGGCGGCGCTGGAGATGACCGAGCTGACACCGAAGGTGTACTGGACGACGATGCCCCGCTCGGGAATGCAGCGGTTCGGGGAGATCATGCGCGAGTTCCATCCGGACATGCCGGAGCCGGATCCGGCCGAGGCGGCCGCGATGGCCGAGATCGGCCTCCCCGACGATGAGATCACCACGTGGGTGGACACCACCGCCTTCAGCGGCCAGAAGTTCGACGCGCTGGCCGCGCACGCCAGTCAGGGCGAGAACATCTTCTTCCTCAAGATGGGCAAGGAGAGGTTCGGCGAGTTGATGGGCATGGAGACCTTCGTACGTGTCAAGGACGCCACCGGCGCGGCCGTACCTGAAAACGATCTCTTCGCCGGACTGCGCTGATTCGCCTGTCCGACCGGTTGGGGAAGGCTCATCGGCCGCACGGCGCGATCGAGCGGGTCACGCACCCTCCAGGGCCCTGGGCTGGCTCGGCGCCGCCCTGCTCTTGACCGTCATCTTGCTGATGGGGTGCGGGATCCCCCAGGATTCCCGGGAACAGCAAGCGACCGGCGTCGTGCCGCCCGGTGGTGGCCGGGTCACGTTCGAAATCGAGAACGACGACCCGCAGAACCCCACCGGGAACAGGTTCACCGGCAAGCGCTTCGAGAAGGCCCTGAACGTCACCTTCAACTCCGTGGGGTTCCGCTCCAATGGACAGGATCTGACGACCGCGGGCACCTGCATCGAGGTACTCACCCTTCTCGCCCTCGCCGTTCTCGCGGTCCGCGGACGCATCAAGCGCTGACCGTGCAGCCGCCACCGGCAAGGCCACATGCAAGGAGGGCCCCGCCGGCCATCCGGCAGGGCCCTCACCGGTGTCACGGCTTGCGGTGCCTTCCGGTCCCGGGCGCCATCGGGGACCGACGCCCTCACGGGGCCCTGTTGAGCTCCGCGACGATCGACGCGGGGGTGTGGCCGCTGCCGTCGGATAGGCGGTGGAAGTCGACGGAGACGAAGTTGGGAGCGCGGCCTCCGGTTGCGGTCCGGCACTGCCCGGCGATGCGGTTTCTGAGCTTGGCGCCGTTGTCCAGGGCCGCCGTGAGGACCGTGGGCACGTTGCGGTGGTGGCTCATCGTGAACAGCCTCCGGAATCCGGGTTCCTGCCGGTCCAGGGGCAGGTCGGGCCAGCGGGTGACGCACGCGAGGTCGTCGCCCAGGTCGCCGAGGCTCCAGTAATTGCTCACCGTCCAGGACCTGTCGTACATGACGCCCAGGTGCTCGCGGTCCGACCGGTCGGAGAAGAGCAGCAGGCGCTTGCCGGCGGTGACGAGGTCGGCCACCTTCGGCCAGCCCTTCTGCCGTACGCCCCACTCGTCGGGCCGGAAGAGCAGCTCGTCGACCCCGCGGACCCTGCCGAGGGACTGCCGGAGCTGTTCGGCGCTGACGTAGTCCTCCAGGAAGACGGTCACCACCTCCTGCGGGTGGGTGGTGAGGAAGTCCACCACGGTCTGCACGGTCCCGTGGAAGGACTGCCTGGGCAGTGCGTACGTGGCTCCGGCGAAGGTCTTGCAGTCGCCGTGGCACAGGTAGACGTCGCTGGGGTAGCAGTCGCTGCCGAAGCTGATGACGCACAGCCAGGTGCTGTGCTCGTACCAGTGCGTGTCGAGGCTCAGGCCGCGGACCCCGCCCTCGAGCTGGGCGCGGACCGATTCGGACTGGTTCACCGAACTCCAGCGGGAGTCCTCGTAGTTGGTGAAGGCGTTGTGGGTGGTGAGGAAGGAGACTTCGTCGAGGCGCCGGTCGCCCCAGCGGGTGGCGGCGTCCGCCGCCGGGGCGGCGGACGCCGGCTGCGGGGGCGTGGACGCCGAGGCGTTCGGTGCGCCGAGGAGGGCCAGCAGGAAGAGCAACACCAGGAGGCGGAGGCCGGTTCTTCGCCCCGGTGAGGTGTTGGAACTCCTGCAGGCCGCCCTCTTGGGTGTCGTGTCCGTGTCAAACATGCTCCGGGAGGGTAGCGCGCCTTGCGACGATCCGCCTCCCGTCGGACAGCATGATCTTCCTGTCGATCCTGCCGCAGGAGGCTTCGGCGTCCGACTGGCAATGTGTCAGCGAACTCAGCATGCGGTCAGCGTGAATCCCCCTATGAGTGAGGTCGAGGGTCCCCGGTTGCTGACCAGGGGGTCAGCGCATGGCGCGCGGACTCGAGACCGGCTGGATCAGCCCTTCAGGGCGGCCATCCACGCCTCGACGTCGTCGGAGCGGCGCGGCAGCGCGGCGGAGAGGTTTCGGTTGCCGTCGTCGGTGACGAGGATGTCGTCCTCGATGCGGACGCCGATGCCCCGGTACTCCTGCGGCACCGTCAGGTCGTCGGCCTGGAAGTACAGTCCGGGCTCGACGGTCAGGCACATGCCCGGCTCGAGGGTGGTGTCGACGTACGCCTCGGTGCGCGCGGCGGCGCAGTCGTGG
>NZ_DATCVQ010000070.1:0-46470 GCF_036566765.1 Streptomyces sp.
CGCCGCCCCCCGCCCCTCCCGACTTCCCTTCCCACGCCTGTGTCATCCCAGCCCCCGTCGACTTCCCCGCCCTCCCCCAGTCCCGCCTCATCCACACCGACTCCCCATGTCAACGCACGTCACCCCGGCCCCAGCCTTCCCGACTACCCCTGCCGCGCCAACACTGCCCGCCCCGTCCCAGCCCGACTTCCCGCCCCACGCCATCGCAGATCTCAGCAGCCCTCGTCCCTCCGACTACCCGACCCCTGGCCTGTCACCGCGTGCCCGCCCTGCCCGACTCCCCTCCGCAGCCCAGATCTGCCTACACCTACCCATCCCGACCTCCCATGCCGATCCCTCGCAACCCGGCCCTGCTCGACTTCCCCTCCCGCGCCTGTCCCGCTCACACCCATCCATCCCGACTTCCCGTCCCACCCCTTCCCGCCGCGTCTCGCGCCTTCTCCGGCCAGCCCCAATCCGGGCCACCCCATCCCGACTCCCCGTCTCTGCCCAACCGACAACCCGGCCCTGCCCCTTCCCGCGCCGCCCTACCCGACTTCCCTGCGCAGAGCAACTCGGGCCATCCCTCTCCGACTCCCCTGCCCCCCGCAGTCCCGCCCTCGCCTGCCCCGCCACAGCCCACCCCTCGCCGACTTCCCGAGAGGAACTGACATGACCTCCGTCTTCGCCCGCCACACCGAGAAGGCATGGCCGCACCGCTTCAACGGCACACTCAACGTCCGCACCATCGCCGGCGGCACCCCCACCGACTCGAAGGTCGCCGAGTCCTGGCTCAAGACCAAGCTCGCCGACAAGGACGACCTGATCCGCGAGGCCGTCGCCAAGACCATGGCCGAGCGCGGCGTGGACGTCGACCAGGCCGCCGCCGAGGTCGACAGCCTCAAGCACCTCAATGGCTTCAAGCGCGACGACACCGGCCTCTACATCGAAGGTCGCCAGCTCAAGGCCGCGCTGAAGGAGGCCGCTTCCGTGGCCGTCGCCTCCGGCAAGCTCAACGCCCGAGGCTGGGGCAAGACGAACAAGGGCCTGCTGTCCTACCTCGCCGAGCACGTGATGGTCGTCGAGGACCGGCTGCACCTCGGCGTCTCCGAGGCCACCGGAATCACGCAGCGGTTCGTCCACACATGGCGCGGCACCGGCATCCAGTACGAGGAGTACGTCGACGACGCGAAGATCGACTTCACGGTCATCACCGACCACGACTTCACCGCCGAACAGTGGGCGATGATCTGGCTCACCGGCGAGCAGCAGGGCATCGGCGCTTCCCGCTCCCAGGGCTTCGGCCGGTATGAGGTCGTCCGCTGGGACCCCGCCTGATGGCCACCGCCACCGACCGCCGCACCACCCTCAAGACCCCCGAGGCCGCCACCTACATCGGCGTCGCCAACCGGACCTTGGAGAACTGGCGCAACCGAGGCAAAGGCCCCCGCTACATCCGCGCCGGCCGCGCCGTGGTGTACCGCATCCGCGACCTCGACGCCTTCCTCGACGAGCGCACCGTCAAGACCACCCACACGTAGTGCGCCCCCTCAGCCAGGCACCGGCCAAGGGGGCGCGGAGCCCCATCCCACAGAAAGGCAAGGGCCCCATGAACGACCAGAGTAACGACCCGATCGTCACCACCCAGCCCGGCTCGGTGTTCTCCGAGCCGCTGATCATCAACGGCGTTGACTTCACGAACCTGATGACCCCCGCCGAGGTCGCCAAGGCGATGCGGGTCAACACCACCACCGTGGCCAGGTGGGCGAAGGCAGGCAAGCTCGACTCGGTCTCCACGATCGGCAACCGCCGCCGCTACTCCCGCGCTCAGGTCGAGGCGCTGCTGAGGGGTGAGCAGGCATGACCGCCACCTTCAAGCCCGGCGACAAGGTCCGCATCACCATCGACGCCGAGGTGGCCGACGTCGCCGATGGCCACTGGAGCCGACTCGACTTCGCCTACGACTCCGGACTGCCGAACCCATTCGAAGGGTTCGTCTACACCGGCACCGAGGCCGTCACCGTGCGCCACGTGGTCTACCTGCCCGCCGAGAAGCGGCCGGAGGTCCGGGCGCTCACCGAGGCGGAGCGGGAGGAACTGCTCACCGCGTCCATCCGGGTCCTCGGTCTGCCAGCTCGCGTCGTCCGCATGCTCGGTCGATACGACATCAAGACCGTCGGTCAGGTTGTCGAGTGGTCGATGGATGAACTGCGGGAAATCCGGGGCTTCGGTGAGGGGTCGGAGCGCGAGGTTCGGACGGTGCTCGCAGGGCACGGGCTGGAGCTGGCGTCATGACCGCGATCCCCGACGGCACACCGGTCATCGTCGGGCGCAACCTCGCCCGGGTCGAGCGCGAGTCCAGCTTTGGGCCGGCCAAGGGCTACGACGTGACGGTTGTGCCCGAGACACGCCTCGAAGGAACCGCCCCGCACTTCGCGGAGGCGCACTACGTCAACCCGGCCGTGATCGGCGTGAACGTCTGCCGGATCCGGCGAGGCCAGTGCTTCTGCGGATTCGTCCACGTGCACGCCACGGAGCTGGCCTGGTTGCCGGAGCGTGCGTCATGACCCCATTCGACCGCGCCGTTCTGGTCGCCGCCATCCTCGCCGCCACGGTCTCCGCCATGGTCCTGGTCGCCTGCTGGTTCACCCTCCGCGCCCGCCGCATCTCCCCGGAGGCCGCCGCCGAGCGCCTCCGGCTGCGTGAGGTCGGCGAAGACATGGTGCGAGAGGGGTACTTCCGATGACCGCCTCCTCCGAACTGCGAGCCGCCGCGACCGAACTGCGCAGGAGGGTCGCCGCCGCTCTGGAAGAGATGCGCGCCGACCCGTCCTGGAAGGGCGACCCCACGCCCTTCACAGCGGCGATCGGGCACGCCCTCGCCACGGCCCTCGACCTCACCGCCGACTTCTTCGACACCCTCGACCCCCACCTCGACGCCGACCACCAGCACGACGAGTCCGCCGTCAGCTACCACCTGCTGCTGATCGCCCGGCAGATCAACGGGGGTGGGTCGTGATCCCCGCCGCTCTCGCCGAGCACGACGCCCCCGAGACCACCACCGAGTGGGGAGTCTTCTCCTACAGCAAGGGCCTGAAGCGCTACGTCCTGGACGAGTGCGACGACCACGAGCAGGCCGAGGCGATGCGCGACCATCTGCGCCGCCGTGTGAGCGCCTCCGCCCTGCTGGTGCACCGCGAGGTCATCACCGGCCGGTGGACCCCTGAGACCGCCGGAGGTGCGGTGTGAGCCGCCACGAGGTCCGCATGGCCCTGCTCGACTACGCCCGCGAGTGGAACAGCGGCCTGCTCGACAACCGGCAGAGCGAGGTCCAGGCCCTGCTGAAGGCGTGCCGCCCGGCCCGTTCACCGATGTGGCGGTGGGGCGTGTTCCAGCAACTCGCCTTCGCCCTGGTCGTGGGCAACGCGAGGCACCGGGACATCTACCTCGACCTCCTCACCGGGGGTGGGTCGTGACCCCCCACCTCGTCCCCCCGCTCCCGGTCACCGAGACCCGACGCGACCAGTTGGAGACCCTCGCCGAGCACCCCGTCCCACACCTGCCCCAGCGCCTCGCCGAGCTGTCCCCGCTGCCCGAGGACCTGGCCATGGAGTGGTTCGAGGAGTTGTGCGAGGCGGTGTGCCTGCGCGACGCCCCGTGGCCGGAGATCATCCCCGACGCCGTCGGCACCTGCCGGGACGAGCAGGCAGACGACTACATCCGCGACCGCATCGAAGCCGCCCTCGACAAGCTGGAAGGAGGCAGACCGTGACCGAGACGACGACCGACGGGGCGGCGCTGCTGAGCCTGCTGGAGCCGTTCCCTCCCGAGCACGTCGGGAAGCTCCCGCGCGTCACCTGCCGCGACTGTTCCGACTTCCGGAAGAACTGCAACAACGTCAACCACAAGAAGCAGCGCTGCGACGAGTGCAACGCGTGGGTGTCCTCCGCCCACATTCACCTCGACTATGTCGGGCACGCCGACGTTACCCGCCGCCTGCTGGAGACCGACCCGGCGTGGTCGTGGGACCCGGCCGCCGAGGACGAGCACGGCCTCCCACTGCTGGACACCGACGACAAGGGCAACCCGGTCGGCATGTGGATCAAGCTGACCGTCCTCGGTGTCACCCGGCGCGGCTACGGGTCGTGCCCGTCCGGCCAGAACGACGCCGTCAAGGTGCTCATCGGCGACGCCCTGCGGAATGCCGCCATGCGGTTCGGGGTGGCGCTGGACCTGTGGGCCAAGGGCGACCGCGCCGACCCGTCCGCCGAGAACGCCGTCGCCGCAGGTGGTTCCGCTGACCGGCAGCGGCGTGCCCCTCAGGAGGCCCCCGCCGTACAGCACACCGACCACGCGTGGCTCGCCGACATGGAGACCCGCATCGGCGCGGCCACCAGCCGTGGAGAGCTGACGACGCTGGCGAACGAGATCAAGGCCCGCAAGCTCGCCGGCCGATGCGAGCCGGTGCACGAGGCGCACCTGTGGACGCTCGGTGTGAAGCGGCAGGAGGCCATCGACGCCCGCCCGGCGAACAAGGACGGCTCGACCTCCCGGTCCCGCGCCACCGATGAGCAGCTCGCGGCCAACGGCGAGATGACCAAGGAGCAGCAGGCCACGCACAACCGGATGGTCAAGGACACCATGGCCAACCCGAAGCTCGCCGAGCGCGTGACGGCCCCCGTCCCTGATGACCCGTGGGCGACGGGCGGTGAGCCGACATGAGCGACTCACCCCTGAACCCGGTCGACGTCGAGCGGCACATCTCCGAGGTGCGAGAGCGCATCGCCAAGGGCGTCCGGGTCGTCACCGACGCCGAAGCCAAGGCCAAGAAGCTTCGCCGGGAGTTCGACCTCGCGTTCGCCTTCGCCTACAAGGCGGCCGAGGGGTCGATCCCTGACCGCAAGTACCAGGCGCAGATCGACACGATCGAGGAGCGGGAGGCCGCCGAGACAGCGGAGATCGCGTTCAACTACGCCGAGCGGACCGCGTGGGCACTGAAGGACGAACTGTCGGCGTTCCAGTCGATCGGCGCTTCGGTGCGGGCGATGTACGAGTCGGTGAGGTCGTGAAGCGCCGGCGCAGCACCGGGCCGACGCAGGCCGTGCGGGACATCGTCCGCCAGCGGGACAACTGGCGGTGCGCCCGGTGCGGCCGAGACGTCATGTTCCAGGAGTCAGACGAGCACCACCGGCGCAACCGGGCGTCGGGAGGTAGCCGCAACCCGGCGATCAACCTGCCGAGCAATCTCCTGCTGGTCTGCGGGACCCCGACGACGGGCTGCCACGGGTGGATCGGTGCCTGGCCCGCCGAGGCGATGAGGCTGGGCTTCTCGGTGTCGACGAACGGCAATTTCCCTCCGTCCGCGAAGCCTGTCGAGCACGCCTTGTACGGCTGGGTGCTCCTCAACGACGAGGGCGGATGGACGCGCCTCGTCGACCACCCCGGCACTGACCGGCTGCTCGCCGACCTGAAGACAAAGGCCGCCTCGGGTGCCACCGAGACGGCCGATGAGACGACCCCGAACCCCTCGAAAGGAACAGAGTCATGACAGAGCGTACCGACCTGACGCTGGAAGTCCGAGGCCAGGAGAACCGGACCGCCGAGATCGGCCCGCTTATGATCACCCCGAGTCTCGGTGAGGACTACTGGGCCTATCGCGTGATGCTCAGCGACAAGCAGGCCATCGTCGGCTTCCCGAAGTTCATGACCATTGGCATCGGCTTTGCCGTGGAGGACGAGGACTGGAACACCAACCTCCCCTTCACCTGCGACGCCGTGGAGATCTACGAGCACATCGCCGAGAACAAGGGCGACGACGCGATCTCCCGCGAGGACTGCATCGCCGCCATCCGGATGATCCAGGAGGCCGCGCACAAGGACCGCGAGGACGGCGAAGCAGAGGCGAACACCCCCGAGCAGCGCGTCCATCAGACCTTCGCCGATGCCGACATTGAGGGCGTCGACCTGAACGCCATGACGGTCGCCGAACTGACCGCGCTCGTCATGGGCGCCATCAACGGCGGTGAGCCCGGTGAGTGAGCAGACCACCTGGAAGGCCGGTCCCCACAGGGAACTGTCCATCCGCTACGAGGGCGGCATCCCCGTCCCCGACGTGACCCTCCCGTGCGCTCAGACCGGCTGCGACGCCCGCTACGTGCTGCCGACACACCGCCCGGACTGGGCACCCGGTGTCACCCCCCGACAGTTGCCGTCGTGCTCCTCGGAGGTGCTGTACGCCTTCGCCCTACAGGCGGGCTGGCACCTGGAGGAGGGGCGCTGGCTGTGCCCCAGCAGTCGCCCTGTGCATGCCGTGCCGGTGGACATGGAGCACGAGCGGGAGATCTCAGCCACCCAGGAGTTCGTCCCCGTGCTGCCCGCAGACGAGCCCGAGGCCCCCGCTGAGACCACCGTGCCGGACGCCCCGAAGGAGGACGAGACCGATGCCTGAGTACAGGGTCTACGCCACGTGGGACGTCGAGTGGGTCATCGACGCCGAGAGCGCCGACGCCGCCGAGCAGGTCATCGACGACGGCGAGGCACCCGCCTACGAGGTCACCGGCTACAGCGTCGAGAAGGTCGTCGCCGAGGGTAAGGGCCGCGACGCCGACGACGAGCGCGAGGCGTGCGTCTGCGGTCATCTCGTCCGCAACCACTGGGGTCTCTGGTCTGGGAAGGCGGGCGACCGCCCAAAGCCACACCCACGCGCGTGCGACGCCTACCAGTGCGACTGCCTGTCCCCGATCTCCACCGTGCCGGACGCCCCGGCCGACACCGGGGAGGGCGAGAAGCCATGACGACACGCGTCTACCGGCTCGACATCACCTACCCCGACGGCCACGACAAGCCCGGATGGCGCCCGACCAACTGGCACGACAAGCACGACCTCAACGAGGCCAGCTGGATTACCGGCGAGGTGAAGCCGTGCACGGTCTACGACAACGGCTCCTGCGACTGGGAGAAGGCGCGCGAGCACAACGGCCCGTACGACGAGGGCGGCAGTGAGTACGTCCGCCCCGACAACACCTTCAAGTGGCCAGCCGAACGCCTGTTCCTCGGCTCTGCCAGCGCTTACCGGCGCACCAAGCGGCTGCGCGAACTCGGGGCGACGGTCACCGTGCGTCGCTCCAAGCCCGTCACGTGGCCTCACGAGGGGCGCAGGTCATGACCGCCCTGTGGTTCTCCCTCGCCCTGACCCTCGCCGCTACCGGTTCCTGGCTGATGCGAGACCGCCACCAGCCCGGCAAGCACTCCGGTGCCCAGGCCGGTTCCGCCCGCCTGCTCGCCCGCCCCAACGGGCGCCACTCCCGCCGCGCCGAAATCCTGCCCGACCTGATGGAGGCCCCTGATGCGCTTGCAGCCTGAGGAGATGGCCGCCATCAAAGAGATGGCCGGGGCCAAAGCCCACATCCCCTCCGTGCGTAAAGCCCTCCAGCGCCTCATCGACGAGGTGCACGCCTCCCACGCTGAGGCGGTCGCCGCTTCGATGACCCTTGACCGGGCCTGCGACCTCGTGAACACCGACGTCATCGGACGCACCGACACCGAACTGCTCGCTGAACTCACCGACCTCCTCAACGGTGGTGAGCGGTCGTGAACTCCCTGCGCATGTGGACCGTTGAGCTCCCCGCGGGCGAGGCGCTGCTGAACGCCAACCGGCGCATCCACCACCACGCCCGCGCTCGGCTCACCCGCAACCTCCGTGGCATCGCCTATTGGTGCGTCAGAGAAGCGAAGGTCCCGCACCTTGAGCGGGCGCACATCGTCGTTGAGTACCGGCCGCCGGACCGCCGCCGGCGTGACGTCCACAACCTGTTCCCCTCCGCCAAAGCAGCGGTCGACGGGGTCGTGGATGCCGGGGTGCTCACCGATGACTCCGACGCCTACCTGATCGGCCCTGACATGCGCCTCGGCGCCGTTGAACCGGGCGGCCGGCTGGTCATCCACATCACCGAGTTGGAGGGGCCGTGACTACCGACTGGATGAGGCGGGGGGCGTGCCGCAAGGAGGACCCCGAGCTGTGGTTCCCCCTCGGGGACGGCGACGGGTTCACCGACCAGATCGACAAGGCCCGCGCGCTCTGCCGGTCCTGCCCGGTGGTCCTGCGGTGCCTGTCGTTCGGGCTGACCCAGGAGTACGGCATCTGGGGCGGCACCACGGAGAAGGAGCGCCGCGGGCTTCGCCGGCAGCTTCCCAAGCACACCCCTGCCGCGCTCCCGCCGGGTGACAAGGAGTGCGCCAACTGCGGGGAGGAGAAGTCGTTCGGCGAGTTCAACCAGCTGTCTCGTAACCCGGATGGCCACCACACCATCTGCCGGGTGTGCGTGCACGAGCACCGGCGTGAGCACGAGTACGCCCGGCCCGCCTGACACCGGTGAGGGCAGGTTCCCCCTCCCTGCCCTCACTGGACCACTACCCGACCGACGAGGAGAGGAGGAGGGGTCAGTGGGATTCGTACTCGCGCTGGAAGCGGCGGACCTGCTCGCGGGTCAGCCCGAGTTCTTTGGCGATGGCGTCTTGGGACACGTTCTCCTCGCGCGCCTCGCGGATGGCTCTGCCGAGTTCCAGGCGTGCGCGTTCGACGAGCTGGCGGGCGTCTTGCTGCGCCTGCTCGTACGCCTTGCGTGCTGCGACGACATCTCCCATGGGGTCCCTCACGCGGTCATGTTCTCACGGGTTGGCCTACCACCATGATGCCACGTTGTTAACTGGCGTGTAGGCATACGCCACATGCGGCGTTGGCGTAAGATAGATGCAGGTCACCATTCGGATAGGGGTCGGCTTGAGCGGCAAGTTGGTGGGTGAGGTCGTGGAATGGCTGCTGACTCCGGTCGCCGCTGATCTGACCCTGGCCGAGCGGACCGCTCTGCTGGTCATCGCCGAGCGCAGCAATGAGGACACGCGGGAGATGTGGCGGCACCGGGGCGACGAAGAGACGTTGTTCGAACGAATTCAGCATGCGCTAGGGGTCGACAAGACCGGGCTCTCTCGCGTCCTTCAGCGCCTCCGAGCTCGGGGGCTGGAGGTCCGCATCCCCATCAAGGTTGGCAAGGACGGCCGGGAGATCTTCGCGCACAAGGGGCTCGCGATGCGGTTCCGGGTGCCGGAGTTCCCGGCGAGCATCTCCCTTCCCAGCGCCCCGCTAAGGGCAGACGACGATCCGCCCTTTAGCCCTGTGGATAACGACTCCTCGGACACTCAAGAGGCCGAACAAAGGGCAGACGACGATCCACCCTCTGACGCCAAAGGGCAGACGGAGAGTGCTCAAAGGGCAGACGAGCGTCTGCCCCTAGTACCTCTAACTCCCTCTACTACCTATCCCTCTAAAGACATCTCTCTTCTCTCATCAGTGGCGGATGTGGAAGACGCAACACCCGCCGCGTTCGAAGAACAGAAGTTTGATCAACGTGAGTACGAGGCTGCGCTGAAACGGCTGATGGAGCGGGAGGACTTCGGTGGCCCGCTCGTGGCCCGTGCCGAGTCCGACGATCCGGGCGCACGCCATGAGATCCACGTCATCCACGCCGCACGCCTCGCGAAAGGAATCCCGGCATGAGCTATTGGACCTACCTAGAGATCGACACCGGTACACAAGCGGTCGATGTCGTCGAGATCGGCAACTACACCGCCAATGTCGGCGTGATGTGGTGCGACGCCCTCGGGGGCAAGCTCCTCCGAGAGTTCGACGGGGCTCCGTGCTCCGAGGCGGCTGGACCTCTCGCCGAGGGCGTGAAGCGCATGGAGGCCAACCCGGACCACTTCCGGGCCATGAACCCACCGAACGGCTGGGGCGACTACGAGGGCGCCCTGCGCTACCTCCGCGACATCGCCGAGGCGTGTGTCGAGCATCCCCGATGCCGTATCCGAATCTCCGCCTGAGGAAGCAGGAAGCGTCATGACCGACCCATTCACGAGAGAGACCCATTGCGGCAACGACCCCATGGGAGCGCCGACCACACACAAGGGTTGGCGCGAGGACTGTCCAGCGCCAGAGTGCGGGTCGACCGATGACCTTAACCCCCGCCCGATCTTCGCCTACCGCGATGGCGAGTGTCCCCGGCCGTTCGCCCTGCACCGTGAGGCCGACGTTACGGGCGTGTCCGGTGACGGGACGGTCGCCTATGGGGCCCAGTTCGCTGACGGCACCGTGGTGATCCGCTGGCTCGGGGACTACGCGTCCACGGTCGTGTGGGACGACCTGGACAAGGCGATGCACGTCCACGGCCACCGAGGGTCGACCTGCGTTGTCTGGCTCGCCGAGCAAGTCTCCGACGTGTTGTCCCACCGCGACGAACTGGTGGCCGAGGTGGAGCGGCTCCGCGCCAACCACCAAGCCGACATCTTCCGCCTAGAGCAGTGGCGGACCGACGTCACGGCCACCAGCGTGAAACTGCGCGCCGAGATCGAGGCCTTCGCCGACGTGCTCGTGCGCGGCTCCGGCTCAGTCCCCGCCGCCGACGTGGCATGGAAACTGCGCCAGATACTCGGCGCCCTCGACCCGCCCACCGAGGCCCCATCATGACCGACGACCTGCAAGCCGCGCTACGTCTCGAAGTCCGCGCCTGCCTCAAGGTCGCCGGGCTCTCGCAAGCCGAGGCCGCCCAAACGCTCGGCATCTCGACCAAGCACATGTCCCAGATGCTCACCGGAAGGGCACCCATGAGCATCGCGTGGGCGGACCGGATCACCCGACTCACCGGCCGCGAACTGCTCATCGCAAGCCGGTTCGGCCCCGAGGCCCCGGCATGACCACCCCCTACTGGACCGACGGCACCGTGAGCCTCTACCTCGGCGACTGCCGCGGAGTGCTCCCCACCCTCGGCGTGACGGCCGATCTCGTGGTCGCCGACCCGCCGTACGGGGAGACCTCCCTGGCGTGGGACCGGTGGCCTACCGGGTGGCTCGTCACAGCGGCCTCGGTGACGTCGTCGCTGTGGTGTTTCGGGTCGATGCGGATGTTCCTCGACAACGCCCACGAGTTCGCGGGGTGGAAGTTCTCGCAGGACGTCATCTGGGAGAAGCAGAACGGGTCCGGGTTCGCGACCGACCGGTTCAAGCGCGTTCACGAGCATGTGACGCACTGGTATCGGGGCGACTGGGGCGGGGTCCACCACGACACCCCCCGCGTGCATGTGTCCCACCGCACCAAGGGCAACGCCAGTAGAGGTCAGGTCCCGCACACCGGGAAGATCGGGTCTGCGACGTGGACCGACGACGGGACGCGCCTGACCCGATCGGTGATCCAGCACCCCTCGATGTGGCGACGCGGCGCGATCCACCCCACCGAGAAGCCGATCGGCATCCTCGACCCGCTGATCCGCTACGCCTGCCCACCGGGCGGGCTGGTGGTCGACCCGTTCGCGGGCAGCGGCAGCACCTTGGACGCCGCCCGCGCTGCAGGACGCCGGGCCATCGGCATCGAAGCCAACGAGGCGTACGCAGAGAAAGCCGCCCGCCGCCTCGACCAGCTCACCCTGGACACCGCATGACCGACCCCGACTTCCAGCCCGCCATCGACGACGCCATCAACGAACTCGCCCGCCGCCTCCGACCATGGGCCGTCGGGATGGCCGACCCGCACATGTTCGCCGCGACGTGGATCGCGGACATGCGCGCTGAGGGTTGGCGTGTGCCGCTGCGGCCGGCGCCGAAGCCGTACAAGCCGACCCCCGAGGTGGCTGCTGCCACCGCCCGCCGTGGCGCTGAACTCGCCCGCCGTGAGCTGGCCGCCCGTGAAGCCCTGAACCGAGAGGACACCTGATGCCCTGCGACGTGTGCGGCCTGCCCGACACCTACCGGGGGCTGGGTGACGGGATCGGCTCCTGCGATTGCACCCGCTGCGACTGCGGAGCGGCATGGGGCTCCAGCTGGTGCACCTGCGTGCCCGAGGACTGGGACGACGACTGGGACGACGACGAGATGCCCACGTACCGAAGCACGGAAGACGTGCCCACGAGAGGACTGCTGTGACACCCCCCATGCCCCCTGAGACCCCCGAGACCGCGACCGAGGTGCCCGCCGAGTTGGTCGCCATCCTCGGCCAGCGCATGTACGACGCCTCACATGAGAGCTGCGACGACTACTGCCACGGGGCGCCGCTGGCGATGTTCGAGACGATCGCCCGCGATCACCTCGCCGCTGTCCTGCCCGCTCACGAGGCCATGGTGCGCGCCAAGGTTGTGAGGGAGATCGCCGCACCCACCGTGTGGCCGGACCCGTTCGGCAGATGGACAGCCGATCAGGCAGACGCCGCGAAGGCCATGAAGGAGCACATCCTCCGACGTATCGCCCGTGGGGAACGCCCGTGACTCCCTCCCCTCGCCCCCCAGCAGCCCGCTCCGCCCCTGTCACCCCGGATCCCGACCCGATCCGCCCACCCGGCACCCCCAAGACGTCACAGGCGCTCTCAGGGCTGCCCTGGCCGTTCAACTGGAGCCTCGATGGATGACCTGAGAGACAGGATCGCCAAGGCGCTGCGCGACAAGCAGAAGTCGAACGACAGCCGCCCGTCCGTCCGCGCTGCCGACGCTGTGATGGCCGTCGTCGGTCCCGAGGTGGAGGGCCTGGAAGGCGTGGTCACGGACCTCGGCGTCGTGCGACTCGAACTGCAGGCCGAGGTGGAGCGGCTCCACAAGGAGCTGGCCAAGGCAGAGTCCGCGATTCAAGGCGGCCTCACCCACGTGGGCAAGGTGCTGGCCGAGCGGGACAACCTCGCCGTCGAGAAGCGGCTTGTGCGCGGCGAGCTGGAGAAGCTCCGCATGACGCACACCGCCGTGGTGGCCGAGCGGGACGAAGCGAAGCAGGTGCTGGCCGAGGAGATTGCGGCCATCGCCGAAGAGCGCATCGCCACGGGCCGCGCGAACGTCCTGGAGTTGATCCACGAGCGGGACGCGCTCAAGGTGCAGCGGGACGCCAAGGCCGAGATGCTCCGCCGTGTCCGCGCCCGCCACCGGGTTCACCGCTGCAAGAACGGGTGCCCCTGCGAAGGCGAGGGCGACGGGCGGGTCTGCGGCTACTGCCAGATGCCATGGCCATGCCCGGACCGCGAGGACCTCGACCGTGAGAGCGCCGCTGACGCGCTGGACCTCGCCAAGGAGATGCACCGCCAGCGGCAGCGCGCCGAGCAGGCCGAGGCGCGCCTCGAAGCCGCCCGGCAAGCCCTCATCCGCGACGGCTACTTCACCGCCGAGCAGGTGGGCGACGACATCGCCCCCCGCATCACCGAGCGACTCGCTGCCCTCGACCACCCCACCGACACCACCGGAGAGACCCGTGGCTAAGCGCCGTACACCGCCCACGTGCGCGAATGGGGGGAACCACACCCCCTCGCCCCCCGGCTACCTCGCCTGGCACGACTGGGCTGAGGAGATGTCCAAGACCCACGACCAGAAGCGCTGCCCAGGCTGCGGGTTGTACGCGGTCTGGGTCCCCAAGGACCCCCGCCCCGACACCACGGAGACCCCGTGAACGCCTGGTGGCTGTGCCCGAACGAGCCACGCTGTCCCCACGGGGCCGCCCTCCATGACGTCTACGACTACGACGACCCCCGGCCGACGTGCTGCGCCGAAGGCTGTGACTGCGGCAAGCCAGAGCCCCCCACCCGCCGCACCGAGCAGGACGGCGGGATCCCCAACGACGCCATCACCCGGGCCGACTGGGAAGCCGCCCGCGCCCCCTCCTCTCCCCGGTCTCCCACTGGTGGAGACACCCAAGACACCACAGGAGAGACCCGTGGCTGAGTTCGTCTGCAACCTCTGCCTGTTCGAGGAGCCGCGCGAGTTGTCCGAGGACGACCGCGCCGACCGCGAGGTGCTCACCGTCATCAACGGCCAGATGGTGTGCATGGCGCATCAGGGCTACGCGCAGGGCGGCGAGCACTCCGTGATGCTCCGCACGCTGCGGGAGCAGGAACGCACCCGCCCCAACACCGCAGGAGAGACCCCGTGAAGCGCTTCCGCCTACCGAAATGGACCTGGGCCACCTGGCTCGCCGGCGTCGCCGTGTCCTTCGCTGTCCTGGAGACCATCGGCCTGCTCACCACCGCCGACGGCGACACCCTGTCGGAGGCCACCCGCAGATGGCTCGGCATCGACCCCGTCCGCCCGTGGCGCATCGCCGGGTCCGTGGGATTCGCCACGGTGCTGCTCGGGTTCACCGCGTGGTTCCTCCCGCACATCGTGTTCCGGTGGGGCTGGTGGCAGCCGTTCAAGCGCAACGACGACAAAGCCGGTCTCCCGCCGGTGAGCGACCCCAAGTCGCCGCAGGTCAGCGACACGCGGCAGGAGGCCCGTTGACGCTCGACATCTGCGTGATGACCCACGCCAAAGACCCCGACCGCCCCCGGCAGGCCGTAGACGGGCTCTACCTCTGCCACGGCCACCGCGAGCAACTCCGGCGGCTGGTGGCCGAGATGCCCGCCCGCGCCGACGACCTCGACCGGGCCGCCGGCGTAGGAGGAGGCCGAGGCGACGGCACCCACGGCGGCATCGCCATCGACGACGCCGCGGCGACCCACCGCCAGCACATGGCCGGGGTGCTCGCGTCCTGGTGCCGTCTCGTCGCAGAGGACCGGGGCATCACCCCGCCCACAGGCCCCGAGCTGTCCCGCACGGCCCCGTGGCTCCTGACGCACGTCGACTGGTGCGCCGCACACCGGTGGGTCGACGAGATGCTCACCGAGCTCCGGCAGGTGACCGGGCAGGCGATGGGCATCGCCGACATCCCCGCTCGCCGTGTCCCGCTCGGTGAGCAGTGCCTCACCCACACCGGAGGTGAGCGGTGCGAGGGGGAGGTGACCATCGTCGTCCGAGGCGACGACTGGACAGCGGTGTGCACGGTGTGTGACGAGAAGCAGGAGGCCACCCCGTACCTGCGCGCCGTTCAGGCAGGCCGGTGGATCAACACCGAGGGCGTCATCACCCTCGCCCGCATGGTGGGCATCGCGGCGTCCAATGACGTGGTGCGGCAGTGGCATCACCGCAGGCGCATCAAGGGCCGTGACGACGGGCGGCAGAAGCTGTACGAACTCGGGAGTGTGCAGGCGTACCTGGCACTCCGGCAGGCCGAACGCGAGAGGATGAGCGCATGACCCTGGTGGAGTTCCTGACGGCCCGGCTCGACGAGGACGAGCAGGCGGCGCGGGAGTGCGGGGGCGCCCCGTGGTCCGCGCCCATCCCTGGAATGGTGCACGTGGACGCGAAGGCCATTGCCGATAACAAGCTCGCATGGGGGCAGCTCGGCTACGTGGCCACGGTGGAGCGTGAGCATGACCGGCAGCACATCGCCCGCCACGACCCTGCCCGCGTCCTGCGTGAGGTCGAGGCCAAGCGGCGGATCATTGAGGAATGCGAGCCAGGATTTAACCCGCCTAACGCGCAAGCCAAGTACACGGCCGAGACGGTCCTGCAGTGTCTCGCTCTCCCATACGCCGACCACCCCGACTACGACGAGGACTGGCGTCCCTGAGCGGGTACGCCCTCCACATGGCCCTCATCCCGCCCGTAGCGCTCTCAGCGAGCGCGGGAGGCGTCGTGTACGTCCTCGAATGGCAAGAGCCCGAGCCCGGCCACACCGCCGCCCTCATCGCCTGGGTCGAATGGGACGGCAAGGCGTGGACCGATCGGCGCGACACCGTGCCCGAGGACGACCTCACCCAGATCGACGGCCAGAACTACCTCGGCGTGCCCCGCCTCGACTACCGCGACACCCACAGGCTCAGACGCGAGAGAGATGAGAAAGGATGAGCGAATGGCCGCTTGCGCAGCACGGGCGATCTTCTGGCCCGATGTCGAGGCCTGCGAAGCCGAGTGCATCCGCCCGCGCGGACATGGCGGAGCGCACGAGGATGACGTGCTCGGCGAGTGGACGGATGACGAACTGCCGACGACCTATCCAGATGAGTGATGTTCGGAGCGCCTAACTTGCGCGCAGGTCAGGCGGGGTGTCACACTCCGTGGTGATGGTGGTGCTCTGTCCCCGAAGCCCGGTCCACAGCGGCCGGGCTTTTCTGCTGTCCGGGGGTGAGCGAATGTGCCTGCCCCGATCCCGGAAGACAAGCGCGCAGCGATCCTCGACGACATCCAGGGCGACGACGAGCAGTCCTGCCGAGGTATCGGCCGCAAGCACGGAGTCAGTGACGCCACCGTCCGCAAGATCGCCAAAGACGCTGGGATCGTAAACGCGTTCTCGCGCGCGCAGACCGAAAACGCAACGCGCGCCCGAGTCGCTGACATGAAGTCCGACCGCACCAAACTCGCCAAAGAGCTTCTTGGTGACGCTGAGCGACTGAGGGATCGGGCGTGGTCGGAGTACGCCTACTTCGAGCGCACCAAGGACCGCCCTGAGCGGGTCATTCTTGACCTGCCGCCGCTGTCTGAGGTCCGTCACGCGTACACCTCGATCGGCATCGCCATCGACAAGCACGTGGTTCTCGAACGCCACGACGCCGACGCTGGCGCAGAGGGCGCGAGGAGCGTGCTCGGGGCGCTGGCGGCCGGCCTGCAACTCGCCGCCGAGCAGATCGACGGTCCGGTGACCCCGGTGGACGAGTGACCGTGATCGACCTGGACCGGGTCACCTCGGTCCTGTCCCCGAAGCAGATCACCAGCATCGCGGGGGCGCTGAACACCCCTCAGATCGCGCTGTGGGACGGCGCGGTGTCCTCGGGGAAGACGTTCGCCTCGCTGCTGGGGTTCCTCATCGCGACCGCGCAGGCACCCGACACGGGCCTCATCGTGGTCATTGGGAAGACCCTGCAGACGATCGAGCGCAACGTCATCACCCCGTTGCAGGACGCCAAGACCTACGGGATGTTCGCCGGCCAGACCAAGCACACACCCGGCTCGAACACCGCGGTCATCCTCGGCCGCACGGTGTGGCTCGTCGGAGCGAACGACATCCGCGCTGAGGACCGCATCCGCGGGGCGACGATCGCCCTGGCGTACGTGGACGAGGCGACCCTCGTCCCGCAGACGTTCTGGATGATGCTCGTGTCCCGGCTGCGGGTGAAGGGCGCGCGGCTCCTGGCCACGACGAACCCTGACGGCCCCTCGCACTGGCTGATGAAGGACTTCATCCGCCGCGGCAAGGACGTTGGGCTGGTGCGCTACCAGTTCACCCTCGACGACAACCCTAGCCTTGAGCCCGACTACGTAGAGCGACTGAAAAAGCAGTACACGGGGCTCTGGTATCGCCGGTTCATCCAGGGCGAGTGGTGTCTAGCTGAGGGCGCCGTGTTCGACATGTGGGACCCCTCACGCCACATAGTCGCCGAGGTGCCCGCGATCCGCCGGTGGATCGGCGTCGGTGTGGACTACGGCACCGTCAACCCGTTCGCCGCGCTGCTGCTCGGCATGGGCGTCGATGACTGCCTGTACTTCACCAACGAGTGGCGCTGGGACTCCAAGCGGGAACGCCGCCAGCTCACCGACGTCGAGTACTCCAAGGCCGTCAGGGCGTGGCTGAGCGGCCTCCAGCACCCGCAGAGCGGCGTGACCGGGGTGTCTCCGCAGTGGTTCGTCGTCGACCCCTCGGCAGCATCGTTCCTCACGCAGGCGTGGCAGGACGGGTTCTCCCCGGTGCAGGGCGACAACAGCGTCTTGGACGGCATCCGCGTCATGGCCTCGCTGCTCGCCCGCGGCCGGCTCAAGGTCCACGCCAGCTGCTCGGGCTTCATCGACGAGATCCCCGGCTACAGCTGGGACCCCGACAAGGCCGAGAAGGGCGAAGACGCCCCGATCAAGGCCGATGACCACTCACTCGACGGCGGCCGGTACGTCGTGAAGACCACCGAATCCGCCTGGCGGAACGACTTGAAGGAGGCCGCGTAACCCATGCACGCAGCCGACGCTGTACAGCGCGCCAAGGCAGCACTCATCGAGGCCGAGACGTGCGCCAAGGTCTCGCCCGAGAGCGCCGAAGCCTACATCGCAGTCGCGGACGGCTGGACGCGCCTCGCGGCCACGCTGGCCGAGCACCCGATCGCGGCAACCACGGAGGTCACCGAGATCACCCACGTCGACGTGCTGAACGGCGATGCCTCCGAAGCCGACATGTATCGGCAGCTCTCCCGAGACCTTCACCTGAAGCAGCGGCGGGCCTGATGCCGCTTCCCGCTGGTAACACTCCGTGGCCGCCGCGCGAGCTCGACCCCGTCACCGCGCGCCTTGCCGTCTGGTCGACGTGGTACTCCGGCGACCCTGACCGCCTCTCGGAGATGTACGGCGGCAGCCTCGCAGGCGACCCAGGGCAGCCGATGGGCCTCGGCGGGTTCCTCGACCCGACCCGCCCCGGCTGGCGCGGCAGGCTCGGGGCCCTCGCGGCCCGCTGGTTCTGGGGTGTGCAGACCCCGCAGAACGAGCGCCGCACCAAGCTCCACCTCCCGCTCGCCGGCGACATCGCCTCGACCAGCGCTGACCTGCTGTTCTCTGAGCCGCCGACGATCAGCGTCACCTCGAAAACGGTCACGGACGGTAGCAGCAGCACCAAGTCGGAGAGCAGCGCCACCCAGGACCGCCTCAACGAGTTCATCGACGACGGCATGCACGCCGACCTCCTCGAATCCGCTGAGGTGTGCGCAGGGCTCGGCGGTGTGTACCTGCGCGTGTGCTGGGACAAAGAGGTCCGTGACCGTCCGTGGTTGTCGGCGATCCACGCGGACGCTGCGATCCCCGAGTGGCGCTGGGGCATCCTCCGCGCGGCAACCGTCTGGCGGGTCGTCGCCACCGAGGGCAACATCGTTCGCCGCCACCTCGAACGGCATGAGCCCGGCGTGATCCTCCACGGCCTCTACGAGGGCAGTGCGGACGACCTGGGCAAGCCCATCCCCCTCGACGCCGACCCAGCCACCCAGGGTCTGCAGGAGAAGGTCGACACCCTTGTCGACAAGCTGACGATCACCTACATCCCCAACATGCGCCCCGCGCGGGTGTGGCGTGACGTGCCCGCCGGCGCGAACCTCGGCCGCGCTGACTTCTCCGGCACCGAGGGGCTCATGGACGCCGCTGACGAGGCGTGGTCGTCGTGGATGCGTGACATCCGCATCGGCAAGGGCCGCATCCTCGTCCCCGACGTCTACCTGAACAGCGACGGCAAGGGCCAGGGCGCGACGTGGGAGTCGGAGCGCGAGGTGTACACGAGCCTGGCCGCTCTGCCGGGACCGAACACCACCGGCCTGGCGGTCATGCCGCAGCAGTTCGCCATCCGCGTCAACGAGCACCGCGACACCGTGAACGAGCTGGTCAACGCGGTGGTTCGCTCCTCCGGCTACTCAGAGTCAGATTTCGGTGAGGCCGGTGTCAGCGCCCGCGAGTCGGCGATCACCGCGACAGAGGTCGACTCCAAGAGGCGGCGCTCCAACATCACCCGCGACCGGAAGACAACCTACTGGCGCCCGGGGCTCGCGGACATCGTCGAGACCCTGCTGGCCGTGGACGCCGCCCATTTCGCCTCCGGTGTGGAGCCGGAGAAGCCCGAGATCGAGTTCGGCGACGGGGTGAGCGTGGAGCCCGAGGCGCTGGCGCAGACGGCGCAGCTTCTCCGTGCGGCCGAGGCTGCGTCCACGCGCACCTTGGTCGAGATGGTCCATCCCGACTGGGAGGACGACCGGATCGACGCCGAGGTGGAGGCCATCAAGGGCGAGGCGCCACCCGAGATCGTGCCCGGCTCGGCGTTCGGCGCTGGCATGGAGCCCGGCGCCGGGCCGGGTGCTTCCGATGGCAACGAGGACGGCAGCGCGTGAAGATCTTCTATGACACCGAGTTCATCGAGGACGGGCGCACCATCGACCTGATCTCGATCGGCATGATCGCCGAGGATGGCCGCCAGTACTACGCCGTGAACCGGGACATGCCGCACAAGCGGATCGCCAAGAGCGACTGGCTGAGGCGGAACGTCGTTCCGAGCCTGCCCCGTATCCACGGCGACCGGCGGCTCCAGGTTGGCCGAGGTAACCCGCTCGCGCTCGACTTCGAGCACCCGGACATGAAGCGCCGCCAGCGGATCGCCGACGGCGTGCACCGGTTCATCCAGGCGACCCCGGACGTAGAGCTGTGGGCGTCGTACGGCGCCTACGACCATGTGGTCCTGGCTCAACTGTTCGGCTCGATGGTGGACCTGCCTGAGGGCGTCCCGATGTTCACCAACGACATCCAGCAGGAGATCGAGCGCCTCGACGTGGCCGCAGACGTGCCGCAGCAGGAGGCTGGACACCACAACGCCCTAGCCGACGCGGAGCACGTCCGGCTGGTCTCGGAGTTCCTCATTACGGCACGTCTCCGGCAGGGCATGTAGCGGTGGCCGACTCCTCTCCGCTCATCCCCGCCTCCTGGTTGCAGGGTGTCATCGACGCCCACACCAATGCTGAGGCTGAGCTGATAGCGGAGATGGCCAAGCGGCTCAGCAAGGGCCTCGGCTCCGATGACTGGGCACGCCTGCGCGCCGGTGACACAGCAGCCTTCAAGCGCCGCGTGAACGCCGTGCTCGGCACCCTCGCCGCCGACACCGAGCCTGCCGTGATCGACGCTCTCACTCGCGCGTACGGACGCGGACACGGCAGCGTGGCACCGGCGCCCGAACGCCTCACCCGTCGCGTCCTCGGCTCGCTCAGGGCCGCTCATGCGGGAGCACGCACCAGCGCCAACAGGGCGTGGAACAACGCCGTCGCCGTCGGCCGGGCCGCGCCCGATGAGGCCTCCCGCCGCCGTGGTGTGCAGCGCATCCTCGACCGGCTCGCGGGCAAGGGCCTGACCGCAGCACGCGACCACAACCGGAACATGTCCCTGCGCCCGCTCGTCGAACAGGTCCTCGGCGACGCCGCGCACGAGGCCGGGCGGCTCGGGTTCTTCGCACGGCTGCGCTCGCGAGGCTCTGACCTGGTCATCGTCACCCGCTCCCCGCACCCGTGCCCGGTGTGCGAGCCGTGGGAGGAGATCGTCCTGTCCGTCGGCGGCAAGGCCCGCGGCATCCCGTCCATGGCTACAGCGCGTGACGCTGGCCTGTTCCACCCTCGGTGCCGTCACACCGTGTTCGCCTGGCAGCCCGGGTTCGTGTGGCCGCCGAACTCGATCGAGCGGCAGCCCGGCACCTACGAGGCCGAGCAGCGGCAGCGCACCATCGAGCGGCACATCCGCTCCTGGAAGCTCCGCCAGGCCGCTGCCATGGATGACCTCACCAAGGCCCAAGCCGGGCGGAAGGTCCGCCAGTGGCAGGCCGCTCTCAGGCAGCACCTCGCCACCGAGGGGCTCACCCGTTCGCGTCAGCGCGAACGCACAGACTTCGGCCACTCCAGGCCGTTGACGCACGCCCACGGGGCGTAGCGGTAAGTAACCATCAGGGAGTACGCTCATGACGACTCCGGCTCAGCCCGACACGGGCGCCGGCGCCGCACCCGACACGGGAAGCGCACCCACCGACACTCCGACCGACCAGCAGCCGCCCGAGTCCGTCACGGACGAAGTCGACTACAAGGCCGAAGCGGAGAAGTACAAGGCGCTCGCTCGCAAGCACGAAGAGCGCGCCAAGGCCAGCAAGAAGGAACTCGACCGGGCCACCGCCGTCAAGACCGGTGAGCCGACCCTTGAGGACCTTCAGGCCAAGCTCACCGAGCACCAGGAGGCCCGTGAGGCCGCCGAAGCCCGTGCCGCTGAACTGGCCTACCAGTCCACCGTCGGACGCATCGCCGGGACCCTGAACCTCGACTCCGAGGCGCTGCTGGACAGCGGCTCGTTCCGGGACAAGGTCGCCGACGAACTCGATGACGACTTCACCGACGACGACCTCAAGGCCGCCGTCACCAAGGTCGCCAAGAGCTTCGCCAAGAACCCCCGGTTCGCCAAGACCTTGGGCGCCTCCCGCTCCGGCGGGGAGTTCAACGGCGCCCCCGCGTCACCGGCGTCCATTGACCAGCAGATCGAGGCGGCGACGAAGGCGAAGAACTTCCCGCTGGCGATCGCACTCAAGCAGCAGCGTGCTGCGATGAACAGGCAATAAGGAGACATCCATGGCCGGCATCACCGGTATGGGCACCACGTTCAACCTGCCCAACTACGTCGGGGAATTGCTCAGCTTGACCCCCGAGGACACGCCGTTCCTGTCGGCCATCGGCGGCCTGACCGGCGGCGGCTCCACCACCGCGGTGGAGTTCGAGTGGAGCACCTACGACCTCCGCGACCCCTCACAGTCGCGGGTGCGGGTCGAGGGTGCGACCGCCCCGACCGCTGAGGAGCGGGCGCGCGGGAACGTGCGCAACGTCGCGCAGATCCACCAGGAGAAGGTCAGCGTCTCCTACACCAAGCAGGCCGCGGTGGGGCAGATCGCCACCCCGCAGTCCGCCCCGTACAACGGTGTGCCGGGGACCAACGCGGTCGGCAACGAGCTGAGCTGGCAGACCGTGCAGGCTCTCAAGTCCGTTGCCCTCGACGTGAACTTCTGCTTCATCAACGGGAAGTTCGCCAACCCGACCACGAACGCGACCCCCCGGCAGACCCGCGGGATCCTTCAGGCGATCACCACGAACCGGATCGCCAAGGGCACGAGCGTCACCGGCGCCACCTCGGCCACCGACACGATCACCTCGACCGGCCACGGCCTGGTCGACGGCAACACGATCGTGTTCACCGACACCACCACGGCGACCGGGATCGTCGCCGGCCGCACCTACTACGTTGACCAGCTCGACGCGAACACCTTCAAGGTCTCAACCTCAAGCGGCGGCGCCGCGATCACCCTGGGCACCACGACCGGTCTGGCGTTCACCAAGCCGTGGGCGACGGTGCTCACCTCCGCGCACGTCAACGACCTGCTTCAGCTCGCGTTCGACAACGGCGGCATCAGCGAGCAGCACACCGCCACGCTGTTGTGCAACAGCGCGCAGAAGCGAGCGATCACCGTCGCCTACGCGTCCGCGTACGGGCAGTTCCAGGAGACCTCGCGGAACGTCGGCGGTGTCAACATGACCACCGTCACGACCGACTTCGGCACGCTGAACCTGATGATGGACCGGCACATGCCGCAGGACACGGTGGCCGCGGTGTCCCTGAACGAGTTCACCCCGGTGTTCCTGAACGTCCCCGGCAAGGGTCACTTCTTCGAGGAGCCCCTGGCCAAGACGGGCGCCTCGGACGAGGTCCAGCTGTACGGCGAGATCGGCCTGAAGTACGGGGCCGAGAAGCACCACGCCGTCATGACCGGTCTGAAGCTCGTCTGATGGGCGTCTACCAGCGCGGAGCGGGCGCGCACGTGGCCGAGCGGGTGCAGGCCGAGCCTGGCAGCGACGAGGAGGCCCGGCTGGAGCGCCTCGTCGAGGACACCTCGTCCGGCTGGCGGCGGGTCGACGACGAGGCCGCTGAGGGCGGCGGGGACGGCTCGGGCGACGCCCCCAAGCAGCCCGCGAAGTCCGCCAGTCAAGCCGCGTGGGTCGAGTGGGCGGTGTCCCAGGGCGCCGACCGGGACGCGGTCAAGGACGCCAAGCGGGACGACCTGATCGCCCAGTACGGCAAGGAGTGACCGGTGGCGTACGCGACGATCCAGCAGCTCGATGACGCCCTCGGCTACACGCCGAACGGCGCCCAAGGGCTGCTGGATCGTGCGTCGCGCGACGTCGACCGCGCTCTGTTCTGCTCTGTCTACGACACCGACGAGGACGGCAACCCGACCGACGCCGCCCACGTCACCGCTCTCACCGAGGCGACGGTGGAGCAGGTCGCCTACCAACTGGAGCAGGGCAACACCTCGGGCATTCCTCACGGCATGCAGCCAGGCGTCCCCCAGGGCTCCTCTGCGGGCTCGGTGGACCTGTCCCGAGGGCAGTCCGTAGGCGGGTCGACCGGTGGGCTTCCTCGCCTCGGCGAGCAGGCGTGGATCGTGCTTCAGATAGCCGGTCTGGTGCCGGCGGGGCCGAGGTCGACGTGACCCGCAACGACATCCGCGAGGGCATCGCCCGCTACTTCGGCGGGGTCACCTGGGACGCCGCAGCGGAGATCTACCGGCCGACACCCCTGCAGGCCTACGGGCTCGCCGGGGTCAAGCCGTACTGGCCGCTTCGGTACACCGATCAGGACCGGCTCACAACCCTCGCCGCGGACCGTGGCATGGGCGCGGTTATGGGGGTGCACTTCCCCGAGACCATCGAGCGGCGGATCGCGTTCGGCGGGATCAAGCGGGTCACCTTCACCGTGGATCTGCCGCTGTTCCACCTGTCGCTCCTGGCCACCGCCACCCCCTCGTCCCTGTCGCAGGCCGACGCTGACGAGCTGGTCGAGGCGATCGTCACGCACCTCCGTGCGGATGCGACCCTCGGCGGCGCCGTGGTGCAGGCAGGTGAGTCCGAGGCCGGCATCAAGGTGTCGGCCGGGCCGCCGGTGAACGAGCCCGCGGTCAGGGTCCAGCAGGACCTGGTCATCTCGTTCGAGGCCGACGTCTACCCGTTCGACGCATAGGAGACCACGTGAAGTACGCGTACACGGGTGACGCCGAGCAGGTGTTCCCGCAGTTCATCAACACCGAGACCGGCTCGACCCTCGTGGCGGCCCCCGGCAGGACCTACGACATCGCGATAGCCGACGGGCATGACGGCGACCTGGCGATGCCGCCCAATGACGACTTCAAGCCGGCCACCAAGGCCTCGAACAGCAGCGGGAGCAACTGATGGGCGCCGTCTACCCGGCAGCACTGTCGTTCCTCGGGATCGCCAAGGAAGTGACCCCGGGCACGGCGGTCGCGCCGACCCGGTTCATCCCCTACAGCGGGTTCGTCCCGAAGGAGAAGCCCCCGCTCCTGATCGATGAGGGTGTCCGGGGGTCGATGGCGGTCTCCTACGGCGGGGTGATGGGCCCCCGGTCGACCGAGATCGAGCTGTCCGGAGTGCCGTTCTCCGACTCCTTCGGTGACCTGCTGAACAACATGCTCGGCGGGTATCTGGTGGCGGGCGCGGGCCCGTACACGCACACGTTCTCCGTGCTCAACTCCGGCACGGGGCAGCCTCCGACGCACACGTTCTCCGACCGTCAGGGCCTCACCGCCTCCACGGGCGCGCGTGAGTGGGCCGGGGTGTGCATGGAGGAGCTGAAGCTGTCCGGAAACGCCGAGGGGCTGCTGGCCTACGAGGCGAAGCTGAAGGGCTGGGGCTCCGACGCCGCCGCCCTGGCGCCGACGAACACCCCAACCACGACCAAGGTCACCCCCGCGTGGCGGTCGTCGGTGACGCTCGGCGGGACCGCATCCCCTGCGGTCGCCGAGTGGGAGGTGACTCTCTCCCGAGAGCTGACCGTCATGCACGGCACCGACGGCGACCAGACCCCGTACGCCATTGCCCGCGCCGGTCTGGGAGTGGCCGGGAAGCTCACCATCTGGGCCACCGATCAGGCGCCGCTGGCGGCCGAGGGGCCGCTGACGACCTTCCTGGCTGGGACTGAGCAGGCCCTTGTCATCGCGGTGGCGTCGAGCTTCGGCGGAACGTCCGGCCACAGCCTGACCCTGACGATGACCAAGGCGCAGTTCTCCACCGCCGACCTCACCCGGGAGAACCTGCTCGGCTGGGAGATCGAGTTCACCGGGCACGCCAACTCCACCGACGCCGGCGCGAGCGGCGGTTACGCCCCCATCAAGGCCGTGCTCGTCAACGGCACCACTACCTACGCGTAAGGAGGGCCGGTCACCATGCAGACCGACCACATTCCCCTGCCCGAGGCTGAAGACGGCACCGAGCGCTGGGTCACGGTGCGACGAGTCGGCGACATCGTGTCCGGCGACCGGAAAGCCGTCCGCCGCGCCATCAGTATCGACATCGGCGAGGACGGCACATCGCACCTCAATGCTGGGGTCGCTGACGACATGCGTGAGGCCCTCCTTGCGAGGATCATCACCGGCTGGTCGTTCGACCTGCCGCTGCCGGTCGCCAATCCCGAGAGCCTCGACAAGCTCCCCCTCGACGTGATCGACGCCCTGATCGAGGCGACCCGGGAGCACTTCGCCGCCGTGGATTTCAGGAGGCAGGCATCGAAGAACGGAGGGACCTCCTCCGCCTGAAGACCCTCCTGACCGCCCCCACCTCGAACGCCACTCCGCCGTCGCGGGAGTTGCTCAACGTCGTTGAGTATGTGCGGTTCGCCGAGGCGTTCGGGTTTACCCCTGAGCAGGTCGACGCCCTGCCGCTGCATTTGGCGGACAACATGCTTCCCGTTCATCGGCTCTTTGAGGAGGTGCGGCATGCGAAGTCTCGCGGGTAACGCCCTGCGCAGGGCCGCTGAGCGGGCCGGTACGTCCGGCGGAAAGGCCGCCGCCAGGGCGATGGGCGAGGAAGGGCAGCGGGAGATGCGCCGCCAGCTCGGCATCCGCTCACACGCCCCCGGCGCGCCGACGAACTCCCCGCCCGGGCAGCCCCCGGCGCGCGTCTCAGGCGACCTCCAGCGGTCCGTCATCGTCGACAGGCCGAGGCTCGTCGGGCCGTTCAAATGGCGCAGCAGGGTCGGCCCCACGGTCGTGTACGCACGCATCCAGGACCTCGGCGGCATCGCCGGAAACGGTGCTGTGCTGCCTCCCAGGCCGTACACCGTGCCCACCGTGGCCGCGCTGAGGGCCAAGGGGATCCTGTCGGAGAAGTCCGGGCGAGCGTTCCACCGTGAGGTGTGGGGCTGATGCAGCTCCCCGACGTTGTCGAGCGGTTCGTGGCCGACGTGCTCCCCTACATCCGCGACCTTGAGCGGGCCGCGCGGGAAGCAGATGAGTTCGGCGACGAGACCCGCCGTGCCGCGCAAGAGGCGCACATGTTCGGGCAGCAGGCCGAGGAGGCCGGGCGCCGTGCCGCACGCGCGCAGACGGAGGCGACCGAGGCCGCAGAGAGGGCTGCCCGCGGGCAGGGGACGGCCGCTGAGGCGTCCCGGCTCGCCCGTATCGCCGCTGAGGAGCACGACCGGGCGCAGCGACTCCACACCCAGGCGACCGAGGCCAGCGACCGCGCTGAACGATCCCTCGCCAACCAGCACCGTGCGCTCGCGCGGGAGGCTCGCGCCTCTGCGAACGCTCACCGGGCGTCGATGGGGCAGATGTCCGGGGACATGCGCGAGCACAACCGGATCGTGCGGGAGACCCGCGACTCCTTCGGCGGGTTCGGGCGTGACGGTGACCGGGCGATGGGCATGGTGCGGGACGCCGGCAAGGAGACCGGCGGGATTCTGAGCGGCATCGGTGGCGCGCTGATGTCGAACTGGATGACCGCGATCGCCGTTGTGGTGGCCGGGCTGGTGGGCCTGCCCGCCATCGCCGTGGCCGTCGGCGGAGCCCTCACGCTGGCGCTCGGCGGCGGCATCGCAGCCCTCGGCATCATGGCGGCGGCCCAGAACAAGAAGGTGAAGAGCGCATTCGGTGGGCTTGCCGGTCACGTCAAAAAGGTAATGGCGGATATCAGCAAGCCATTCCAGGGCACTTTGATAAAGCTCGCTGGCTTTATGAAGCGCACGTTTGACAGTTTCGCGCCATTGCTGCGGAACGCCTTCAAGGACATGGCGCCCGTCTTGACCGTGTTCTTCGACCAGCTATTCAAGGCATTTGAGCAGCTCAAGCCGGTGATCCCGACGGTCACGGCGGCGTTTATCGGACTACTGCAGGCCATCGGTCCGCGCCTGCCCGAGATCATGAAGAACATCGCGGACGCAATCGTGATGATCGTGAACGAGGTCGCGGCGAACCCTGACCTATTCGTTAGCATGATCGTCGGATTCTCGCAGCTCATCCAGTGGGGCGGCACGCTGATCGTCAAGCTGATGCAGCTCTACCACTGGTTCTCGCAGCAAAAGGACGCGATCGGGTTCGTCAAGGGCGCCCTCGGGGCGCTCGGCGCGACGATCCCCTACATCGTCAACCTCTTCCGCCTGCTGATCGTCTGGCTGAACTACGGCATCGGAAAGTGGAAGGGCATCATCGCCGCGGTGAAGGACTTCGCCGGGCAGATCCCTCGCTTGGTCGGCGCCGCGTGGAACAAGGCGAAGCAGGCGCACGCCGCCGCGGGGAACTGGCTGATCAACACCACCCGATCCCTGCCCGGGCGGATCAAGAACTCCCTCGGCTCGCTCGACGGTTTGCTGTGGATGGCCGGCTGGGGGCTCATCAAGGGCCTGCTCAACGGGATTCGCGCAGGCATCGGTCCGCTTATGAACCTGCTCGGCTGGATAACGAGCAAGCTCCCGGGCTGGAAGGGCCCGCTCGACAAGGACCGCAAGATCCTCACCCCGGCGGGTCAGGAGATCATGGGCGGGCTGATGCGGGGCATCCTCAGCCAGCTACCCGCCCTGAAGTCCACCCTTGGGACGGTCACGGGCGCGCTCGCTCTACCGGGTGTCGGCATGGGCGGGCTCGCGGTCGCAGGCGCGGGCGCGCGCAGCGGTGGCGGCCCGCCGGTCATCATCAACATCGCGGGTTCGGTGGTGACCGAGCGGCAGCTGATCGAGGGCGTGCGCGCGGGTCTGGCCGGCCGCACGGTGGCGAACCCGGGTAACCCGGGGACGTCGTCGGGCAGGCGGCCGTAGTGGCACTCAGCGTCCCGCAGCAGTGGTTCGGGTCCGCCGGGCACGCCGACGCGGGTGTGGCCACCATCCCGACCTCGGGAAACTGGCTGATCGCGTGCATCGGCGTCCATGTGGTCGACGGTTCCGCGCCGTCGCTGTCGGTCGGTGACCCGTCGCGGAACATCTGGCATCTGCTTCACAGCGAGACCGTCACCGCGCACGCCAGCGATGATGCCGCGCAGCTTCAGTTGCAGGTGTGGGCGTGCCCGGCTGCTGCCTTCGACGGCTGGGATCAGCTGACCGTCCAGGTCGCCGCACAGGCGATCACGGCGTTCGACGTCGGCTCGGTCCTCATCCACGTCGCCGAGGTCGCAGGCATGGTCAACGGTTACCTGACGGTCGACAGCGTGACCGTTGCCACGGCCACGGCGGCGGGGTCCCTGGCGATCCCCGTTCCGGCCCCGGCCGGTGGCGCGAACTGCCTGGTCATGGCCGCCGCTGCGATCGATGACACCACCAAGACCATCAACGCTCCCAGCGGCGGTTACACGGACCTTACGCATATCGGCGTGGGTCCGCCGGACGTGGAGATGGCCCCGGCCTGGCGGGCCGCCACGGGGGCGACCACGCCGTCATGGGCGCTGGCTTCGGGTACGGCGAACTGGGCCGGTGTGGCCGTCGCGATTCGCGAAACGGGCATCGCACCGGCGCAGCCGAACCCGGCCTGGCCGGCGCTGCGCTTGGAGATGGGCCTCGGGTACGACGCTGATACGCCGTTGACGGCGGTGCGGTGGACCGACCAGACGGACCGCCTCGTGGACCGGGACGGGAACGCCACGATCTACGCGCCTCGTGGCATCCCGTACACCCTGGGCAAGGCGCAGTCCGAGCCGATCGACCTCGCGCTGCGAAACGACGACGGGGCTTACACCCCACGCACCCCGGGCAGTGCGACCGCGAACGCGTCCGGGACGACGTCGATCATCAAGGTCCCGGACGCGCAGGCCGGCGACATCCACGTCAGCGACTTCTTCCACCTGCTCACCGCTGCGGGCGCGCTGAAGGAACTCACCGTCTTCCAGGTGACCTCGCTGGCCAGCGCGGCAGGAACCACGACGGTCACCTTCCAGCGCGCGGACGGCACCGGGGTCGCACTCGCCGCGACCGCCTCAGGCGACCAGTACGAGGGCATCGCGGTCGACCTCCTCATCCCCTTCCGCGTCACCATGGCGTGGGACGGCAAGGTCTACCCGGTGACGGCGGGGTCGCTTGGTGACCTCCCGCAGACGTGGGACACACCCGCGTGGGGGCGCGTGAATGCGTCCGGCATCGACGTCCTCGGCACGCTCACCACCGCCGTACCGACCGCTCTGGCTGGGGAGTACCTCCGCAGGAACCCCACCCGCTACTGGCCGCTGTCCGACCCCTCAGGGTCGACGGCCGCGGTCGACGTGACCGGCAACGGCGACGCGCTCGTGATGACCCCGTCCAAGTACGGGACCGGGGCGGACGCCCGCGCGGAGTTCGGGGTGAGCACGCAGAGCGTAGACGTCGGCACCCTGAACCTGGCCAGCATGATCGGCGACCCCGGCACCGGGTGGTCTCAGACCGGGCTCACGGCAGCCGAAGTCCCCACGAAGGGATATGCGCTGGTCGGCCGGGGGGACGACTTCCCCGCCGTTACCGATGGTGTGACGATCGTCGGCTGGCTGCTGCGGCAGAACACCGCCGACGGCGACGCGGTCCTGAACAGCACCGTCGACCCCACCGTCTGCGTGATTCGCAACCTGGACCCCGGCGCCGGATTCACGGGCACCGTGATCAAACTGTCTGTGGACGAGGTCGCCAGTTTCGCGTCGGTGACGACGTGGAACGCCACGACGCACACCTCCACGGAGGTCGTGGCGACCGATAACCCGCTGCTCGTCTCCATATGGCGGTCGTGGGCGCTGACGTTCAATCGCACCGAGTGGCACTGCTACGTCGGCGGTGAGGAGGTTCTCAGCGGCTCGGCGAACCTCGCCGCGGCGTTCGCCCTCATCTCGATCGGCGGGGAGGCTGACGCCTACGGGCACGGGAAGTTCACACCGGCGCTGTTCACGCACGTCGGCATGTTCGACCGGATGCTCACGGCGCAGGAGATCGTGGCGATCGACGATTGCGGCAGCCTCGGCCGGATGTCCCTGGACACCAAGTCGCGCATGGTCACCCGCAAGTTGAACACGGTCGGCTGGCGTGGTTCGAGGGTCGTCACCGCCTCCGATGTCGGCCCGTCGCCGGAGTCGACCGAGGGCGACACGATCGCCGAGTACACCGCCTCCCAGGCCGCAGATGACGACGGCCTTCAGTTCGCCGACGCCGCCGGGCAGCTGCAGTGGCGCGGGCATGTCGTCGGCTACTACCAGCACGTGCGGGCGACCCTCGGCGAGGACGAGGCCGGCGGGGAGATCCCGTACCTGCCGGGCGTGAAGTACGCCTACGACCCGACGTACCTCTACAACGACGTGCGCGTGGAGAACTCCGCGATCGACGGGTGGCGGACCCCGATCGACTCGATCCACGTCGCCGCCGACCCGGCCTCCAAAGCGCGGTACGGGCCGCGGTCGATGTCGATGTCGACCCGGCTGCGGTTCCCCGAGGACCCGTGGTCGCTCGCGCAGGCACTGCTGTCCCGCTACAACCGGCCCAGGTTGCGCGTCGGCGGTGTGGTCATCGACCCCGCCAGCAATCCCGACGCGTGGACGTTCTGCCTGTCGGTGGAAGTCGGTGACCTGGTCACGGTGAACGCCCGGCCGATGGGCGCACCGATGATTTCCCAGACGTGCCGGGTACTGCGGGTGGTGCCCGACCTCGGGCCGGGCCGGGCAACGTTCGCCCTGGAACTGGAGGCGGCGCCGGCGCCGGCCCCCGTCATCATCCTCGGCGACCCGGTCATGGGCGCTGTGGACGGCCGGACGATCGGATGGTGACCTGACGTGGGTGGCACGACGATTTACCTCGCCGACGGGCAGGGGGTTCAGGCGCCCGTCGAACCGCGCACCTGGGTCGACCAGTCCGGTACGACCAGGGGCGACCCGCTGCGGGCGAAGTGGTTGAACCGCGATATCTCCAGCGCGGTCGACTGGCACCGGCGGGTCACGACGTTCCAAGCGCTCCGAACCACCGCGCTCAGCGTGCCCGCGTCCACCTGGACCCCGGTGCCGCTGGACCGGGAGCTGATCGACACCAGCGGCGGCCACTCGGACGAGACGAACACGTCCCGGTGGTACTCGCCGACCAGCACGGGCTTCACGGACTGGTGGCTGGTCAGTGGGCACGTGACGTTCGGCGGCGCGGCGGGTGGAGTCAGGATCGCCGGGCTGAGAGTCAACGGCGGTGGCACCATCCAAGAGGGCATGAAGGTCACCGCCACCGCCGCGCATGGCTGCTCGGTGCAGCTGATCGACCTGGTCGAGATGACCAATAGCGGCTCGGCGTACATGGAGCTGATGACCTATCAGTCAACCGCTGGCAGCGTGAACACCACCGTGTCCGGGAAGTCACCGAGCTTCACCGCGCGGTGGGTGAGCATGGCCACGGACATCGGCGTCGTCTCCCCGGCACCTGCGACCCCGCGGACGTGGACGAGCGCGGACGTGCTCAGCGCCACCGACACCAGTGGCGGGAAGATCGCTCTCAACGAGCACGTGCGCGACGTCATCCGCTACCTGCACTTCCCGCCGATTGCGAGGCTGACGAGCCAGGGCACCGCGCAGACCATCCCCACCGGCACCGGGTCGTGGACGTCCATCACCCTCGGCACCGAGACCGTCGACAACTACGCCGGGCACTCCACCGTGTCGAACACCTCGCGGTACGTGTGCCAGCGCGCCGGGCTCTACTACGTGGCCGGGCTCGCGAGCGTCTCCGAGACCGCGGCGAACGTGGGCTTCCGCGCCGTCAGGCTGCTGCACACCATCGCCGCCGGCGGCACGGCGGTCTACCAGGGGTGCTCGACGACGCCGGTCACCAACAACGCGATCGGCACCGCGATCTACGCGACCGGGTGGGTTCGTATGGCGGTCGGGGACTACGTAGAGGTGCAGTTCCAGCACACGCAGGGCGCATCGCTGTCGGTGCAGACCGGCGCCGGGAACTGCAGCAGGCTGATCGCGGTCTGGAGGCGACCCTAGATGCCGTCCCCGCTGGTGCCGACGTTCTACCCGGGCACCCTCGATGTCCCCGCGGCGTTCAACGCCGGGATACGCGACCCGTTCACCGCACTCCTTGACCCGCCCGTGTTCCGCGCCCGCCGCACCAGCGCCTGGAACGTTACCGAGAACCTCCACCAGAACGTCCCCTGGGACAGCCTGGAAGAAGACACACACGGCGGGTGGGCCGCCGGTGCGGTCGTCGGAGGTGGCGCTTCCTCGACGCTGTCGGTGGCCACCGTGGCGGGCGACACCTCCATCACGGTCGCCTCCGGTGCGTCGTTCTCCTCGGGCGACTACGTGCGGATCAACTCCGGTGCGAACGCCGAGTACCGGCGGATCGGGGCCCCTGCGGGCAACGTGCTGACGTTTTCGGCGACGGGCGGCGGTGTGGGGCTCACACGGGTGCACGCGATCGGCACGAGCGTGACCGAGATCGACGGCGACCCCACCCGCTACACGATCCCCACCGGGTGGACGGGCTGGTGGGCTGTCGACGCTGTGGTGTCCCTCAGCGCTGCCACGGCGGGTGCTGCCGGGCTCGTGCTCATCCCCGGGGTGTCCATCAACAACGACTCCCCGTCGGGCTTCGGGAACGCCTGGGAGGGGTGCGAGCCCTTTATCCCCACGGGCTCCACCGACCCCAAGCACTCCAACGGCTTCTGGAGACTGTGGGCGGAGGCCGGCCAGCGGCTGCAGCTGGACCTCTGGTACTCCACCGAGTCGTCCATCACCGCCGTTGACGTCACCGCCGGCCGAGAGTGCCGCATCGGGCTGGTCTGGGACGGCGTATGACCACGACAACGACCACCGCGCTCACATGATGAGGGGGCGAAGTGGCCGATGAGGTCTCCACCGGTGAGCTCGCCCGGCGTATCGACGAGGTCAAGGGCATCTTGCAGGGGCTGGTGTCCCGACCGGAGTACTCCTCCGATCAGCGGCACGTCGAGCACCGGTTCACCGAGATCGAGCGGGACATCGAGGTCGAGAAGGCCGCACGGGAGGCGGCGGACAAAGCGCTGCATGAGCGGATGGACAAGTCCGGCACGAACTGGCGGCAGACAGTGTTCTCGGGACTCGTGCCCGGTGTGTTCTTCCTGCTCACGATGGCCGTCACGATTCTGCTGGCATTCCGGGGTGGTCGATGATGGCTGACCACGTCCGCAAGGTCCGCCGCAACCTTGGGGTTGGTCTGCTCGCGGTCGCGTTCCTGGCGCTGTCGCTGTGGGTGAACTCCGAGATCCGCGACATGGGCGATCGGTTGCGTAAGGCCGAGGCGCTCTCGGAGACGCGTGGTCGGCAGGTGGAACGTCTCGGCGGCACCCCCGCCGCATCCCCTGAGCCCGGACCTTCTGGCGCACCCGGCCCGCCGGGCGCCACGGGCCCCCCAGGGCAGCCAGGCCGCACGGTCACCGGTCCCTCGGGGCCTCCGGGTGGCACGGGCAAGACCGGCGCCTCTGGCGCTCCTGGCGCCCCGGGTGCGACCGTCACAGGCCCACCCGGCGAGCCAGGCAAAGACGGGGCGGACGGTAAGGACGGCGCCGATGGCAAGGACGGCGAGCAGGGTCCGGCCGGCCCGCCTGGACCTCCGTGCGGCGAGGGTTTCCACCGGGAGACCATCACCACCCTCACGGTCGGCGGCCCGCGCCAGACCTCGACATGCGTACAGGACTGAGGAGGACCAGTGACCGAACCAGGCGTCGAGGAGATCGACGTGCCCGTGGTGCCGGAGCCGGAGGTGCCCGAGGAGGGCGTCATCGACCCGCACGACACCTACGTGGAGGGGGTGGATTCGGATGGCGGATGACCTGCGCTCCCGGCTGTTCGGGGCTCTCCGTGATGCGCCGCCACTCACCATCGGCAGGGCGACCGACATCGCCATGGCGGCCTTCGATGCCGAGGTAGACCAGCTAGTCCAGGACCGGGTTAAAGCCGCCATTGGTCACGTTCGGGCATTGGCGGAGGGCATGCAGGACCCCAGAGCCTTCCTGTACGCCCCTGATATCGGGGCGATGTTCCTAGCCGCCCTCGACCGGAAGCCGGGCTCTGGGCCCCAGTACCTGCCGCCTCTCGACCGCCCACCGCACGTGCGGCCGTCGGACGACAAGCACGCGGAGGGAGTGGACAGTGAAGCTTGAGAAAAGATCCATGTTCGGCTGGGGCCCGTCCGCCGCCGGGTCGGCCTCGCCCCGCAACGGCATCGCCGTCCACTACGACGGCAGTAATCAGAGCCTCGCCAAGAAGCAGCACGCCTCGTGCCGCACCTACTGGCGGAACACCCGGAATTTCCACATGGGCCCGAGCCGGGGATGGGCTGACATCGGCTACAGCTTCGCGGTGTGCCCGCACGGGATCGTGCTCGAAGGCCGGGGCCTCAACAAGGTCCAGGCCGCACAGCCCGGCGGCAACGCCACGTGGTACTCAGTGACGTTCATGAGCGGCCCGTCCGAGTCGCCCACCGCCGCTCAGATCAACGCGTTCAGGGAGTTGCGGGCGTGGCTGAGGGGCAAGGGCGTGGCGTCCGCCATACGGCCGCACAGCGCGTTCGTGAGCACCTCGTGCTGCGGGGACATCCTGCGGCGCCTCATCAATGACGGCACCCTCGCCCGGGCCGCGAGCACCACCAAGGAGGACGACGACGTGGCAGCGAAAGACGTCTGGGCGCACGAGATCGGCGTGCCCGACTACGGCAAGGAGGAGCACCCCGGCGTCAAGGAGATCACGGCGGGCGGCTGGCTCCGTGGCGCGGAGATCAAGATCCACGACACCCGAACCCGGGTCACCGCCCTGCAGGGCGAGGTGGCCGCGCTCCGGTCCGAGCTCGCCGAGATCAAGGCGCTGCTGGAGGCGAGACCATGAAGGTACTCAAGGCGTTCCCCCGCTACTGGAAGGCGGCCGTGGCCGCGCTCACCCCGGTGTTCGTCGCGTGCCAGGCGGCTGTCACCGATGGTGAGGTGACCACCACCGAGTGGGCGGCGATCGCTGTGGCTCTGGTCGCGGCGTACGGGGTGTGGCGTGTGCCGAACGCTCCGAAGCCCGAGCCGCACGAGCCCGCCACGGACCGCACCGGCATGTAGCCTGAGACGCGAGGGCGCGGGATCACCGTCTGCACCGGGATACCGGAGCACCCGCAATCACGCGGCTTCAGCCGGCCCGGCCCTTCACGCGTGACCAGGCTTTTTCCTGGGTCCGGGAAAAAGCAGAACGGCCCCCGCTCTCCGGTCTTCGGACTGGAAGCGGGGGCCGCTTCGTCTTGCGTGGGGTCAGGTGCGGTCCGTGGCGGCTCTCAGCGCCGAGGCCTTGTTGCTGCCCGGCACACTCGCCACGACCCGGCCTCGACCGTCCTTCACATCCGTGAACGTCTTGCCGTCACTCCGCTTGTACGTCGCGGTGGTGAAGGTTGCCGCTGGCTGGATCGTGCGCCTGATCAGACCCATCGTCATCGGGCCTTGCGTCGGAGGGTCCTGGCCTGCGCCCTCATCGACGCGGCGTCCCGCTGCCATTTGCCGGGGTCGGCGGCGCCGTCGCTCGCGATGCCGTCCCGGGTGTCCGCCTCACGCTCCAACGTGGCCGCGTCCTTGCGCATCTGCTCTCTGTCTGCCATGACCGATCTCCTCTCTCAGGCCCCCCGGATGGTTTCCCCCGAGGCGAAACCGGTTTCGGGGGTGGTATCGGCAAAACCGTGGGTTGACCTGCGCGGTTTCTGGTTTCCCCTCTTGGCGCTCAGTCCTCATCCGAGCCCCCAACGGCGGGTCTGACGTCCTCCCAACGCAGCCCCTTACCCCCGCCCCCGGCGCCTCGCTTGTGGACCTGCAAGGTGTGGATGCCGTGCGGGCGGAGCGCTGTCGCGAGCATCGTCGAGCGGGCCGCCTGGTCACCCTCCAGCCACCCGCCGTACAGCTCGGGGCGCAGCGCGCCGAGAGCCTCTACGAGACGGTGGGAGTGCATGGTCTCCTCGCCGTCCGGCCACACCTCACGGAGGTGGTCGACGATCGTGGACTCGTCCACCTCCTCGATGTCCTCGCCGGCGGCCTGCCCCGACAGCGTCCCCGCGGCAATGCGCAGGGCGAGGGCGCGCTTGCCGATCTGCTGGGCTTCGGCCTGCTTGATGAACGCCGCCCTGGCGATCTGCGCGTTCAGGGCCGAGCGCACCAGCCAGCCGGTACCGGCGTCCCGCTCGGGGTCGAACATGGTCCCGCGTACGCCGCGCTTGTAGGCGCCGGTCCCTGCGATGAGGTCGTTGGGGATGTGCCCGGTGACCGCGAGCAGGATGCGGGTGATGGCGTTGTCGGACACCCCGCGGGGGATGGAGTTGGAGTCGGGGCGCTGGGTGGTGAGGACGAGGATGATGCCGTACGCCCGTGCCTTCTTCACCAACCGTGTCGCGATCTCGGCTGCTTCAGCTCCGTATTTTGGGTGTTCAAACAAGCTGTGGACTTCGTCAAGGATCGCCAGCAGCGGGTGCAGTCCGAGGTCGCGGCGGGCCGCGAGGTGGGGGTAGACCTTCCGGCCGTCGGGGACGTCGGAGACTGGCAGGTCGGAGACGACCTTCTTGCGGCGCTTCATCTCCCGCTCAAGCGCCTTCAGCCCGTCGAGGGCGGCCTTGCAGTGCTCGTCGTCGTCGCCTGAGACGTACCGGTGGCAGATGGGGCGCAGCGAGTCGAGGTCGCCGGAGCCCTTCATCTCATACAGCCACATCTCGCACGTGGGGTCGAGCGCTGCGGCCAGTGCGATCGCCAGCACAGCACTGGTCTTCCCTGACCCCATGACTCCGCCGATGAGCAGGTTGGAGTACATGAGGCGGAGCTTCACCAGCCGGCCACGCGGGTCGAACCCGTAGGGGATCTCGGTGAACAGGTCGGCCTGTCCCTCGTTCATGAGCGGCCACAGCCTGCGCTTGGCCTTGTTCGGGTCCTCACGCGCCACCCACAGGCGCAGGCGGCCGGGGTGGGCGTCGCGGTCGTTCTCCGGCCACACCGTCGACAGCGGGCGTCTCATCGCCGCCGCGAGCTTGGAGCGCTTCTCCAGCACCTCGTCGGCCTCGTAGGCGCCGGGTAGGTCAAGCTCGGCGAGCCACCCGGGGCCGTCGACCTGGATGGGAGCGGTGAAGTCCGGCTTCCCCTTGACCCCGATCGCAGCGAGGGCGTTCTCGACCTCGCCGGAGTCGAGCTTGCGTTGCAGTTTGATGGCCACGTACCGGTGGACGATTGGCTTGTCGGAGTCCCGTCCGGCGAGGCCGAGCAGCAGGGCGATCCCGCTGGCCACGAGCGCGGCCTGCCACCCCGGCAGCAGGAAGTAGGCCAGCATGAGCAGCACACCGGCCGGTACGCCGACGATGGCCGACGTTCTCTTACGCGGCCCGGTGCGGTGGGTCTTCTGGATGACGACGAACGACGACCACGTGGCGGGGTCGGAGGCGGATGCCTTGGCCTCGACGGGGCGGGACTCGGCGTCGGTGACCCAGCGGAACCACTGACCGCCGAGCCGGATGGCACCCTTCGGCGCGCGAACCCACAGGCGACCTGCGTAAACAGGTGCCCTCACCGCGTAGAACGACCACTCGCGGGCGTAGTAGCGGACCACGAACTGGGCGGACTCGCTGAACTCGGTGGGGTCCTTCAGCCATCCGGGGATGACGGCGGGGGCGGCGGCCATGCGTGCCCGGCGTTCGGCCATCCACCCGTCCCCGCGGGGTGCGGGCTGGTCGACGGGTGTGGCCTCGATGACGGTCGGTTCCAGCTCAACGGCCCCGGCGTCCTTGAGCATGGACACCGGGGCCTCGTCCGCGTCGGGGACGGAGAACAGGCGGGGCGGGGTGTGGACGGTCATGCGCACTCCGGACGGTGGCCGTTCACGGCGTGGAGCGGAGGCGCCTCCTCGGCTGTGAACAACCACCGATGCAACCGCATGCCGAAGCGTCGACCTCTGGTCGAAGTCTGCGGCTCCGTCACTGGCTCCTCCCCGGCTGCGCTGCCCGTGCTCGCGTCGATGTCGCCCGCCTCGGTAGTGGCCGGTTCGGTGGTTGATTCGGTGGTCGGCTTCAGCGCCTTCCTCACCCGGTGCCGACTGACGTCGAAGTTCGCTGCCAGGTCTCGTTCGACCAGCCCGTCAGCCTTGGCCGCGCGGATGGCCTCGTCGAGTGTGTGCGCAACGCTGTGACCTGCGTCGGGGGTGCTGGTTGAGGGCGGCTGAGACCGGTCGAACTCCACCGGCGCCCCGGCGCTTCCGGGCCCCAGTTCGACCAGGCCCCCATCCGGCTCGACCACCCTTGCAACGATGGTCGCTCGGGCCGGCTGCTCGTCCCATGGCGCGGCGGGTCGCAGCTCCATAAGCCCGGCCGTGTTCACCAGCGCACCGAGTGTGGTCGTCAGTGTGGCCTGGCTGGTTGGATCGGTGCCGAGCCCGCCGTACTCGACGGCTCCTTCCATGGCCCGGTTCAGTCGCTTGGTCAACCACCACCGGCGTGGCCCACTGGCCGCCTGGGTTCGCCTCGTCGCGATCGCCAGCCGCAGCAGCCGCCGGTGCGTGTCGACCTCGGACGCGGTCCGGTCGGTGGGGTCGGCCAGCCCGAGCCGGACGAGCATCCGCTCGGGGCTGATCCGCCAGTTGATCCCCGCCCTGCCGGTGCGCTGGCGCCGCTCCAGCGCCATGCTCCGCTCCCAGCCCCACGCAGCCACCAGCGGAGCGGACAGGCGCAGCAGCACCTCACCGGGGCTCGCTGCGTGCGTGGCCGACAGGACCGCCGACAGGCACGTAAGGACCCACATCGCGATGCCATCGGCCCCGGTGCCGTGCCCCTCCCGCATCGACGTCCGGGCGCGCAGGGCGCTCGTGACGACCATCAGTTCCAGGAAGGCGAAGAACAGCACGCGCAGCCACACCGGGATGTGGAGCGTCTCGAAGTAACCCCACATGCCCTGCGCGGCGACGCCGGTCGCGATCGTCGAGGTGGCGACCGTGAGCAGCTGCTCATCCCCGACGCGGGCTCGGAGCCGGCCGAACGCACGGACAGTTCGGTGGATCGCGAAGGCAACCAGGACCAGCAGCGCCACGGCGGTCACCGCCGCCGGCGCCGGGTTCTGCTCGACGAGGGTAAGGAGGCGCTCGTTCATCGGCCGCCCTCCTCGTCGGTGTCGTCGCGCGTGTCGCCGAGGGCGTGCGCCACGCCGGCCCACACCATGACGAACAGCACCAGAGCGGAGATGACGCCCCACCCCGGGCTGAGGAAGCTGCCCGCGATGAACGCGACTCCCGCGATGACGGCGATGTGGAGCGCGTCCTGTGCGCTGAGGTTTGTCATGAGGTCCTCGTCCCGATGGCGTGCACCAGGGACGCGCCCCAGGCGACCGCTACAGCGGCGGTGATGTTCCAGGGGGCGAAGAACGCCAGGGTCACCATCCCGGTGGCGTAGAAGGCGATACAGGCGCGGTGTCTCATCGGTGCCTCTCAAAGGGTGAGCCCCCGGGGAAAGCCGCGGGGGCTGGTCGTGCTGGTCGGGGGGTCAGCGGCGGTGGTTGCCTCGGCTGCGGGTTCCTCGCGGGCGGGTCCACCAGAGGAACACCAGGAGCGCAGCGGTGGAGACGGGCAGTGCGAGCAGCGCCAGCCAGCGGGCGTCACTCATCGGGCTTGCCCTCGCCGTCCTCGATGCCGAGCCGCTTGCGTTCGCGGGCGTTGTCGCGGGCTACCTGGTCCTCGGTGACCGGCACGGCGTAGTGCAGCAGCGGGCGCTCGTCGAGAACCTTGGTGAGTTCGCGCACGGCCCGCTCGTAGTCTTCGGGGTCGTCCACGTTGCGGTAGCGGCTCACGTCGCCTCCGCGCTGTCTGGGTCGTACGGCCCGGGGTCCGGCACCGTGGGCGCGCCGTTGCCACTGGCTCCGTAGACGCCGGGCCGTACGACGATTGGGCGGGAGAGGTGACGGCCGCGCATCCGGCACCCCTCCCGCGTCTTGGGGGATCTGGTCATCAGAGGTAGGAGGGGCCCCAGAACGCGTCCGGCTTCGCGGAGACCGCGACGCCGGTACCGGACTCCACCGCGTCCTTCTGCCGAGCCAGTAGGACCCGCAGGCCGGGCTCGTCGCGGGACATCAGGGTGCGGTCGACACCGGCGGTGGGGTCAACGCGGGTGGCCATCCAGGACGTGGGGTTGTCGAAGCTGTCGTGAGCCCGCCAGTAGTCCCAGCCGGGGAAATCTTTGCGGAGTTGCGCAAAGTCGTCGTCGTCCTGGACAGGCGTGCCGTCGCCCTCAGTCACGTAGAATCACTCCCCGGCTATGGCGGGCCAATAAGTTCGAACATATTGCATGTTGCACCCGCCACCCACCCGGCGTCAATATGGTCGAACAAATCCGGTGAGACAGAGTGGAGCGCCCGTGACAGCCGCCCGATACCGCGAGATCGCAAACGATCTCCGTCGCCGCATCAGCGGCGGTGAGTGGCAGCCCGGCGACACGATCCCGCGCATGGCCGATCTCGCCGCGTACTACCAATCGGCCCGTGGCTCCGTCGCCTCCGCCGTACGCGAGCTGGAGACCGAGGGCCTGCTGAAGTCCACACCTCGACGAGGAACCGTCGTGCTGGAGCCGAGGATCCGTCGGCGCATCACGAGAGGTACGCGCGTGCATCGGCGTCGGCTGGAGGGCGGCTACAGCTTCGCCGCGACCAAGGCCGACGAGCCCACCTGGGTCCACCACGTCACACCGCGCCGAACCGTTGAGCCGATCCCGGAACGTGCCGCCGAACTGCTCGGCGTCGAGGTCGGGACGCCCGTCCTCCGCCGACGGCGCGTCACCTCACCGGAAGGCGAGACCCCGTTCACCCTGTCCGACTCCTGGATCCGCCCGGACGTCGCCGAGGCCGCCCCGAAGGTCGCCGAGCAGGGGTTGCCGGGCGGCTACCTCGACGCGATCGAGCGCGCCGGTCATGGCCCGCTGCACTGGCGGGAGATCACTCGCAGCCGCCTGCCGAGCAAGGAGGAGTCGACGCTGCTGAGCATCCCGACGCGCCTGCCGGTGCTGGAGATCTGCCGGGTGAGCACGTCGGCGAGTCTCGGCGAGCCGGTGGAGGTGACGGTCATGGTCGTGCCGTCGGACCGGATCGAGACGGTGGTCGAACTGGAGCGGGACGCCTCGGCGGTGTTCGAGGTGCTGTCCCCGCCGGGTCGGCCGCACAGCCGTAAGGAGCCGTAGAGGTTCGAGGATGACGACGCCCCGCCAGTCAGGTGACCGGCGGGGCATCGTACGTCACGGGGGTGACAGCGTCAGGCTGCGAGATCTTCCGGCCGTACGGGCTGGCACCCGACGCGGTGCTCGCCGTTGGGGACACCGGCGAACCGGCGCGCACGCAGACGCGCGGCCCGCCGCTTCCGCTCGACCTCACGCTTCTCTGCGCGGCGCGCACGGAGGTCGATGACCATGTCGATCACTGTGCAGATTGCGGCGCCGGTGAAGAGGACGACCCACGTGATGCAGGTCCCGACGATGAGCAGCGCCGACATGGTGCCCGCGTCTTCCGGGCTGAAGTCCACGGTCGTCTCGGTGCTGACCAGAACCTTCGACCCCCATCGGTAGAGAGGGAACGTGACCAGCCCGCACACGACGGCGATCGGCAGTGTGCGCCGGGAGACGCCAGGCACGATCGACCATCGCTCGGGCCTCATGACCCGTCCTCGGCGTAGATCGTGGCGGTGAGGACGAGGTGCACACCGTCGCGCCGGCCGGTGGCCATGAGGCGGGTGCTGATCTGGTCGGTGCGCGCCGGGGTCACGGTGAGGGCGAGTACGTCGGCCCAGGCGGTGAACGCGTCCCGGATCTCAGGCTCGGTCGGCAGGGTGGAGACGGTGGCGGTGAGCGTGGCCCCGGCGTTCCCGACGGTCCAGGACAGCGGGGGCAGGTGCGGGTAGCGGAGGAGGATCTCCGTGAGCTTCCCGGCGGCGCGGCGCTGCCAGGCGATCTGCCCGGTGCCGAGCGTCTCGGCGGTCATGATCCACCGCCAGGGCATATGCAGGGCATCCGGCCGTGGGGAGTGGGGAGTGGATCAGAGTAGATCGAAGTAGCGTTCCCCCTGGTCAAGGCCATGCTCACGGCGCGATCGCTGGTCAGGCCACCCCTGGAACCAGATCGGGGACAACTGGTCGCATGAGTCTGTGACCTGCTGATACGTATCACCGGGACTCCTCTCCGGGCATATTCAGGGCATTCGGGTCTGTGATCTTGTAGAACTCATCCATCGCCTTACGCGCCCGATCGGCCGCCGTCGGCATCAGATGGGTGTAGGTGTTCAAGGTGAATCCGGGGTCGGCGTGGCCGAGGTAGACCGCCAGCGTCTTGATGTCCAGGCCACCGGCGAGCTGCGCCGAGGCGAAGGTGTGCCGCAGGACATGGAAGCCGTTCGCCCGGATGTCCGGCGCCCCCGCCGCACGGCGGGCCGGCCGCCAGTCGTCACGGTTGAAGTGCTGGCGGTGCAGTGGCTTGCCCGCCTTGGTGAACAACAGCTCGGCGGTGTGCGGCGGGCCGTCGGCGTCGACCCACGGCAGCGTGACCGTGGTCGTCCCGTGGGCTGAGATGTGCGCGGCGAGCCGGAGCGAGTCCCGCTCGTGCAACGGGACCGTGCGGGTCTTGTCGCCCTTCGGCGGCGAGAACACGAATGTCCCGTCGTCGAGCAGGCGGACCTGCCGGATCACGTTCACCTCGCGGCCGAGCCAGTTGATCCCATCCAGCGCGAGGCCGAAGCATTCCCCCTGCCGCAGTCCGCACCCCATCGCGGCGTCCACCATGGCGGCCAGATGGTCGGCCATCGCGCTCCGGGCCGTCTCGGCTCGCTGGAGCGTCCACGGGATGACGTCCTTGCGCACCACCTTCGGTGGCTTCACCGACCGCGCCCGGGTGGGGTTGCGGCCGATCACCCCGTCGTCGAGCGCGGCGATCAGGACCGAGTTCAGCACCCGCATGTTGTTGCGGACCGTGCTGGGTTCCAGCTTCGCCATGCCCGACAGCCATTGCTGCACGATCGACGGGCGCTTGGCGAGTTTCGCCATGGTCTGCTTGCCGATCGGCTTGCCGTAGAGGTGGACCTTGAGGATGCTGTCGACGCGGGAGAGGGTGACGGGGTCGCCGGCGAGGTTGGCCCGCCAGTCCTTGGCGTAGGACTCCAGTGTGACCTTGCCGGCCTTGGGGTCGATGTAGGTGTCGGTGTTCAGTTCGTTGCGGACCTTGGCGTCGAGGGCTTCGGCGTAGATCTCGTGGTCGGTCTCGTCGTTCTTGCCGCCCTTTTTCGGCCGGTTGAGCTTGCGCTGCTTGCCCTCGTCGTCGTACCAGCGGACCTGCCACCGGTCGCCCTGCCCGTGTTCGGCGGTGGGGTAGAGCGGCGTGCGGGTGGTCCCGCATTTGCACGGCTCGTGGCCGGGGCGGGGGTGGGCTCGGTGCCAGCGGTCGTACACCGCCATGGGGTGCTCCATGGGTGGGGGGACTGGTGGTGTGACGCCTCCCCCCGTGTGCGCGGTTCACGAGGTGAGGCGAGTCTTACTGTTCAGTAAGCGTCCCGGGGGGCGGGCCCGGGGCGCCTGGAGGCTACCCCCTGCCGCCGCTGCTGCGGCGCTTCCCCAGCTCATCGACGTCCACGGTCGCCTTGCCGGCCACGTGGTAGAGCGCATCGGTCAGCGCGTCCACGCGGCCCTCAAGCTTGGCGATCTTCTCGCCGTTCTCGTCGGCGCGATCGTCGAGCTGAGAGACCACTTCGACCGTCCCGCTGAACGCGGCGGTCATCATGATCGTCCCGACGAGCACGAGACAGAGACATGCGTTGTAGACCGCTTGCTTCCCTAGATCCATTCCGATGGCCAGTCCCCCGACTGAGCCGGCTGCGAGCATCACACCGGCGACGAGCGCCGTCGCATACCGCCGGTACGTAAGGTCGCGATGCCGGTTTGAGTGGTGTTGGTTCTGCTGGTCGCTCGACATTGAGCGGATCCCCTTCTACATGGAGGGGGCCATCTGCGTCGCTGGGTCTTTCTGCGCGGTAACGTTCAGCGGTTCGCCCCCTACAGCCCGTATTTGCGTAGGCATTGTGTGTGCATATCGGTCATGTCCGTAAGTTGCAGTTAGGTAAGAAACTCCTTACCTACGCGCTGTCGGAACGCTCCGACCGGCCCTCCTCCTCGTTGGACGGCGGTGAGGGCGGGGTATCGAACATCCTCGCGATCCTCCTGGCGAACGCGGCCCGGATCTCAGGGTCAGCGAGTATCTCCTCCAGTCGCGTGTCGGCATCACGTTCGGGCGGCTGCCGGCTGGCGTCAACCGGTTTCGGGTCACGGCCGTTGAGAAGCGCTTCGACGCCGGCCCCGTCTTGGTAGCGGAGGGCGCGATTAAGTCCGTGGATGGTGGCCTCGCCCGGCCGGCCGTCTCCGACACGGAGGGCTCGCAGCGTCTCGTAGGAGATTCCGGCGGCCAGTGACAGGTCTCGCCACGTCTTCATGCCCAGTTCTAGGCGGCGCGCGCTTAGTACCTCGTTAAGGCGTTCCAGTTGCTCTGTCATGGCGTCCTCGCGGGTAGATGCCGACACCACAGATTACCGCAGGATGCAACAACTAGTCAGACCCACCGATGTAGCAAAGTTGCCACAGGCCTGTGGTGCTCTGTGGCCTCCTGTGGTAATCTGCGGTACATGCCACAGACCACAGACCACAGACCCGCGAGGGATCAGCGGCTGCGGCGCGGATGGACCCTGCGGGACCTCGCCCAGAAGTGCGCCGACAAGGGTGCGCCGGTCGACTACTCGCACCTCGCCCGAATCGAGCGGGGACTCCACACTCCGGGCCCCAAGCTCCGCGTCGTCCTCGCCGAACTCCTCGACCTCGACATCGCCGACCTTGAGGCGCAGCCGGAGGCGAAGTCGGCATGATCCTCCGCGCCTACCTGGAAGTCGCCCTCGCCATTGCGGACTGGTTCGCCAACCCCAAGCGCCCGCCCGTGAAGCGCTGCTCAACCTGCAACGCCGTCAACGAACCCGACCGTTCCTCCTGCATCACGTGCGGAGCGTCGTTCTGATGGCCCGCGACTACATCGCCGAGATGAACGCCGCGATCGCTGACGCGATGGGCGAGGGAGACATCGTCGCCCCTGTCGTCGCCGAGAAGCTGCTGGCGGGCCTTCAGGAGACCGACCCCGACCTGCTCGACGGGTGGCTGCACGCCAGCGCCGCACAGTTCCTGACGATGGCGATCGGCTCGTCCGACCGCAGGGAGCGGACCCTCGTCCGCCGCCGGGCATCATCCCGCCGGTTCGCCGAGGTCGCCGAATCCGGTGACGTGGCAGCCCTGTCGACCTTCGCCGTACGGCTGGTGGTCGATGGCGACAACACGCGCCGGCCGATCGGTCAGATGACCGGCTCCGATCACCGGTTCGTGGCCGGTGAGTACGGCCGGTCGGCGAAGACCGCCCGGATGCTCCAGTCCTTCCACCTCGCCGTGGCGAAGAAGGTCGGCAAGCGGAAGACCGTCGAGGTCTTTAGCGAGGAGCAGTACGAGCAGATGTACCGCTCGATCGTCGGGCCTGAGGCCGAAGCCTCGTGACTACCCTCCGCATCCCAGCCCAGCCCTCCACCCCCCGGCCCGACTACCCCTGCCCTCCCCATTCGCGCCGCCTCGGCCCGCCACGATCCCGCCCGACAGCCCGTGCCTGCCCAGTGCCTACGCCGCCCACCGGCGACCCGACCGCCTTCACGGCGGACCTGTACCTGGCCGGCGGCAGCGCGCTCTCCGGTGCGGCCGGCACCGCGGGCACGGCGACCGTCGCCGCCGCCAACGGCAACTGGGTGG
>NZ_DATCVQ010000071.1:0-9150 GCF_036566765.1 Streptomyces sp.
GTAACCGGGTGTGCCCGCCTGCGGATAGCCGTAGGGAGGCGTCCCCGATCGTCCGTCGGGCCCCCACTGGTACTCCCCGTCCGCATAAGGGTTCGGCTCGCTCATCAATCCCCGCTCTCCTGGGCCGCCAACGCTGCCTCAGATCCTGGCACATGAGCACCGCGCACGCGGAAGGCCCCGACTCCTCGGGGGAGTCGGGGCCTTCCCTGTGCGAGCGGACGCGGCGCGCGGCCGCGTCAGCGGGTCAGAAGCGACGCGTGATCAGCGCGCGCTTGACCTCCTGGATCGCCTTCGTGACCTCGATGCCACGCGGGCAGGCGTCCGTGCAGTTGAACGTCGTGCGGCAACGCCACACGCCGTCCTTGTCGTTCAGGATCTCCAGGCGCTGCTCGCCCGCCTCGTCACGCGAGTCGAAGATGAAGCGGTGCGCGTTGACGATCGCGGCCGGACCGAAGTACTGGCCGTCGTTCCAGAAGACCGGGCAGGACGACGTGCACGCGGCGCACAGGATGCACTTGGTGGTGTCGTCGAAGCGCTCGCGGTCCTCGGCGGACTGCAGGCGCTCGCGGGTCGGCTCGTTCCCCTTGGTGACCAGGAACGGCATGACGTCCCGGTACGCCTGGAAGAACGGCTCCATGTCGACCACGAGGTCCTTCATCACCGTGAGGCCCTTGATGGCCTCGACCGTGATCGGCTTCTCGGGGTTGATGTCCTTGATCAGCGTCTTGCAGGCGAGCCTGTTCTTGCCATTGATCCGCATCGCGTCCGAGCCGCAGATGCCGTGCGCGCACGAGCGGCGGAAGGTCAGCGTGCCGTCGACGTCCCACTTGATCTTGTGAAGGGCGTCGAGCACGCGCTCCTTCGGGTCGATCTCGATCTGGAAGTCCTCCCAGACCGACGCGTCCGACACCTCGGGGTTGAAGCGGCGGATGCGCATGGTGACCGTGATGTACGGGGAGGCGGCGGACTCCGCCTCGACCTTGTCCAGTACGGGGGTAGCCATCAGTACTTACGCTCCATCGGCTGGTAGCGGGTCTGGACGACCGGCTTGTAGTCGAGACGGACGGTCTCGGAGCCGTCCTCGCCGACCTCGCGGTACGCCATGGTGTGGCGCATGAAGTTGACGTCGTCGCGGTTCGGGTAGTCCTCGCGGTAGTGACCGCCGCGGGACTCCTTGCGCGCCAGGGCCGAGACGGCCATGACCTCGGCCAGCTCGAGCAGGTTGCCCAGCTCGACGGCCTCCAGGAGGTCCGTGTTGAAGCGCTTGCCCTTGTCCTGGATGGACACGTTCTCGTAGCGCTCGCGCAGCTCGGCGATCTTCTCGACGGCCGTCTTGATCGTCTGCTCGGTGCGGAACACCATCACGTTGGCGTCCATCGTCTCCTGGAGCTCACGACGGATGTCGGCCACCCGCTCGTTGCCCGTGGAGTTGCGCAGCTTCTCGATCTGCGCGACGACCAGGGACTCCGGGTTCTCCGGAAGCTCGACGAAGTCGTGCTTGGCGGAGTACTCGGCGGCGGCGATGCCCGAGCGCTTGCCGAAGACGTTGATGTCGAGCAGCGAGTTGGTGCCCAGACGGTTGGCGCCGTGCACGGAGACGCAGGCGACCTCGCCGGCCGCGTACAGACCCGGGACGACGGTGGTGTTGTCGCTGAGGACCTCACCCTCGACGTTGGTCGGGATGCCGCCCATGGCGTAGTGCGCGGTGGGCTGGATCGGGATCGGGTCCGTGTACGGCTCGATGCCGAGGTACGTACGGGCGAACTCGGTGATGTCCGGGAGCTTGGCGTCGAGCTGCTCCGGCGGAAGGTGCGTCAGGTCCAGGTAGACGTGGTCGCCCTCGGGACCGCAGCCGCGGCCCTCGCGGATCTCCGTGTAGATGGAGCGGGAGACGACGTCACGGGACGCGAGGTCCTTCATGACCGGCGCGTACTTCTCCATGAAGCGCTCGCCGTCCTTGTTGCGGAGGATGCCGCCCTCACCGCGGGCGCCCTCCGTCAGCAGGATGCCCATGCGCCAGATGCCCGTCGGGTGGAACTGGAAGAACTCCATGTCCTCCAGCGGCAGACCGCGGCGGTAGCAGGCCGCCTGGCCGTCACCCGTCAGCGTGTGCGCGTTGGAGGTCACCTTGAAGAACTTGCCCGTGCCGCCGGAGGCGTAGATCACGGCCTTGGCCTGGAAGATGTGGATCTCGCCGGTGGCCAGCTCGTACGCGACCACGCCGGCGGACTTCTTGACGCCGTCGACCTCGACGATGAGCTGGTCCAGGACGTAGAACTCGTTGAAGAACTCCACGCCCTCCTTGACGCAGTTCTGGTACAGCGTCTGGAGGATCATGTGGCCGGTGCGGTCCGCGGCGTAGCAGGACCGGCGGACCGGGGCCTCGCCGTGGTTGCGCGAGTGACCGCCGAAGCGGCGCTGGTCGATGGTGCCGTTCGGGGTCCGGTTGAACGGCAGGCCCATCTTCTCCAGGTCGAGGACGGCGTCGATGGCCTCCTTCGCCAGGATCTCAGCGGCGTCCTGGTCGACCAGGTAGTCACCGCCCTTGACCGTGTCGAAGGTGTGCCACTCCCAGTTGTCCTCCTCCACGTTCGCCAGCGCGGCGGCCATGCCGCCCTGCGCGGCGCCCGTGTGGGAGCGGGTGGGGTAGAGCTTTGTCAGCACGGCGGTGCGGCTGCGCTTCGTCGCCTCGATGGCGGCGCGCATGCCGGCGCCACCGGCGCCGACGATGACGGTGTCGTACTTGTGGATCTTCATGACGTGGTTTACCTCAGCCCCGTGCCTAGCGGATGTTCGGGTCGAAGGTGAAGATCACCAGCGTGCCCAGAAGGATGGTGAACACCGTGGCGGTGTACAGCAGGCCCTTGAGCCACAGGCGCGTGTTCGGCCGCTCCGCGTAGTCGTTGACGACGGTACGCAGGCCGTTGGCGCCGTGCAGCATGGCGAGCCACAGCATCAGCAGGTCCCAGGTCTGCCAGAACGGGGACGCCCAGCGGCCGGCCACGAAGGCGAAGCCGATCTTGGAGACGCCGCCGTCCAGGAAGAGCTGGATCAGCAGGTGACCGAGGACCAGCACGACGAGGACGACGCCGGACAGGCGCATGAAGAGCCATGCGGCCATCTCGAAGTTGCCGCGGGTCGCGCGCGGGGTCTTGCCGGTGCGCTTGCGGGGGGCCTCGATGTACGGGGCCGGGTTGTCCACGTCGTAGGCCTCTGCGCCCTCGACGGGACCGATCGCGGAAGTGGTGTCAGCAGACATGTCTGAGGTCAGCTCCCGAACAGTTCACGTGCGGCGTGGCCGAGGACGGGGTACAGCGAGCCCGCCATCAGCACGACCCAAATGCCCACGACGGTCCAGAGCATCTGCTTCTGGTAGCGCGGGCCCTTGGACCAGAAGTCCACGGCGATGACCCGGAGGCCGTTGAGCGCGTGGAAGAGAATCGCGGCCACCAGGCCGTACTCGAGGAGTGCGACGATCGGCGTCTTGTAGGTCGCGACGACCTCGTCGTACGCCTCGGGCGAGACGCGGACGAGCGCGGTGTCCAGCACGTGTACGAACAGGAAGAAGAAGATGAGGACGCCGGTGACTCGATGAGCCACCCAGGACCACATTCCTTCCCGGCCGCGGTACAGCGTTCCAGCCGGCACGGAATTACCCTCCGGGAGCGGGGATTAGAGCCGGCCGCCAGCTTCTACCACGTGTGACAGCTCTGTCGGTCTGGCCCGGCCGGGTACGGTCCACCGGCCCCGGTCATCGTAGCGACGACTTGTCGGTTCGCTCGCGCGGGGTCCATAGGTGTGATCAAACAGGCACGTACGGTCTATCGATCAGCCCCGGATCGCCCATATTCCGGGCGACCTCACGCGTCTGCGACCGAACGGGTGAGCCGGGAGCGCGCCAGCCGACGGAGCTCGTCGGCGGCCACCGCCCGCTCCTCGTCCCTTTCGTTGCCGAGACGTGACCGGATGCCGGCGAGGACCTGGTCGAGCCGCTCGTCGGGCCGCACTCCGGCCAGGCTGATCACGAACGCGTGTCCGAAGGTGCTCTCGTACGCGGCGTGGGCGGCGCGCAGCGCGGTCTGCGCGGCGGCCGGGGCGCTCGGGGCCGGCGCGGCGGAGGACTCGCGGGCCAGGGCCTCGTCGAGGTCGGAGGCGGCGAGGTCGTAGCTGGCCTCGTCGGCGGCGGCGAGCAGCGCGTCGAGCGTGGGGTACGGCCGGTGGGCGGCGATCCGCTCGGCCCAGCGGCGGCTGCCGCAGCAGGCGAGCAGCGTGGTCTCGGCGTTGGGACGCGGGGCGGAGTTGAAGCCGGCGAGGCCGCCGGGGTGCCGGGCGCTGCCGTGCTGGGCAGGTATGGCGGGCGAGGCGGGGTTCGTGGAGCGGGCGGCGTGGGTGTCGCTGGTCAGCGTGAGCTCCGACGCGGGAAGGGTGAGGTGGATGTGGCGTCACGCTATCGAGGGGTCCAAGGACCTGTCCGACGGATGCGCGAATTTCACCCGGAAGGGAGGGTTTCGGAAACCGGGATGGACGAATGGCGGGCTGATATCGAGCGGATTACGCGAGTTGGGTGACTTGCCCCGAATGGCCGGTAAGAGCCATTCGGGGGAGGATGCCGAGTGATGCGCCCTCTCATAAGCGGTCTCGTACGCGGCCGGCGGCCCGGCCCGGTTCTGGTGGCTGCCGCGGTGGCGACGGCCGTGACGGCCTGTTCGAACGGTGCGCAGGGGTCCGGCGGCGGCGGGACGCCCACGCCGAGCGCCTCCTCCGCGTCGGCCCCGGTCACCAGCGCCGCCCCGTCCCCCAAGCCCTCGCCGACCCGGACGTACCCGCTCTCCGTCGCGCCCCGCACCATCCCCGCCGTCCAGTCGCACCAGCCCGCCCGCGGCCCCGGCTGGCGGCCGGGCCCGGACGCCGGGATCGTCGTCCCGGCCGGCAGCGAGGCGCTCACCGACGAGGCGAAGCTGCTCGCCGACGAGCTGAAGATCGCCTTCCGGGGCGCCGCGGCCGCCGGGCCCGGCGACATCGAGCTCGCGCTCGGCGGCAGCGGCGCGCCCGAGTCGTACACCCTCACCGCCGCCGACGGCCGGGTGCGGATCACCGGGCCGGACGAGGCCGGTGTCTTCTACGGCACCCGCACGGTCAAGCAGGCGGTGCGGTCCGGCGGGGCGGTGCCCGAGGGCGTGATCCGCGACCGGCCCGCGAAGCCGCAGCGCGGCCTCCAGGTCGACATCGCCCGCAAGTACTTCACGGCGGGCTGGATCGAGGACCGGCTGCGCGAGATGGCGGACCTGAAGCTCAACCAGTTCGAGCTGCACTTCGCCGACGACCAGGGGTTCCGGATCGCCTCGGACAGCCACCCGGAGATCGTCTCTGACGCGCACCTCACCAAGGCCGAGGTGCGCCGCATCATCGAGCTCGCGCGGAGCCTGCACATCACCGTCGTGCCGGAGGTCGACTCCCCCGGACACCTCGGAGCGGTCCTGAGAGCCCACCCCGACCTGCAGCTGCGCAACGTGCAGGGTGTGCCGCGGCAGGGCGCGATCGACATCTCGAAGCCCGAGTCGGCCCGGATCGTCGACGAGCTGCTGCGCGAGTACGCGGCGCTGTTCCCCGGCGGCTGGTTCCACGTCGGCGCCGACGAGTACCAGGCGCTGACGGTGCGGAACCCGGCCGCCTCGTACCCGCAGCTGGCGAGCGCGGCGACCCGGAAGTACGGCCCCGGGGCCGGCGTGCAGGACCTGGCCGAGGGCTGGCTGAACGACCGGGCGGCGGTGGTGCGCGGCGCCGGCAAGACGGCGAAGGCGTGGAACGACGGCTTCTTCCGGGGCGGGAAGGTGACCGCGGACCGGCGCATCGAGGTCGAGTACTGGACCGGCAAGGAGATCGGGGCGCGGCCGCCGGCGGAGTACCTGGCGGAGGGTCGCAAGGTGGTGAACCTCAACGACTCGTACCTCTACTACGTGTTGGGCGAGCCGAACCAGTTCACCTATCCCACCGGCCGCCGCATATACGAGCAGTGGACTCCGAGGGTCCTGCGCGGCACGACCGCGGTCCCGTCCCGCTACGACGCCCAGATCCTCGGCGGCCGCTTCGCCGTCTGGTGCGACCTCGCCAACTCCCAGACCCAGTCCCAGGTGGCGGCCGGCATCCGCCTGCCCCTGACGGCGACGGCCCAGAAACTCTGGGACGCCCGGCCGCCGGCCCTGAGCTGGGAGCGGTTCAGAGCGCTGGCGGGGCAGGTGCGGTGAGCCCGTGTGCCGCGCGCTGCCGACCTCTAGGCAGGGGCATACGCCAGTGGCATGATTTCGGCCGCACAGTGACGAAATCACGCCAGTCGGCGCAGTAGGAGGAAGTACTGCGTCCGCGACGGGAGGCGTCCCATGACGTCGGCAACGAGCCGAAGCCTGCTGGAAATGATCGCCGTGGCCGACGAGCGGACTCTTGCCGCCGCCGGGCTCGCATGCCTGGACCGCTGCCTGCCGCTGCTCGACCCCGAGGCCGCGGACGTGTTGCGGCCCGCGTGGGCCGCCGTGGCGCGCGCGGGCGGTGGGGTGGCCTGGGGCGAGGCGGTCGCCAAGGCCGGGGTCGAACTCGACGGCGCGGACGGGCCGTACGCCGCGGACGTGCGCGCGATGCTCGGGGACGCCCCCGCCGACTGGGCCGCCGAGCCGCTGCGCGCCTGGGCCGACGCCTGCTCGGCCACCGCGCTCGTCCTGCACGCCGGGTTCGACGCGGGGGAGGAGTCCGAGCGCCCCGCCCTCGTGGAGCGCTGCCGCTCCGGCGAGCCCGCGGGCGCGGGGCCGCTGCTGGCCGGCGAGCTCCGCCGCCAGCAGGCCGTCCTCGACTCCGCGGCGCACGGCCCGACCGGCCTGCGCCGTGCCCGGGACCTGTCGACGGAGGGCCGCCGCGTCCTCAAGGCCGTGGTCTCGCGCCGGGCGCGTACGAGCTGACGAGTAAGACGGAGGGGCCCGCCGTTCGGCGGGCCCCTCCGTCGTACCGTCAGTCCTTCTCGGTCTTCATGACTGACGCGGCCATCGAGGCCACCGCCTCGCCGATCTGGGTCTCCGCCTCCGCCTTGTCCAGGCCGAGACCTGACAGCACGCCCTTGCCGTCCTCGTGCTCCAGGAGCGCGAGCAGGATGTGCTCCGTGCCGACGTGGTTGTGCCCGAGGCGCAGTGCCTCGCGGAAGGTCAGCTCCAGGACCTTCTTCGCGTCCGCGTCGAACGGGATCAGCGCCGGGATCTTCGCTGCGGCCGGCGGCAGCGTCGGCGTCACCGCGTCCCGTACCGCCTCCGCCGTCACGCCCCGCGTGCCCAGCCAGTTCATGGCGAGCGACGCGGGCTGGGAGAGCAGGCCGAGGGTCAGGTGGCCGAGCGCCGTCACGTCGTTGCCTGCCGTCCGGGCCTCCTCCTGCGCGGCCACGACCACGCTCCGGGCGCGCGGGGTGAACCGGCTGAACCCGGCGCTCGAGTCCATCTGCGCGGCATCCGGCTCCTTCGGCACGAAGCGCTTCTGGGCGGCCTGCCGGGTGACGCCCATGCTGCGGCCGATGTCCGACCAGGACGCGCCGGAGCGTCGTGCCTGGTCGACGAAGTGGCCGATGAGGTGGTCGGCCAGGTCGCCGAGGTGGTCGGCCGCGAGGACCGCGTCGGAGAGCTGGTCGAGGGTGTCGGGGTGGACCTTCTTGATCGCCTCGATGAGGTCGTCGAGACGTACCGGGATGTTCGTTCCGCCAGGATTCGTCATGGAGGCAACCTTAGGTTGACGCCCGCGATGTGTCAACCGATGGTTGACACCCGCCCGTTCCAGATGTGATCACGGACACGTTCGACGGGCGTGACGATCTTGCGCGGCACGGCGCTTGGTGAGGCGTGGATGAAGATTCTGTGAGCTTGCCGACGGCGGACGGAATGCGGCCCTACGTCACGCGCTTCGTCGCGGGACTGACCCGGCGCAACCGCCTGCCGCTCGACTACTCCGTGGCCAGCCTGCGCCTCGTGGACCTGGTCGTGGACGGGCTCCGGCGCGACCGGCCGGAGCGGGTGCGGGTCGACGCGATCCTGCGCGGGCTCGGCGCGTACACCGGCGAGGTGATCGTGCGCCGGGCCGGCGGCCTCTGGGTGGACTTCGACGACGCGCAGCGCGGGTACTTCGGGCAGCCGGTGGGCGTCCGGATGCCGGACGGCCGGGCGTGGAACCCGCTCGGGAAGGTGGTCAACCGGTTCGAGAACGGTCCGGAGGACTCCGTCGAGCGGTTCTTTCTGCTGCTCCACGGGCGCATCCGCACACCTGTGCGCTGTCTGTGACGTTTTCTCACCCGCGCTGTGACGTTTCTGTGAGCGGGGGCGCTGATCGACTGGGGCGCGTGCGCGCGCCCACGGGGGCATGGGCACGATGACCGGTGCCGAGTCGGTACGAAGTAGGGAAGTGTGGGGGCGTACGACGCGGAGCTGGGTGTCGCCGTCGAGCGGGCCCAGGGCGGGGACGAGGACGCCTTTGCCCGGGCGTACCGGATCGTGCATCCGGGACTGCTGGGCTACGTACGGGGACTGGTCGGGGAGGACGCCGAGGACGTGGCCTCCGAGGCCTGGCTGGAGATCGCCCGGGACCTGGGACGGTTCCGCGGCGACGGGGCCGGGTTCCGGGGGTGGACGGCCACGATCGCCCGCCACCGGGCGCTGGACCATCTGCGCAAGCAGCGGCGCCGGCCCCGTACGGCATTGCTGGAGCAGGACGTGCTGGAACTGCCCGGCGCGCACGACACCGCGGCGGCGGCGCTTGAGACGCTGTCGACGGGGCAGGCGCTCGCCCTGATCCGTGCCCTGCCGCGGGAGCAGGCCGAGGCCGTGCTCCTGCGCGTGGTCGTCGGCCTCGACGGCCCGGCGGCGGCACGGGTCCTGGGCAAGCGCCCGGGCGCGGTCCGCACCGCGGGGCACCGGGGACTGAGGAAACTGGCCGGGCTGCTGGCCGCCGAGCAGCCGCAGGGGCAGAAGGACGGGACATGACACGCCAGCGGGACCCCCGGGACAATCCGGCGGGCGCCGAGCCGTTCGCGGAGCCGGCCGCCGAGCCGTTCTCCACGCCGTTCGCCGACGCGCTGCGGGGCGCGCTGCACGCCAGGAGCGACGGCGGCCGGCCGTCCGGCGAGCCCGC
>NZ_DATCVQ010000072.1:0-1606 GCF_036566765.1 Streptomyces sp.
CCGAAAGGTTCGGGCAGATCGCGCCACTGAATTCCGGTCCGCACCCGGTGCAGAATCCCGTCGATCACCTGCCGGTATCCCGCTGCCTGGCGCTGACAACCTGCGAAGCTGCCAGGCCGTGCCAGAAGGTACTAAGGGAACCCGTCGTCCGGTCAAGTACCCCCGACCAGCGGACGTGGCACGCCAGGTCACAGTGAGGCGCCCGGCCACACGCCACTGGCCGGTCAGGGCCGGCCGCCCACAACAAGTCGACACGGCACCGCGCTTCCCTACGAAGTGCCATCGTCGTCCTCGAATCCGATGACGTCTGCCAGCTCCTCGTACTGGTACCAGTACGAGTTCGGCGCAAGCTCTCGCACCCGCGTGACAAACGCGGCCCGTGTCGAGGACCACCGCAACGAACAGCGGCACCGCCAGCAGCTGGACCAGCCCGCCGACCAGGCCGCCCCGTCCAGCCAGCCGCCGGCGGTGTGACCCGCTCAACCGCGCAGCTGGCGCTGGCCTCCCCTCGCTCCTGCCGCGCGGGTGGAGCCACGGCCTGGCCCCGGCGTCGCCACCCTGCCCGGTGTGGTGGCGGAGCCGAAGTTAGGGATGGGTTCCCGCCGTCCCTGTCATGTCGGCAGCGGCCGGGAAAACGGTGCCCATAGATCAAGGAATCGCCGCCGTTCTCGCCGACGTGGCATCCGAGGCCCGGCTATTCGATCAGGGCATTGACGCTGATGATCACTAGACCGATCAACATGTCCAGGCCGCCTGCCCGGCACGAGGACGGCCATCCGTGCCCTGCGGTGCGGGCAGCCGAGACGCCCAAGCTGAACAAGGCGACGGTATTGAAAAGCAGGGCCGCGTCCACAGCAGTGTTCTCTGCCCACCACCCGGCTACCGCAGCAAGCAGCATCCCCACAGTGGGCAGCACGGCGGCGACCAGTGGCCACTCGGCGAGCACCGACCGCAGTCTGCTGGTGGTGGCTGCCCCGTCGTCGGACGCACGCTGGGCGATGACGTGCGCGTACCCATGGGCGGTGGCCGACGCCAGTGCTGTGAGCAATACCCAAAGCGCGTCCGAACCGGGGTCGGCCTTCTCGCCCGTCTCGTCCAGCGCGGCCACCATGGCGCTGGCCAGCACGAGTCCGTAGATGCCGCCGAAGAGCGACTGCTCCAGCCGCCAGTGCCGCAAGGCCCACCTTGGTTCGACGCCCTTGGGGCGGCCGTGATCGGCGCGGTCGGGCATCGCATCGCCTCGGTGCGGGAAGAGGGTCGGGTCCGCACATGCTCGCTCGCGTGGGTGACAGAGAACACGACGCCACGCGGGTGAGCATCCTTGCTGTGCCCTGGCTGGCCCTAACAAAGCCTCCGGACGCGCCGGTGGGTGATCACGCGGACAGCGAGTCCGAGGAAAGATTCATGGATGTCGTCGCGTCGCTCCCAGTGGATGCGCAGGCGGCGGAGACTGTGCAGCCGGAAGATGGTGTTGCCCAGGCCGGTGCCGTGCGGTTGCCCCCGCTCGGCGATCGCGGGCCGGATCCCGCGCTGCCGCAGGAGCGGCGGTACTTGTCGTGGTCGTAGCCGCGGTCCGCGAAGAGTATGTCGGGCCGCCGACGCGGTC
>NZ_DATCVQ010000073.1:0-57555 GCF_036566765.1 Streptomyces sp.
CCGCGAGGTGTCGAGGATCGGCGTCCGGCTCCGACGTCCCCTGTGAAAGGCAACCCTGTGAAGGGCAGCAGGGACGACACGAGCGAAGGAGGACGTCATGAAGTACCTCGTCATGGTGCAGGGCTCCCAGGTCGACTACGACGCCATGGGCGGCAAGGGCACCGCGCAGAGCCCCGCGTGGAGCGAGCCGGACCTGAAGGCGATGTTCGAGCACATGGAGTCGATCAACAACGACCTCGCCGAGTCGGGCGAGCTGGTCGACGCGCAGGGGCTCGTCGAGCCCGCGCGGACGCGGTTCGTGACCGTCGACAAGGACAGCCGACCGGTGGTCACGGACGGGCCGTACGGGGAGACGAAGGAGCTGCTCGCCGGGTTCTGGGTGCTCGACTGCGCGAGCCTGGAGCGGGTCACCGAGATCGCGGCGCGGGTCGCCCGGTGTCCGCAGCCGGCGGGCGCGCCGGAGTACCCGGTGGTGATCCGGCAGATCGACGAGCGCCCCGAGTCCGAGCTCTTCACCAGCTGACATGGCCGACGAGCACGCCGTCGAGCCCGTCGAGGACCTGCTGCGCCGACACGCGCCGCAGGTCCTCGGTGCGCTCGTGCGCCGGTACGGACACTTCGACGCCGCCGAGGACGCCGTACAGGAGGCCCTGCTGGCCGCCGCGCGGCAGTGGCCGGAGTCGGGGACGCCCGGCAATCCGCGCGGCTGGCTGATCCGGGTGGCCTCGCGGCGGCTCACTGACCAGTTGCGGGCGGACGAGGCGCGGGCCCGGCGCGAGGAGACGGCCGCACGCCTGGAGCTCCGCGAGACCCGGGCCGCCCCGTCCGACGACGACACCCTGACGCTCCTCTTCCTGTGCTGCGACCCTGCGCTCGCGCCCGCCGCGCGGATCGCGCTGACGCTGCGCGCGGTCGGCGGCCTCACCACGGCGGAGATCGCCCGGGCCCATCTCGTACCGGAGGCCACGATCGCGCAGCGCATCAGCCGGGCGAAGGCGAAGCTCCGCGACCACCCCTTCCATCCTCCCGGCCCGGAGGACCGGGACGCCCGCCTGGTCACCGTCCTCCAGGTGCTCTACCTGATCTTCAACGAGGGCTACACGGCCACCTCCGGCCCCACCCTCCACCGCGGCGACCTGGCCCGCGAGGCGATCCGGCTGACCCGGGCCGTGCGCCGCCTGCTGCCCCGCGAGGGCGCGGTGACCGGGCTGCTGGCCCTGATGCTCCTGACGGAGGCCCGCGGCGCGGCCCGCGCCGGCTCGCACGGCGAGCTGATCCCCCTGGACGAACAGGACCGCTCGCTCTGGGACTCCGCCGCGATCACCGAGGGCACGGCCCTGGTCGAGGAGGCCCTCACCGAGGGCCCTCCCGGCCCGTACCAACTCCAGGCGGCGATCGCAGCGCTCCACGACGAGGCGGCGCGCCCCGAGGACACGGACTGGCCGCAGATCCTCGCCCTGTACGACCTGCTGGTCGCCCAGGCTCCCGACCCGATGGCGGAACTCGGCCGCGCGGTGGCCGTCGCGATGGTCCACGGGCCCGCGTCCGGCCTCACCGAACTCGCCGCCCTGGAACCCCGCCTGAAGCACCATCACCGCCTCGCGGCGGTCCGGGCCCACCTCCTCGAACGCACCGGCGCGACCGAAGCCGCCCGCGCGGCCTACGAGGAAGCGGCCCGCCTCACTTTGAGCATCCCGGAGCGCCACTACCTGCGGACGAGAGCGGCCCGGCTCGGTTCGTGAACCCGGCCTCCGCCAGCGGTTGACGCCGCAGGCTAATGGCATTAGCTTTTGAGCTATATCCACTAGCTACCAGCTACCTGGGGTGGTCATGACCGAGTTCCTGAAGTCCGACGGCGGACGACTCGCCTACGACGTGACCGGCGACGGTCCGCTGATCGTGCTCGCCCACGGAATGGGCGACAACAGGGCGGCCTGGTCGGGCGTGGCGCCCCGGCTCGTGGCGGCCGGATTCCGCGTCGCGAGCATGGACCAGCGCGGGCACGGCGAGTCCAGCATCGGTTGGGCGTCCTACAGCCGCACCGACGCGGCGGCCGACCTCATCGCTCTGATCCGGCATCTGGGAGGTCCGGCGGTCATCGTGGGCCACTCGTTCGCGGGCGGCGCGGCGACCATCGCGGCGGCCGAGGAGCCCGAACTGGTCACCGCCGTCGTCGAGATCAGCCCGTTCACCCGCGCGCAGAAGGTCGACCTGAGCGCCCTGCTGTCCCAGGCCCGCTACCGCAAGGGCATGTCGCTGCTCATGGGGACGGGTGTCCTGCGCAGCGTCGGGCTGTGGAAGCGCTACCTCGACCACGCCTACCCCGGTGCGAAGCCGGACGGCTTCGCCGACCATGTCGCGGCCCTGGAGCACGACCTGCGCAGGCCGGGACGGATGGCCGTCCTCGCCAAGATGGGCATGTCCGCGCCCACCGACGCAGGCGCCAGGCTTGCCGACATCCGGTGCCCGGCCCTGGTTGTCGAGGGCACGCTCGACCCCGACTGGGCCGACCCGAGGGCGGAGGGAGAAGGCGTCGTGGCCGGCATGCCCGCGGGGCTCGGGCAGCTCGAGATGATCGACGGAGTGGGCCACTACGCGCACGTCCAGGCCCCCGCCGAAGTCGCCACGGCCATCCTGGACTTCCTCAAGGCCGGCCCGGATGCCTAGGGCCGCGCTCTCCCCGACCGCAGTCGTCGACGTCGCGCTGCAGGTCATCGACGAGGCCGGTCCCGCCGCCCTCACGCTGGCCGCGGTGGCGAGCCGGGCGGGGGTCGCCACCCCGTCCCTCTACAAGCACGTGCGCAACCTCGCCGAACTGCGCGACCTCGTCTCGGCACGGGTCATGAACGACCTCGCGGACCGGGTCGGCGACGCCGTGCTCGGCCGCTCGGCCGACGACGCGATCCGCGCCGTCATGACGACCTGGCGGCAGTTCGCGCGCGAGCACCCGCACCGCTACGGGGCGCTCCTCCAGACCCCCGAACCGCGAACGGCCGAGGCCGGGGCACGGCTCCTCGACGTCATCCGCGCCGCCCTGCGCGCGTACGGCATGACGGACTCGGCCGCGATCCACGCGACCCGCTGCCTGCGGGCGGCCGTCCACGGCTTCGCGGTACTCGAGGTCGATGGCGGGTTCAGGCTCCCGGAGAACCTGGACGAGAGCTACGAACTGCTCATCCACATGACGATCACGGGGATGCGGACACCTCGCTCGGCATAGCCCAAACCCTGCCGCACGACGCGGGCGGCCTGGTTCGGCCGGCCAGCCCTCGGACCGACCGAGCATGCGGTCGGGGCCTGCGTCACATACCCCCTCGACCGGTCAGCCAGCCCCGGAGCAGGCGGCTGACGGCGGGCATCGCCGCGTACGTCATCAGGACGTTGAAGACGACTGCGATGACGGCGCTGCTGAGGTACAGCGGCAAGGTCGTCAGGTGGGGCGTCAAAAAGTAGCTGCCGAGCAGCGAGATGGGGTAGATCGCCAGCGTCGCGCTGATCGCCATCTTCCACTTCGGCGGGGCCGGCCTCGTCGAACCCGGCTTCGCGAACCAGGTCTCCATGCCGGTCAGCGTCCGCCGCGCGATCTCGGTGTGGTGATGGCCCTCGCAGTCGGCGAACCACGCGGCCCGTTCCGGTGACTCCTGCCAGGCCCGGCAGGCGGCGTCGTCCCGGAAGCGGTGGACCAGGAACCACGGCGCGTCGCCTCCGGACGAGCGGAACAAGCCATAGCCGAGATGACCCGGAAAACGGGACGCGCTGTCGAGGATGCCCTTCGCCCACTTCTCGAAGGAGGCTTCGTAGCCGGGCTCCACCCGGCGGGCTATCAGCAAGGTCACTTCGCCGTTGTCGGCAGGGACAGTCGCACGCTCAAGGGTCGCCGCGGTCACTCGTACTCCTCATGATCACACCGCGCCCGACCACACTCTACGCGCCGGCCCGAGTCATGCGCTCAGCGGTGCCAGGGCTCTCGCTGGCGCGTGCGAAGCCACGGCTACGCTCGTCGGCATGCTGAACCGTGTTCCGTTCAATGAGGCGCTGCTCTCCACCGTGGGCGCCCCCAAGCAGACCAAACTCCTGGACAGCAGTCCGCGCTCACGGGTGTGGCGGGTGCGGCTGGCCGACCGGCGGCTGGTGATCGTCAAGCAGATCACCGACGACGGGGACACGGGCGCCGACGCGAGCACGCGCTTCGCGCGGGAGGTCGCCGGGCTGCGCCTGGCGGGGCGGGCCTCCGGGCCCGCCGTGGCCCCCGCGGTACTCGCCACGGACCCGTCCTCGCGGGTGATGGTCCTCGAGCACGTGGACGACCTCGGCAGGACGGACGACTGGATGCTGGGGTACGCCGAGTCACTCGCCCGGCTGCACGCCCTCACCGGGCCCGCCGACGCGGGCGCACTACCGGTCTGGTCGGGGCCCACGGCCACCGACGCGGAGTCCTTCCTCACCCTGGCCAGGGCGCTCGACGTGCCCGTACCGTCCACGGTTCCCGATGAACTCGCCGGTCTCCTGGAGCGGTTGGACCCCACCCCGCACCATGCGCTGCTGCACGGCGACCCCTGCCCCGGCAATGATCTGCGCACCGCCGACGGCGTCCGCTTCGTCGACTTCGAGCGGGCCTCGCTCGGGAACGGCCTGATCGAACTCGCCTACTTCCGCATCGGCTTCCCCACCTGCTGGTGTGCCATGTCCGTCACCGCGGCCCCGCTCACGGAGGTCGAGGACGTCTACCGGACCACCTGGCGCGGCCTCACCGGGAAGGACGTGCCGGGTGACCTCGCCGACGCGTGCGCAGGCTGGCTGATCCAGGGCGACGCGCTCGTCGAGCGGGCCGACCGCGGGACGGCCGACCAGCTCGCCCGGGTGCCCGCCGAGGACTTCGAGTGGGGCTACGTCTCCGCCCGTGAGCGGCTCGTCCACCGCCTGGGCGTGGTCGCCGACATGACCCGCGACCACGATCACCTGCACGCCGTCGGCCGCCTCAGCTCCGCCATGGCCAACCGCCTGCTCGAACGCTGGCCGAAACTGCGTCCGCTGCCCACGCATGACGCCCGCCCTTGGTACTGAGTGGGTCGTCACCCGGCGGCGTTCCACCCCGGCACCGTCGGCAGGACCTTCTCGGCGACGCGGAGCAGTACCGCATCGTCCGGCACTCCGCCTCCCTCGCGCCACACGGTCACGGTCAAGGAGCCACCGCTGTCCTTCGCATCCCGCGCCACGGTGAGGGAGCGGGCCGGGACCCCGGGACCGCTGTGGGCGTCGCTTCCGTCGAGGCGGAAGCTGATGCTGAGGGTGTAGTCCGAGGAGAGGACCGCCGGGCGGCCCAGAACGGTCCGTTCCTGCGCGTCCCTCCCCAGATAGGCGGCGGATCCGGCCACCGGAAGACGGTCGTAACTGGCCGACAGCGTCACGGTGTAGGTCCCGAACTCGACCCGACTCGAAGGAGTGGCGATCTCCTTGCCGCTCCCGAGCTTGAAGGAGCCGTCGCTGCCGCTGGCGGACTTCAACGTCTCGGTCGGCGTGCCGAGCAGGTCAGCGAGGTCGGGACGGTTCAGCGCCTTGCACAGTTGCGTCCCGGAAACGCGCCCAGGCACCTGCCCCGGCTCCTCCGACGCCTTCCCGGTCTTCCCCTCCGCGCACGTGGCTGGCTGCGGGGCGCCGCTGTTCGAGTTCGCCGTGTCGCCCAACGCCCACAGACCGACACAGAGAGCCGGTACGAGCGTCAGGCCCGCAACGACCTGCCCCACCATGCCCGCGCCCTTCGGAAGCGCGTCGATATCGTCGGCCATGTCCCCCACCTGCTGTGATCCCCCGATAAGTGCCCGCGAACAATAACCCGTGATCATCGGGCGGACAATGCGGTCGGCCGGCGCGCGTGAGAGGCCAAATTCGGATGCGCGGGGACCCGCCATCTGCGATCCTCACGCGCTGTGAACAGTGATGACCTTGTCCTTCGGCGTGCGGACGACTCCGACGCGACCGCGATAGCTGATGTGTGGCTGCGTTCCTTCGCCGCCGCGCTGCCGACCGTGCGCCGCGCGCATGACGACGACGCGGTGCGGGATTGGTTCTCCTTCGTGGTCGTGCCCCAGTACGAGACCTGGGTGGCGGTCGCCGAGGGCGGCGTGGTGGGGCTGCTGGTACTCGACGGCGGGGACCTGGAGCAGCTCTACCTCGACCCGTCGTGGCGCGGCCGGGGGCTGGGTGACCGGTTCATGGACCTGGCCAAGCGGCAGCGGCCGGACGGGCTGGAGTTGTGGACGTTCCAGGTCAACGGAGCAGCGCAACGGTTCTACGAGCGGCACGGCTTCGTCGCGGTCGAGCGAACCGACGGACTGCGCAATGAGGAGCGTGAGCCTGACGTCCGCTACGTCTGGCGGCCTCAGGAGTAGACGCTGGGTGACGATCGAAGGCGTGCGGAACCGTGGTTTCCGCACGCCTTCGCCGCCTTCGCCGCCTTCTCTGCCTTCTCTGCCTTCGAACGGATCTGGGCAGGTGCTCTGGGGCCCCTACCGCCCCGTGGGGCTCCCGTCGACGGCTACGGCCTTTCTCCGCCGACCTCGTCGAGCAGCAGCTTCGCGGCCACCGTCGCCCCGTCGGTCCTGATCGTGCCCGCCACCGCCCGCGCTCGTGCGCGGGTCTCGGGGGTCAGGGCCGTCTTGAGCGCGGCTGACAGGGACTCGGTGGTCGGAGTCGGACCGTCGTGTGCCACGCCGATGCCCAGGTCGGTCACCCTCTCGGCCCAGTACGGCTGGTCAGCCCCCTGGGGGACCACCACCTGCGGCGCGCCGGCTCGGGCGGCCGTCGTCGTGGGGCCCGCGCTGCCGTGGTGCACGACGGCGGCTACGCGGGCGAACAGCGCCTGATGGTTGGCCTCGCCGACGGCGAAGCAGTCGTCCTGGTCGTCGATCAGGTCCAAGCCGGCCCAGCCGTGGGAGACGATCGCGCGCCGGCCCTGCGCGCGGATCGCCTCGATGGCCGCCCGGGAGACGTCCTTCGAGGCGGCTATGGGCATGCTGCCGAAGCCCACGTACACCGGCGGCGCGCCGGCGTCGAGGAAGGCCACCAGCTCGGGCGGGAGCGGGCGTTCGTCCGGCCGGATCCACGCGCCGGTCTGCACGACGTCGAGGTCCGTCAGCTCCGGCCACGGACTCAGGGTCGGGTCCGTCGCCAGCCACGGGCGGTCCGTGAACGCGTAGTCGCGGACGTTGTCCACCGGCGGCAGGCCGATCGACGCCCGGTGGGCATTGATCGCCGCACCGAACATCTCGTTCGCGTTCTGCGCGTCCATGTCCCACAGCGCCCGGTTGTCGGTCACGCCCGGCGGCATCGGCCGGCCCCGTCGCGCGGGCGGCGGCTGGTGCGGCGAGGGCAGGAGGACCGGCGTGGGGCTCGCGTGCACGTAGCGGATGCCCAACTTCTCGGCCACCGACCGCGCGCCGGCCGTGACCGGCAGCGGGCCGCTCGCCACCAGCGCGTCGCATCCCTCGGCCGCCGTGGCGACCGTGTCGAACTGCGCGGCGATCAACTCGGCCGCACGCTGCGCCAGGCCCACCGTGGACCCCGGCTTCACCGAGGTCACCAACTGACGCACCGGCCGGCCGACCGGAACCAGCGGCACACCGACACCCGCCAGCAGCTCCACGAACTCCTCGTCCGGCGGCGCGCACACCCGCACCTCCGCACCGAACTCCTGCAATCGCACCGCGAGTCCCACGATCGGCTCGACGCTCCCGCGCGCCCCGTACGTCGACAACACCACACGCACTTCAGGTCCCCCAGTTTCAAAGGTTCTGGCTCAGGTCGGCGATTCTGCGGTACGACCGGGGTCTTGCCGCAAGCCCCCCAGCGCGCTATAAGTTGATCACGGAAGGGAGCGGCGAGCCCCCTTCCTCTTCTCTTGCCTGGGCTCAGGGCAGGTAGGCGGCCAGGAGTGTGGCGAAGGCCTCGGGGGTGAGGACCTCCACGCCGAGTTCCCCGGCCTTGACGGCCTTGGTGCTCGGCTTGCCGGTCGAGGTCGGGGCAGCGACCAAGTACGTGGTCTTGGAGTTGACGCTGCTGCCGGCACGGCCGCCGGCCTTCTCGATCAGGGCGGACATTTCAGTACGTCCCCAGCCGTCCAGCGGGCCGGTCATCTTGCCCGTCACGACGACGGTCTTCCCGGCGAGCGGGCCCTCTTCGGCAGCGGCGGCGGAAGCATCGACCTGCTGCGGTTCGGTCATGTTGACGCCTGCCGCGATCAGCTTGTCGATGACCGGGGCGAGCGCGGTGACCTGCTCGACGATCACCGGTGCCTTCTCCGGGCCTATGCCCTCGACTTCCTGCAGAGCATCGGCGTCGGCCTGGCGGATGGCTTCCATCGTGCCGAAGTGGGCGGCGATGCGCCGGGACATCCTGCGGCCGGTGCCCGGCACGCCCAGGGCGCAGAAGACGCGGCTGAGGGGGCGGGTCTTGGCGAGTTGGATCTGTTCGACGAGCTTGGCGCCGCGCTTGGAGCTGCCCGAGGCGGCGGTGAGCTGCTCCTCGGTGAGGGTGAAGACGTCGGCGACGTCCCGGACGTCGCCGGAGGCGATCAACGCGTCGACGTACTTCCTTCCCAGACCGTCGATGTCGAGGATGTCGCGTCCGGCGACGTACTCGATCAGCGGTGCCAGTGCGCAGGCGGTGCCCTTCGCGCAGCGCCACCGCTCCTGGCTCTTGTCTATCTCTCCGCCGCAGTTGGGGCACTCCTCGGGCAGCGGGACCGGCGCGGCATCCTGCGGTCGGAGCTCGACGACTGCGGCCTGGACGCGCGGGATGATGTCGCCGGCCTTGTAGACCGTCACCGTGTCGCCTATGTGGAGGTCGCGCCGGAGGATGTCGGCCGGGTTGTGGAGCGTGGCGCGGGTGACGGTCGACCCGTCGAGCTCCACCGGTGCGAGCACCGCGGTGGGCGCGAGGACTCCCGTACGGCCGACGTCCCAGACGACGTCCTGAAGGACGGTCTGCCGCTCGACGGCCGGGAGTTTGAAGGCGATCGCCCAGTACGGGAAGCGGCTGCCGAATCCCGCCGCCGTCTGCTCGGCCGCGCTGTCGGCCTTGATGACGACTCCGTCGATGCCGAACGGCAGGCTCGCGCGCATCGCGGCGATCGCGTCGACCTTCTGCTGCGCCTCGTCGAGCGTGGCGACCCCGTGCAGTCCGGCCGGGGTCTCCGCCGTGGTCTGCACCCCGGCCTTCGCCACCGCGGCCAGCGCCTCGGCATGGCCGGCTCCGGCGGGCAGGAACGCCACGCCGTCCAGCTCGACCACGCCGTACGCCCAGAACGTCATGGCCAGCCGGTACGGCCGGTCCTTCGCGCGCAGCGTGCCGGCGGCCCCGTTGCGCGGATTGGCGAAGACGTCGGCACCGTGCTCGGCGCGCACCTCGTTCGCCGTCTCGAACTGCGCCTGCGTGAACAGGACCTCGCCTCGGGCCTCGAACGTGGCGGGCACAGGCAGCTGCTCGGGCAGGCCCACGATCGTGCCGATGACGTGGCTGACGTCCTCGCCGTGGCTGCCGTCGCCGCGGGTGATGATCTGCACCAGACGTCCGTCGCGGTAGCGGGCGGCGATCGCCGCCCCGTCCAGCTTCGGCTCGACGGTGAAGCCCCCCGCCGGCTCGTGCCCCAGACGGCGCTGGAGCGACGCCCCCCAGCTCACGAGCTCCTCGGGGCTGAACACGTTGTCGAGGCTGAGCAGGCGCGTGGTGTGCGCGACGTCGCCGACGGGGGCGGCTCCGTCGGCGACCTGATCAGTCGGGGAGTCCGCGGCGGCAGCGTCGGGGTGCTCCTCCTCCCAGGCCTTCACGGCCAGCCGCAGCCGGTCGTACGTGGCGTCGTCCATGAGGCTGTAGCCCGCGCCGTAGTACGTGCCGGACGCCTCGCGCAGGCGCTCGACGGCGGTCTCGTACTCGGCGGGACCGGACAGGCTGAAGCTCGCCTCAACGGCGGGAAGGGTCGTCATGCAGAACATCTTGTCGCAGGGGTCTGACAACGCCCGGTCGCGGCGGCTCAGGAACAGAAGTCCGCGATAGGCGTGCAGGGACGCCCTGCTCCAGGCGGTCTCCTCGCCGACGCCGCCGTCCGACCGGTCATGAGGGCGGCGCGGTTCACCGTCGGACGGCGGTGAACCGCGCCGGCTCGTGCGGTGCCGACTCAGCCGACGAGGAGGTCCTTCTTCAGGCGCTTCAGCTCGCGGTGGTCGATGCCGAGGCCGTCCTTCAGGTAGCGGTCGAAGGTGCCGTACTCCGCCGCGACCTCGTCGTAGCCGGAGTTGAGGTACTCGGCGCGGACGTCCAGCAGCGGCTTGTAGACGGCGGCCTGCTGCGGCGGGAGGTGGCCGAGGATCGCGTCGTTGGCGGCCTTGCGGTAGTCGTTGCTGGCCAGGTAGTCGGCCATGACGGTGTCCCGCGGCACGCCGAGGGCGGTCAGCAGGGTGGCGTTGGACCAGCCGGTGCGGTCCTTGCCGGCGGTGCAGTGGAAGAGCACGGAGCGCGCGTCGTCCTCGCCTATGCCCTCGAAGACCTGGGTGTACGCCTTCCTGCCGCCGTCGCCGCTGACCATCGCCTTCTCGGCGTCGATCATCATCCGCTCGGCCTCGGCCGGGGACTTCGGCATGGCCTGGAAGGCGCCGGAGCCCGCGAAGACGTCGGCGACGACGTACTTGGCGCCGGCCGGGACCTTGTCGGGGTCCTTGGCGCGCTCGTCCTCCATGCGCAGGTCGAAGACGGTCTTGATGTGCAGGCGCTGGAGCTTGGCCTGGTCCTCGGCGGTCAGCTTGTTGAGGGCGTCCGAGCGGTAGACCTCGCCCATCTTGACCCACTGGCCGTTCTCGGTGCGGTAGCCGCCCGCGTCGCGGAGGTTGACCGTCCCGGACAGCTTGACGAGTCGGTCGGCGAGGCGCAGGCCCTGGCCGTGGTCGGCCTCGAACCAGAACCACTGGCGGTCCGCGGCGGGCAGTCCGGTGATCACGGCGCGACCGACGGCCCCGCCACTGGCGACGACCTTGCCGTTCTCGCGGATCTCGACGCGCCTGACGTCCTCCGCCTTCCAGGTGAGGGTGAAGGAGCCGTCGGCGCCGGCCGTGACGGTGGCCTCGGTGAACGGAATCGCGTGGCCGGAACGGTGCTGCTCAAATCATGCAGCTGCGGGAGCCCGACCCCGCTCCGATCCCGGCCGGGCTCGCATCGCTCAGGACGTCGGCCGCGCGCCCCGATAGCTCACGGGCAGCTCGATCAGACCGCGGGCGCGCAGCGAGGGACGCCAGCGAGGTTCCGCCTCAAGCAGCTCGATCTCCTCGAACCGCTCCAGCAGCGCCGCCACGGCGATCTCGGTCTCCGCTCGCGCCAGGGGTGCGCCCAGGCAGTAGTGGATGCCGTGCCCGAGAGCCAAGTGACCGGCGGCGTCGCGGCCGATGTCCAGGCGGTCCGGGTCAGGGAAACGGTCCGGGTCGCGGTTGGCGGCGGACAAGGACAGCAGGACCGTGTCGCCGGCAGGAATCCGAACATCGCCGATCGTCACGTCCTGCGTCGGGAAGCGCCGGATGGCCAGCAGGGCCGGCCCCTCGAAGCGGGCGAATTCCTCGACGGCGGCGGGGATGCGGGACGGGTCCTTTCGCAGCGCGTCCATCTGGTCCGGATTGTGCAGCAGGGCCAGGACCGCATTGCCTATCAGCTGGACCGTGTTCTCGTATCCGGCGAACAGGATGAGGAACGCCAGGGACATCAGCTCGTCCTCCGTGAGCCGGTCGTCCTCCGCGTCCCGGACGGCGATCAGATCGGAGAGAAGATCGTCCGCGGGTTCGCGCCGCTTGTGCGCCAGGAGCTCTCCGAGGAAACCGAGCATCGCCACGATGGCCCCCTTGGCTGCCTGCGGACGGCTCGGATCCGGGGCGATCAGCGCGTCAGTCCAGGAACGGAAGTCCCGCCGGTGGCTCTCCGGGATGCCCAGGAGCTCGCAGATGACGGTGATCGGCAGAGGGGCCGCGTAGGCGGAGATCAGGTCCGTGGAGCCGTCCGCACCCAGGGCGTCCAGGAGCCCGTCGGCGGTGGCCCGGATCGGCGCGCGCAGCTGCTCGACCCGACGCGCGGTGAACGCTCGCCCGACGAGACGGCGCAGCCGGGTGTGATCGGGAGGATCCATGTTCAGCAGGTTGGCGTCCAGGGCCGGAGGCAACGAAAGCCCGCGGTAACCGCCCTCACGCGCATGCGTCTTGTCCAGCGACAGGCGCGGATCGGCGAGGGCGGCGCGCACGTCGTCGAACCGCGTGACGAGCCAGGCAGGTTGTCCGTCGGTTCCCTTGATGCGATGCACCGGAGAGGTGGTCCGCAGACGCTCGTAGACGTCATAGGGGTGGGTGATCAAATCGTCCGCAAGATCCATACGCCACACACTATTTGACCAAGGGAGCACCATCGGCGCAGGTGCAGTGCGTCAGGAACAGTTCAGGAACGGTTCAGCACCGCTCCGCCCGCGTACTGCGCCGATGCACCCAACTCCTCTTCGATCCTGATGAGTTGGTTGTACTTCGCCGTACGGTCGGACCGGGACAGCGAGCCGGTCTTGATCTGGCCGCAGCCCGTCGCCACCGCCAGGTCCGCGATGGTGGTGTCCTCCGTCTCGCCGGAACGGTGCGACATGACGACGGTCCAGCCGGCGCGGTGCGCGGTGGCGACCGTGGCGAGGGCTTCGGTCAGGGTGCCGATCTGGTTGACCTTGACCAGGACCGAGTTGCCGACACCGGTGCGGATGCCCTCGCGCAGCAGATTCTCATTGGTGCAGAACACGTCGTCGCCGGTGAGCTGGCACCGGTCGCCGACGCGGGCGGTCAGCTCCCGCCAGCCGTCCAGGTCGTTCTCGGCCATCGGGTCCTCGATGGAGACGATCGGGTACGCGTCGATCAGCTTGGCCAGGTAGTCGGCGTGTTCGGTGGGCGTACGGCGCACGCCCTCGCCCGCGTACACATACGTACCGTCCTGGAAGAACTCCGACGAGGCCGGGTCCATGACCAGGCCGATGTCCGTGCCGGGCCGGTAACCGGTGCGCTCGATGGCCGTCATCACGAAGTCGAGCGCTTCCTCGGCCGTACGGAGTGCGGGCGCGAAGCCGCCCTCGTCACCGACGCCCGTGGCGTGCCCGGCGGACAGCAGATCGCGACGGAGCGTATGGAAGACCTCGGAGCCCATACGGACAGCTTCCGCGAAGGTCTCCGCACCGATCGGAGCGATCATGAACTCCTGGAAGTCCAGCGGGTTGTCGGCGTGGGCGCCGCCGTTGACGATGTTCATCATCGGCAGTGGGAGAAGGCGCGCGTCGGCGCCGCCTAGGTAGCGGTAGAGCGGCTGACGGTGGGCCGCCGCGGCGGCCTTTGCGGCGGCGAGGGAGACGCCGAGGAGCGCGTTGGCGCCGAGCCGGGACTTGTCGGCCGTGCCGTCGAGCGCGACGAGCGCGGCATCGAGTCCGGCCTGATCGTCGGCGTCGCGCCCGACGACCGCTGCCGCGATGTCGCCGTTGACGTGGGCGACCGCACGGTCGACGCCCTTGCCGTGCCAGCGCCCGGGGTCCCCGTCGCGCAGCTCCACGGCTTCCCGTGCGCCGGTGGAGGCGCCGGAGGGGACGGCGGCGCGGCCGAGGGATCCATCGGCGAGGAGGACATCGGCCTCGACGGTGGGGTTGCCCCGGCTGTCGAGGACCCTGCGGGCGGTGACGGACTGAATGACGGTGGACTCAACTGCCGAGGAAGTCATGGGAGGTCCTTCGCATTGATGCACGCCGCGGCCCTGCTGCGACAGCGTTGGCGCGTGCCGCGACAGCACTGACTCTACAGCAATGCTGTTCAGTTTCACTGTTCAGTTGCGCTGTTCAGTTGCGCTGTTCAGTTCGGCTGTTCAGTTCAGCTGCGCAGGTGAGGTGTACAGCTTCGCTGGCAGTCACCGGTTAAAGTGGCCCATGCCCACCCCGGAACCCGCCACCGTCGCCATCGAACTGCGTACTGCGATGGGCAAGCTCACGCGGCGCGTGAAGAACGAGGACCGGATCCCGCTCGGTCACGCCTCCGTGCTCGGCACCCTCGATCGCGACGGGGCCATGACCACCAGCGATCTGGCGGCGGACCAGCGCGTACGGCCCCAGTCCATGGCCCGCTCGGTCGGGCTTCTCATGGAACAGGGGCTCGTCGTCCGCCGGGCGCATCCCACGGACGGCCGCAAGTCCCTTGTGGAGCTCTCCCCTGCGGGACGGACCGCTCTCGAGGCGGAGCGCGGGCGCAGGGCGGGCTGGCTCGCCCAGGCCATCGAGCTCGAGCTCACCGGCGAGGAGCGCGAGGTGCTGGCGCGCAGCGCCGCCCTGATGGAGCGGCTCGCCGCGCGCTAGGGAGCGATCACCCTATTGAACATGTTCAAACCTGCGGTGCCATACTGAGGCCCGGGCCGCCCTCCCCGCTGGAGGAGCCCGGGCTTTCCCCTATCTCCGCACCCCTCCGCACCCCAACCAAGGGCACTACCGCACATGGCGCACAGACTCTCCCCTCGCGCGTGCCGGGCCGCTGCCGCGCTCTACGTCGGACTGGTCGCGGTCGGCGTGGTGGCCCATGCCCTCGCCGACGGGCCGCCCGACAATACGGTGCCGCTGTACTTCGCGACCCTGCCCGGCTCTCTTCTCGTCTCGGTCTTCGCGCTCTACCCCGCCGTCGCCCTCTTCGGCCCGGGGGAGACGGAGACCGCGAACCCCTACGGCCTCCTGGTCCCCCTCGCCGGCGGCGCGGTGCTGAACGTCCTGCTGGTCTGGGCCGCCCTCACGCTGGTCCGCAAGACGGTCGCCTCGTGGCGGGCCGCCCGCTGAGACATCCGGCTCCCGATGCCGACGACGCGCCCGGCCGACATCGGCGGGGCCGGGGTTCCGTACGTCTAGCGTCTGAAGCCACGAAGGCATTCAGTCGCGTAGGACACCCTGGAGCGTCACCATGAGGAAGATCGTCGCCCAACTCTTCGTCTCGCTCGACGGCGTCGTCGAGGATCCCCACCTCTGGCACTTCCCGTACTTCAATGACGAGATGGGCGCCGCTGTCGACGCCGTCCTGGGCCAGGTGGACACGCTGCTCCTCGGGCGCACGACGTACGAGAGCTTCGCCGGCGCCTGGCCCGACCGCGAGGCGGCAGGCGGGGAGGATGCCCCCTTCGCCAAGGTTCTGGGCGATGCGCGCAAGATCGTCGTCTCACGTCGGCGGGGACTCCCCCTCACGTGGCGGAACTCGGAGTATCAGGAGGGCGATCTCCTCGACGCGGTCGCGGATCTCAAGGCGCAGCCGGGCGAGGGGCCCATTGCGATGAGCGGCTCTGTGTCCGTGGTCCGGCAGCTGCTCGACGCCGGCGTGCTGGACGAGCTCAACCTCCTGGTGCACCCGATCGTCGTACGCAAGGGCCTGCGGCTGTTCGACGAGGCCGAGACGCCGATCCCGCTGGAGCTGCTGTCCGCTGCCACCTTCGCCACGGGCGTCCTGAACCTGATGTACGCGCCCGCCGCCCCGGCCGCCGACGCGGGCTACGAGGACGCCAAGCGCCACCTGCCCCGCGACGACGCGCGCTGAGGTCGAGCCCAGCCGGCGGCCCTATCCGCGTACCGCGGCGACCGCCTCGTCGAAGGCCTGCTCCATGTCGAGGTGTCGGTCACGTTCTTCTGGCGCCTGAGCACCAGGTCGCGGCTCGTGACGGTCTGCGGCACGCCGATGAAATCACCGCCGTACCCCTCTTCGAGGCTCACGGTGCGCCGTCGACGATCTTCGTCAGGGATGCGGCGGGACGGACGCCTGGTAGCGTCGCGCTCTTCGGCGGGTGCAACCCGCTGGAGTCTCGACAGGACGCCTGATGACTCACCCGGACACCGATCCACTCGCCGCTGCTGTGGATCGAGTTGCGGAAGCCTTCCATGGCATGACGGCCCGTGCGGACGAGGCCGGCTGCGGCCGGTGCTTCCTCGCGGAGGAAGTCGAACTGCTGCGGACGCCCGACATTCCCCTCCCGGCGGACCTCGTGCGCCAGGTCACGCACAAGGACCGCCTCCACTGGGGCGACCAGCCCGCCGTCATCCGGCGCGTCCTGCCGCAGCTCGTCGTGATCCTCGCGGAGGGGGCGTCCGAGTCCGACCTCATGGCCCGGGGTCTCGCCGCGGCCGAGTGGCGGCAGTGGCCCGTCCCGCAGAAGCAGGCCGTCGCGGGATTCTTCGACGCGTGGTGGACGCAGACCTTGCGGACGGCGGCTCCCCCGGTCCCCGCGTGCGCGGTGTTCGAGACCTGCGCGACCGCGACCTCCTCGGTCGCGCCGTGGCTGGCCCGCTGGGAGACGGAAGAGGGACCGATCGCCCGTCGGCACCGCGACGAGGCCTTCGGCTGGTGGCGGGAGGAACTGGAGGACGACGCCTCGCCGTTCACCTGGTGGTGGGGTGAAGAGGCGGCAGCGCAGGCCGCGTGGCGTGAGGTGTCGGCCTGGCTGCGACGGGGCCGCTGAGCGGCCCTCGTCGGTGGGTGATCAGTCTCGGGCGAAGCCGCGGAAAGTCCCGGCTTCGTCCGTGGCGTCGGCGTACTCGGCGAAGTCCATGTTGGCGATGCTGAGGTTCGCCGAGACGTCGGGAAACCACTGCGCGGGCAGCCGGAACGTCCGCCCCGGCTCGTCCGCCAGGTCCACGGCCAGGAGCGGATACGACGGGTCCGACATGGTGGCCGCATCCGCGAGGAAGACATGGACGATCTGCTCGTCCTCGTCCGCGGCGGCCTCCTCGTCGACCAGCGCCTGCACGCTCACCTCGTCGAAACGCGGATCGCTGACGTAGGTGGCGTGCTGGTACTCGTCCGCGGCGTCGATCGCGGCTCGAAGGTCCTCCCAGGCTCCGGCGTCGGCGAAGTGGGTGCGCAGGACCAGGGATGTCAGATCGTCGGGGTAGGGCAGGGACACGCGGGTGATCCTCTCACGTGCTTCTCAGGAGTCGCCCAACCGATCCGTCACCGCGTTTCCCCGCCCGTCGACTGCAGGGCGAACCATAGTTCCATTCGTACGTCCGGGTCGTCCAGGTCGCGTTCCAGGAGGGCGGCGCAGCGGGTGATGCGTTGGCGGACGGTGTTGCGGTGGATGTCCTGGGCCACTGCCGTGCGGTCCCAACTGCCGTGCAGCGAGAGCCAGGTGCGCAGCGTTTCCGTGAGGGGTTCGGTCAGCGGGGCCAGCAGGTCGCGTGCGTACGCGGCGGCCTCGTCGCCGTCGATGAGCGCGGCGAACCCGCCCGTCCGGTGCCGGACCAGTGCGGCGCGGGTCGCCTTCGCGCGGCGCAGCGCCCGCGCGGCCTGCGCGTCGGCGGCGGCGAGAGACCTTGGCTCGGCGGGGGCACTGACCCCGAGGGTCCATCCGGGCTGCGCGGTGACGGCCGCGGAGGCCGGGAGGAGCAGGCGTACGGGCTCGTCACCGGCGTCCACGAGCGGCGTGCCGAGCGCCGCGCCCAGGGTGGCCGCTGCGAACGGGGTGCCGTCTCCGCCTCGGGCGTGGACGACAGTCCAGGGACCCGGCTGCAAGGCGCCGGCCGCGTCCGCCGGGGTCGCGCCGAGGAGGAGGCGGACCAGCGCCGTGTCGCGGGCGGTGGCGTCGGCGGCGCGGTGGGGAGCCGTGAGCAGGGAGAGGAGGACGACCGCCACGCCGGCGATCGTGTGGTCGCCCGATGCCCGGTGCTCCGTCGCCACGCCCAGCGTCAATCCGTCCCCGCCGCCCAGCGCGTACGCCGTGAGTCGCAGTCCGCCGCCGTCGCCGCTCGCCGTGGCCGGTCCGCCGGGGCGCGGGCCGACCACGCCTGCCAGGTCTGCCAGGGCCCGGGCCGCCTCCGCGGGGATCTCCCGGCCGGCCGCCGACTCCGTGCCGCCGGGGCCGAAGAGGACCGCACGTCCGCCGAGCCGGGACGCCAGCGCACCGAGCACCGCGGGGACCGGGGCCGGGCGGGCCGCGGCCGTCGCCAGGGACTGCTGGGCCTCGCTCACCCGGCGCAGCTCGTGCAGCCGGGCCTCCGCCATCAGCCGCCACAGCGCCCGGGCCACCGCAGTGAACGGCGTCGCGGGCGGGACCTCGATCAACGGCATGGCATGCCGCTCGCACGCCTCCACGAGGGCCGCCGGGACCGTGTCGTACACCGGCACCAGACCGAAGCCGAGCGCCGCGGCCCCCGCCTCCGCCAGCCGCTCCACGTACCGGGCGGGGTCCGTCAGCAGCACTCCCGCCGTCATCAGCAACTCGCCGCCGAGGAGGTACGGGTAGGGGTCGGCCATCTCGGAGGTGTGCACCCAGTGCAGCGAGACGTCCGGCGGCCCCGCGAGCTGCCGCAGGCCCAGGTCCTCGCGGGTGAGCAGGGCGGCGAGCGGGACGGGGTGCGCGTGCGGGGTGGGGTGCGCGTGCGGGGTGGGAGCGGCCTCCGCCGTGGGCATGAGTGGACCCTTCGTACATCCTCCGGGCGGGCAGTGGAGGAAACGTACACTTCAGCGTCGCTTTCCGGCCACCTACTGTCGTGCCACCAGGCGGCCGCGGGTACGGGCGGATGTCCCCACGATCAGCCGCCGGGTGGTTTCCCCGCACGACACGCCACCGAGGTACGAAGGAGGGCCCATGGCCGTCGACTACGCAGTGATCGTCCTGTATTTGGCCGGCATGCTGGTGATGGGCTGGTGGGGCATGCGCCGCGCCAAGTCCAAGAGCGAGTTCCTGGTCGCGGGCCGCCGCCTCGGGCCCTGGATGTACTCCGGCACAATGGCCGCGATCGTCCTCGGCGGCGCGTCCACCATCGGCGGCGTCGGCCTGGGCTACAAGTACGGGCTCTCCGGCGCCTGGATGGTCTTCACCATCGGCCTGGGCCTGCTCGCGCTGAGCGTCTTCTTCTCGGCGCGGATCGCCCGCCTGAAGGTCTACACCGTCTCCGAGATGCTCGACCTGCGCTACGGCGGCAGGGCCGGCGTCATATCCGGCGTCGTGATGTGGGCGTACACGCTGATGCTCGCGGTCACTTCGACGATCGCCTACGCCACGATCTTCGACGTCCTCTTCGACCTGCCGCGGGCCGCCGCGATCGTCCTCGGCGGCACGATCGTCGTCGCCTACTCGACCCTCGGCGGCATGTGGTCCATCACGATCACCGACATGGTGCAGTTCGTGGTGAAGACCGTCGGCGTACTGCTCCTGCTGCTGCCGATCGCCGTCGTGAAGGCGGGCGGCTTCGCCGAGATGAAGGCCGCACTGCCCACCTCGTACTTCGAGCCGCTCGGCATCGGCGGCGAGACGATCTTCACGTACGTGCTGATCTACACCTTCGGCATGCTCATCGGTCAGGACATCTGGCAGCGAGTCTTCACCGCCCGCACCGACAAGGTCGCCAAGTGGGGCGGCACCGTCGCCGGTACCTACTGTCTGGCGTACGCCCTCGCGGGGGCGGTCATCGGCACGGCGGCCAAGGTGCTCTACCCCAAGCTGCCCAGCGCCGACGACGCCTTCGCCACCATCGTCAAGGACGAACTGCCGATGGGTGTGCGGGGCCTGGTCCTCGCCGCCGCGCTCGCCGCGGTGATGTCCACGTCCTCCGGCGCGCTCATCGCCTGTGCGACTGTCGCCAACAACGACATCTGGTCCCGTCTGCGCGGGCTCGGCGTCAAGAAGACCGAGGGCGAGCACGACGAGGTCAAGGGCAACCGGGCCTTCATCCTCCTCATGGGCATCGCGGTGATCGCCATCGCCATCGCCCTCAACGACGTCGTCCAGGCGCTCACCGTCGCGTACAACCTGCTGGTCGCCGGTCTGCTCGTGCCGATCCTCGGCGGCCTGCTGTGGCGCCGTGGCACGGTCCAGGGCGCGCTCGCCGCGGTCTCCGTCGGCGGCGTGGCCGTCATCGGCCTGATGTACGCCTACGGAATCCTCGCGAACGAGCCTGTCTACTACGGGCTGCTGGCCTCGCTCGCCGCGTACGTGATCGTCTCGCTGGCGACTCGCCCCACGGACGCCGCCGTGCTGGCGAACTGGCGGGCCCGGCTTGCGGGTCAGGAGCCCCGGCCGGAAGCGGAGACGGAGCCGGCCGCCGCGACGGCCTGACGGCCTGACGGCCGACGCGACCGCCTGACACCCCGTCCCGAGCTCAGCCCCCGGTGGGGGCCGCGCCCGCCCTGCCCAGCGGCCCCCGCCCACGCCCGCCCTGCCCAGCGGCCCCCGCCCACGCCCCACCCCTACGCCCCAGGAGTGCCCAGCATGACCAGCAGCGCAGCGCCGGATCGGCTCACCGCCGCGCAGACCGAAGCCGCCCTCAACCCCCCGAAGGGTCGCACCGGCGGCGACCTCGTCGTCGAGTCCCTGTGCGGCCTCGGCGCGACCACGGTCTTCGGTCTTCCCGGCCAACACGCCCTCGGCATGTTCGACGCACTGCGCCGCTCCACGCTCCGTTACGTCGGACTGCGCGTCGAGAACAACGCGGGCTTCGCCGCCGACGCGTACGGCCGGATCACCGGCGAGGCGGCCCCGCTGCTGCTCTCCACCGGCCCCGGCGCGCTGATGTCGCTCGCCGCGCTCCAGGAGGCGGCCGCCGCGTCCGCGCCCGTGCTCGCCATCGGCAGCCAGGTCCCGGTCGCCGGCTTGGGCGGCGGCCGGCACGGCTACCTGCACGAACTGCGCGACCAGCAGGCGTCCTTCCGCGACATCGTGAAGTCCGTGCACACCGTGCGGACCCCGTCCCAGATCCCGTCCGCGATCGCCGCCGCCTGGCAGTCGGCGCTCACCGCCCCGCACGGGCCGGTGTGGGTCGAGATCCCGCAGGACGTGCTCCTCGCCGAGACCACGCTGCCCGTGGTCACCGCCCTGGACGCGACCCCGCAGCCGGTCGTGCCGCGCCCCGAACTGACCGCGGTCGCGGCGGACCTGCTGGCGAAGGCCGAGCGGCCGGCGATCATCGCCGGCGGCGGAGTCGTCCGCTCCGACGCCTCCGGAGCGCTGCTCGCGCTCGCGGAGCGGCTGAACGCGCCGGTGGTCACCACCTTCGGCGGCAAGGGCGCCTTCCCGTGGGAGCACCCGCTCTCGCTCCAGTCCTGGTTGGAGGACCGGCACACCACCGAGTTCCTGGAGGACGCGGACGTCCTGCTCGTCGTCGGCAGCGGCTTGGGCGAACTGTCGTCGAACTACCACACGTTCGCGCCGCGCGGCCGGATCGTGCAGATCGAGGCCGACGCCGGAAAGCTGGAGTCCAACCACCCCGCTCTCGGCATCCACGCCGACGCGCGCCTCGCCCTCCAGGCCCTGCTGGACACGGTGCCGGCGCGCGAGGACGCCGGCGCGCCCGAGCGGGTGCGGGCCGTCCTGGCAAAGGTGACGGACCGTCTCCAGGCCCAGGATCTGGGCCTGGAGCAGCGGCTCGTCGCCGCGGTGCGCGAGGCGCTGCCGGACGCGGCGGCCAGCTTCTGGGACATGACGATCCTGGCGTACTGGGCCTGGTCCGCCTTCGACGCCCGGCACCCGAACACGATGCACTCCGCCCAGGGCGCCGGCGGCCTCGGTTACGGCTTCCCGGCGGCCCTCGGCGCGGCGGCGGCCGACGCGACCCGCCCGGTGCTCGCGGTGTCGGGCGACGGCGGCGCGCTCTACTCGATCGCCGAGCTTGCGACGGCGAAGCAGTACGACCTCGACGTCACCTGGCTCATCGTCGACGACGGCGGCTACGGCATCCTGCGCGAGTACATGAACGACGCCTTCGGCGAGGCCACGGCGACCGAACTGACCAGGCCGGACTTCGTCGCCCTGGCCGAGTCCTTCGGCGTCCCGGCCACCCTGACCACCCCGGAGTCCCTGACGACGGACCTCGGCAAGGCCCTCGCCGCACCGGGCCCGTCGGTGGTGGTCCTCCCGGCCGTACTGAGGATGTTCGAACCGACGCACCTCTGAGTCCCGGGCTCTGGACGTCCCTCTGAGTCCCGGGCTCTGTACGCACCTCTGAGTCCCGGGCTCTGTACTTCCCTACAGCAGGGGCTCCTCGTCGGCCCAGGGGCGCTCCGTCTCCAGTTGGCCGGCGAGGGCGAGGAGGAGGCCCTCGCCGCCGAGCGGGGCGACGAACTGGACGCCGAGCGGCAGGCCTTGGGGTGTGCGGTAGCCGGGGACGGACATGGCGGGGCGGCCTGTCATGTTGGCGAGCTGGGTGAAGGGCACGGTGGCCAGGTTGGTGAGGATGACCTGCTTCCACAGGCCGGTCCGGGCGAGTTGGCCGACCAGCCCGAGGCGCATCACCGCGTGACCCGCGGCCTTGACGAAGGCCGGGGTCTCGAGTGCGCCGATGCGGACCGGAGGCTCGGCGAGCGTGGGGGTGAGCAGCAGGTCGTAGCGGTCGTGGAAGGCGGTCAGGGCGCGGGCGTGGTCGTTGCGGCGCTGAGTGGCCAGGTGGTACTGCGGGGCCCGCATCGCACGGCCGACCGCGGCCAACAGCAGGGTGTCCGTCTCGAAGTCCTTGGCCCGCGCGCCCGCCGTCCGGCGCAGTTCGGCCACGGTGGCCGCGGTGCCGGCGTACCAGGCGGTGAGGAAGTCGAGCGCCAGCGCCTCCCCGTCCACCTCCGGCTCGGCCGGTTCGACGTCGTGGCCGAGCTTCGTCAGGAGGGCGACCATGTCCTCGACCGCGGCCACGGCCTCCGGGGACACCGGCGTGCCGATCGGCGAGGCGGTGGTGAACCCGACGCGCAGCCGGCCGGGCGGCCGCTGGGCGAGCTCGGCGTACGCGTTCTCCGGGCGGGCCGCCAGGTAGGGGCCGCCGGGGTCGTCGCCCGCGGTGAGGACGTCCAGCATCGCTGCGGTGTCCCGGACGGTGCGCGAGAGCACGCCGTCGGTGGCGAGCCCCTGCTCGTACTCCGCGTGGGACGGCCCGGCGGGCACGAGGCCGCGTCCGGGCTTGAGGCCGAACAGGTGGCAGCAGGCCGCGGGGATGCGGATCGATCCGCCGCCGTCGTTGCCGCCTGCGACGGGAACGATCCCGGCCGCCACGGCGGCGGCCGAGCCGCCGGAGGAGCCGCCCGGGGTGTGGTCGAGGTGCCACGGGTTGCGCGTGGGCCCGTCGACCTCGGGTTCGGTGATGGACTTGAGGCCGAATTCGGGGGTGTTGGTCTTGCCGAAGACCACCAGGCCCGCGTCGAGCCACCGGCGGACGGCCTCGCTGTGCTGCGTCGGGACGTTGCGCCGTGCGGCGCGCGAGCCGCTGCCGGTGGGCTGACCGGCGTAGTCCTGCAGCAGGTCCTTGACCAGGAAGGGCACGCCGGCGAACGGTCCGGTGAGCTCGGTGCCGGCCCGCGCGCGGGCGATGTCGTGCAGGGGACGCACGATGGCGTTGAGACGCCCGTCGACGGCCTCCGCGCGTTCGATCGCGACGTCGAGCAGCTCCTGGGCCGACACCTCGCGGCGGGCGACCAGTTCGGCGAGCCCCACCGCGTCGAAGCGCCGGTATTCGTCGTAGCGCATGGCATCCCATCACCTAAAACTAGAGGGCGTAGTTTTAGGTAGGCTAGCGAGGGCCCGAGGGCCGGGACAAGAGCGGAACGAGAACAGGCATCCGGTGGCACGCCCCAGTACGAGACTGATCACCCGCGAGCGCATCATGAGCACGGCGCTGCGGCTCGTCGACGAGCACGGCCCCGACGCACTTTCCATGAGCCGCGTGGCGGCGGAACTCGGCGTCAAGGGCCCCTCCCTGTACAACCACATCTCGGGGAAGAGTGAACTCGTCGAGGGGCTACGGGAGTTGCTCACGGCACAGATCGGCACCGGGCACGCGGAACTGCGGCCGTGGACGCTCGCGGCGGCGCGCTGGGCGCACGCCTACCGCACCGTCTTCGCCGCCCACCCGCGCGTCGTGCCGCTGCTCACCGCCGAGCCCATCGGCTCGGCCGCCACGCTGGAGGCGTACGAGCGGGCGTACGCCGTGCTGCGCCAGGCCGGCTGGCCGGAGGCCGAGGTCCCGGCGGTCGTCCGGGCGATCGAGTACTTCGTGGTCGGCTCGGCGCTCGACCTGATCACCCGCGACCCCGAACAGGCCGAGCTGGGCTTCGAGATCGGGCTGACGTCGCTGATCAGGGGGTTGGAGGAGCGACTGAGCACCCATCTGGCGGCAGGGCGGGCAGTCGCCTCCGAACAGTGACGCGCGCCGGGGCCGTCAGCCGTCCTGCACTGACGCGCGCCCGGGCCGTCAGCCGTCCTGCACTGACGCGCGCCCGGGCCGTCAGCCGTACCGAAGTGACCCGCGACCGGCGTACCGAAGTGACCCGCGACCGACCGTCAGGCGTTCCACCACGCGTCGGTGCCGCACCCGACCTCGTAGTGCCACCAACCGTCCTCTTCCCCGTGCTCCAGGAGCGCCTTGATGCCGGTGAAGTCGGCGTCGGCCGGCGCGTTGAAGGCGACCATCGGGAAGTCGGCGCTGAAGACCTCGCCGCCGAGCCCGAACGGGGAGAGGCGCTGGTGCACGGCCGCCGCGTTGCGCCCCAGAGGGCCGCTGGGAACGGGGAGGACGCGGATCGTGCAGTTGCCGGAGGCGCTGACCCGGCCGACCGCCCAATGGAGCCCTTCGGAGTCGGTCCGGTACTGGACGACGTCGCCCTCCGCCACGCCGTCCTGTAGGAAGGGGACGTTCTGGACGCAGGCCGTGTCGTCGCCGACCTTCGTGGCCCACAGCCCCTCGGTGTCCTGCGGGAGCCAGTCCTCGCGCGGGACGAAGCGGAACCAGACCTTGATCTTCTCTGCCGTGCTCTCCACGAAGCCCATCATGCGCCACATTCCGGCCACGGCCCCCACCGGGTCGGTGGCCGGCGCGGTACTTGAGATGATCTCCGACATGGCCAATTGGGTGACGTACGTCGTGGTTCCCGAGGACGGCGTGCACGAGATGTACGAGTCCCGCTTCGGCGCCGTGGGGCTCGACCTCGACCTGCTCGCCGGGCCCGAGGTCGTCCTTCCCCTGGTCCGCGCACGCGACCGGGTGCAGGGGCACTGGCGCGACGACCAGGCGTGCGAGGCTGCGGCGCTGATCGATCTGAGCCGCAGGACGCTGCTCCTCTTCGCCTGGGAGGGGCCGATCACCCAGATGCGGCACCGGGCTGCCGTCTGGGAGGCGCTGAGGCATGCGTGGCCGGGCTGGGAACTGCGCTGGACGTTCGACGGTCCGGCAGACCTGAGGGTCTGCCTCGGCCTGGACCCGGAGGACGTTCGCTGGCGCGGCCGGTCGCTGTGTCCGGAGTTCGCGATGGACCTCGACGACGAGGAGCTGGCCGACCCCGACCCGATGATCCGGGTCGTCACTGTCGGTGCGGACCGGTGCCATGTGCTCTCCGGGGTCAACGACCACCCGATCGTCGAGGGCCCGGCCCTGCTCGACCGTCTGACGGACGCACCCGACCACGGCGTCTGCGCGGTGACCGCCGGCTCCGGGATCCACGTCGATCCTGAGCGACGCCGGGTCGGCTGGTGGCTGCTCGACGCGACGGCCGGCGCGGGCGGTATGGCGACGCGCTGGCCGGGTTGGACGGTGGAGTTCTGGGAGGACCGGTGGGAGGAGCATGTGCGCGCGGCGGCCGGCCGGTTCGCGCCGCCCGCCGTCGACCGGGAGCAGGCCTTGGCAGAGCTGCGCGCCGAAGCGCGGGAGCACTGGTCCCGGCGTGAGCCCGACCCGCTGAGGGGCTGGATGCAGGCCGCCGCGCCGGACGTGGCGGACGCGGTGCTGCGGCGGGACGGGTGGCCAGGGCCGGGCCGCGGCTGATCTCGGCCTGTGAGGACCCCGTCAGGACGCCGCCGCCGGCGCAGCACGCCGCGTACCCGGTCGAGGAGCACGCGTACTACGGACGGCTGCAGTGCTGTACACGCCGTCGGCGGGCAGCGATACCGCCGGGGGAACGGCTCACGCTGCTCAAGGTCGTCGGCACGGGGCAGTTCAGCGCGTCCGGCTGAGGCGGGGCTACTCAGCGGGCGGCTCTGGCTCCAGCCGCTTCAGGGCCTGGCCTGCTTTGTCGGCCGCTCGCCGCGCGGCGTGTGCGGCGCGGTCGGCCTCGCGGGCCGCGGTGCCGGTGTGCCTCGCCTCCGTACGAGCCTCGCGCTCATCGTCGCGGGCGGCGCGGAGCTGTACGGCGAGTGCGGCGGCGCGGTCGGCCGCGGCGGCGGCGCGGGCCTCGGCGGCATCGTGCAGGGACCGGACCTCCTGGAGCCCGGCTTCGAGACGGCGGGCCTCGGCATCGCTTTCGGCTGCCGCCGAACGGGCGGCTTCCAGGCGCTCGCGCTGCTGGGCCGCATGGCGGGACGGCTTCGTCCCGGCGGGCGGGGGCGACTGCCGAGGCGGCTCCGTCGCTTCCTGCCGCTTCGGGGACGTACGAGGCGGGACCTCGTCCGGCGTGAGGGCCGCGGTGAAGCCGACCGTGGCCTCCGGGGGCTTCACGAGCCGCCCCTTGGCCCACTCCTCGGCGACGTCGGGGTCGGCGAGGACGCTCCGCAGGATCTGCCCGATCTCGTCCAGGGCGCTCCCGCCGACCGGCTGTCCGGCCTGCGCGGCGAGAGCGACGGCGTCCTGCACGAGCGTCGCAATCAGCCGGTGCTGCTGGCGGCTCAGCTGCCGGAGCTGATGCGGGTCGAGAGTGCGGTGCGCCTCGCGGAGGGCCCGGCCGAGCGCGAGGAGCTGTTCGGCCTCGGCGGGCCGCGTCCGAACGAGGTGGTTCGAGGCCCAGGCGGGCAGGGTCGGCCTGCGCAGGGCGGCGATCCGCTTGGCCCCGGCGGCGTCCTTGGCCTTCCGAGCCTGTGCGACGTACGCGTCCCGGGCGGCGGTGAACTCCGACGGCCTCAGCCCGTACAGCTCATCGATGACCTCGTCGACATCCACTCCCCCACTCTCGTGCCCAAGGCCGCGAATCGCCCGTTGTACGCGACCGGGCCCGCCGCAACGCATGCGGCGGGCCCGGTTCCTTAGTGGCCGAGGCGGGATTCGAACCCGCGACCTCTGGGTTATGAGCCCAGCGAGCTGCCTAACTGCTCCACCCGGCGACCTCCACCGTAAGACGGCCGACCTGTCACGCGCCAAGGGTTTTCGACCGACGCGTCGAGCGGGCCGAGCGGGCGTCCGCCGATAGATTCAGGCGGCATGACGGACCCCCTGTACTACGTCGACCGCTCGGCCATCCGCGAGGGCAAGCTCGCGGCGGTCAAGAGCGGGATGCGCGACCTGGCCGAGTTCATCGAGGCACGGGAGCCGCGGCTGATCGCCTACCACTTCTACATCGACGAGTCCGAGTCCACGATGACGCTGGTGGCCGTCCATCCCGACTCGGCGTCGCTGGAGTTCCACCTGGAGCTCGGCGATCCGAAGTTCCGGGCGTTCGCTGAGCTCATCCGCATGAGATCCATCGATGTGTACGGCCGTCCGAGCCCGCTCGCCGTGGACCGGCTCCGCCAGAAGGCCGAGATGCTCGGCGGAGGGACCGTCACCCTCCACACCCCGCAGGCGGGCTTCAGCCGACTCTCCTCGGTCTAGCCCGGGGCCGGGCCCACCTGCTCACTTCGTCGTCGCGTGAGCGAAATCGATCGAACGCGCCAACTCTCGCCTACACGTGATCACGGTGTGACTAATATGCACGCGTTGGAATGCACCACGAATCTGATCGGTCGTCACGCCGATCCACGTCAAGGAGCATGCCCTGCGCACGCGCGCGTCGTTACGAAGGACCGGCTCGGCGTCGTCCCTCTCCCTGCGGACCGCCCTGCTCGTCCTCACCCTCGTCCCCGGTGTCGCACTGCTCGCGCTCTGGGGCGTCACCAGTGGTCAGACCTTCCTCGACTTCCAACGGCAGGCAGGACAGGGCCTGTTGGCGGAGAAGGCGGGTCAGCCGTCCAACCTCGTGTACTACAGCCTCCAGGAGGAACGGCGGCTCAGCGCCGAGGCGCTGGCCCGCCGCCCCGGGGCCGTCGAGGCGCTGAGCCGGCAGCGCGCGTCGACGGACGAGGCGGTCGAGCGGTTCCGGACGCTGTCGGACGTGAGCGAGGAAGACGCGCCGGCCGAGGTCCTGCGCGCCGTCGCCGAAGCCCGGGAAGCGATCGGGAAGTTACCCGCCCAGCGGGAGCTCGTCGACGGCGGCGATGACGACCAGCAGCAGGCGGTGTACACGTACTACACCGACCTGATCGCCGTCGACCTGGAGCTTTTCTCGGCGCTCAGCCGGGTCGACAACGGCAGGATCACCACGCTCTCCCAGCCGCTCGTCGACCTCTTCTGGGCCAAGGAGATGATCTCCCGCTCAGACGCCCTCCTCGCCCGCGGCTGGCCCGACCGCAGACTGAGCACCGCAGACCTCGCCGCCTTCCGTGAGACGGTCTCCAGCCAGTCGTTCCTCGCCTCCACCCAGATCGTGCCCCGCCTCCCGGACGACGAGAAGGCCATGTGGGACGAGATCGTCGGCAGTCCGCAGTGGCGGACGAAGACGAACGTCGAGACCACGGTCCTGCGCCCGGCCCGCGCGAACGCCGACGGGTACGTGTCTCTGGCCGCCGACGAGAAGTCCTGGCGTGCCGCCATGGACTCCCTCACACCCCAGCTGCAGAAGCTCCTGGAGCACCGGACCGCCCTGGTGGTCGAGGAGGGCAAGGGCAGCGTGATGGGGCTGCTCGCGCGGATGGCGGTGACCACCGTCGTCGGCCTGCTGGCCGTCGTCGCCGTCATCTGGACCACCTGGCGTCTCACCCGCACCCTGCGCCGGCGCATCCGCCGTCTCCACGAGCAGGCCGAGGCCCTGGAGAAGGCCCTGCCCGACGTCGTCGACCGGCTCGGCCAGGGCGAGCGCATCGACGTCGAGACCGAGGCGCGCGCCATCCGGCAGGACGTGCACGACCGCGCCTCGGACGAACTCACCCGACTCGGCGAGGCGTTCAACCTCGCGCGCACCAGCGCGCTGGAGGCCGCCGTCCGACAGGCGAACCAACACCGCGGCTTCGAGCGGCTGTTGCAGCGCATCGCGCGCCGGACGCAGCAGCTCATCGGCCAGCAGATGAAGAAGCTGGACGAGCTGGAGCGCCGGCACGAGGACCCGGAACTCCTCGACGGGCTGTTCGACCTCGACCACCTCACGGCCCGACTTCGGCGGTACGAGGAGAACCTGGTCATCCTCGCGGGCGGTTCGCCGCACCGCCGCTGGCGCAAGCCGGTGCCGCTGCTCGACGTGATGCGTTCGGCGCAGGGCGAGGTGAGCGACTACCAGCGGGTGATGCTCGACCTCGACGCGAACCACGCGCTGGCCCCCCGCGCCGTAGGACCCGTCTCGCACGTCCTCGCCGAGCTGATCGAGAACGCGCTCGCCTTCTCCCCGCCGACCGGCCCGGTCGAGGTCAGGGCCGCCCAGGTGAGCCGGGGCCTGGCCATCGAGGTCGAGGACCGGGGCCTGGGCATGGACGAGGAGCGGCTGACCGCGGCCAACGAGCTGATGACGCGTCCGCCCCGGATGGACCTCCTGGCCCACACCGACGACATCCGCCTCGGCCTGCACGTCGTCGCGCGCCTCGCCTCCCAGTACGAGCTGCGGGTCGAGTTCCGTACCTCGGCGTACGGCGGCACCCGTGCCGTCGTGCTCGTGCCCCCGGAGCTCGTCGTCACCGGGACGCAGCCGGGAGCCGGCCCGGTGGCCGCCGCGGACCTGCGGGACGCCGCGACGCTGCCCACGCGGATGCGACGACGCCGAGGCGCGGCCGCGGGACGGCCGACGCTCGCCCTCGAGCGGACGCGAACGGAGGGGCCGAGCCCGTACGGGACGGGAGGTACGAGCTCGTACGAAGCGGAGGCCGTGAACCTGTACGGAGCGGAGGCCACGAGCCCGTACGGAACGGGAGCCGCGAGCCCCGAGCCGCACGGTCACGGGCACGAACGCCCCGAAGAGCTTCCCCACGCACGCTCCCATGGGCGCGCCGATGGACTCCGGCCCGAGGACTCTCCGGCCCACGCCGCCTCCCCCGCCGCCGACGAGCCGCCGCTGCCTCGTCGGGTGCGGCAGGCCAGCCTGGTCGACGAGCTGCGCGGGACCCCGGCCGACTCCGTACCGGCCCCGGCCGCCGACCCCACGCCGACGGACGCACCGCGTCGGGCCGGGGCGACGATCGGTGCGTTCCAGCGCCGTTCGCGCGCCGCCCGCGCGAACCCCGCACCGGAGCCCTCACCCGCATCCGCACCCCAGCCCGCCCTACCGTCCCAACCCACGAGAGAAGACCGGTCATGACACGCACAACCGCGACCCGCCAGGACCTGGACTGGCTGCTCGACGGCCTGGTGAACTCGGTGGCCGAGACCCGCAGCGCCGTCCTGCTCTCCGACGACGGCCTGGTCGTCAGCCACTCGCGCTCCCTGGACCGCGGCGACGCCGAACGCCTCGCCGCCATCTGCACCGGTCAGCAGAGCCTGGCCCGCGGCGTCGGTCAGCTCTTCGACGGAGGCCCGGTGCACCAGGTGATCGTCGAACTGGCCGACCTGTGGCTCTTCATCGTCGCCGCGGGGCAGGGCACGCACCTGGCGGTCGTCGCCTCGCAGGAAGTGGACGCCGAGGTGACGTCGCTTGCCATGCACAACCTCGTCCAGCAGGTCGGCGAGCAGCTCGGCACCCCGGCGCGCGCCGAGGTCGAGGCCTTCGGCCACGAGGCAGGGCACAGGGCATGAGCACCGGCTGGGAGGGCACGGACGAGGACGGGGACGAGGGGCTCGACGAGGACGGCTCGGGCAGCATGGTGCGCCCGTACACCCTCACCCGCGGCCGGACCGCGCCCGACCGGGACGACCTCTCGCTCATCACGGTGCTGACGACGGTGGACGGACCCCGCGACGCGCGAGGACTGCCGCCGCGCTCAGGCAGGCTCCAGCCGGAGCACCGGCTGATCCTCGACCGGTGCCGTCGCTCCGCGGCGCTCGCCGAGGTGGCGGCCGACCTCGACCTCCCGGTGTCGGTGACCAAGATCCTTCTGGCCGACCTGGTCGGCCAGGGCCTGCTGACCGCCCGTGCGCCGCTGGCGGTGGCGGCGGGCAGCCTCGACGTGAGCCTGCTGACCGCGGTACGCGACGGACTCCGGAGACTCTGAACCCATGATCAGCAATCAGGCGGCCCCGGCCGCAGTGAAGATCCTCGTCGCCGGCGGTTTCGGCGTCGGCAAGACCACCCTTGTCGGTGCGGTGAGCGAGGTGAGGCCGCTGCGCACGGAGGAGTACCTCACCGACGCCGGCGTCGGCGTGGACGACCTGGACGGCATCGACGAGAAGGAGACGACGACCGTCGCCCTCGATTTCGGGCGTATCTCGGTCAGCGACGAGTTGGTGGTCTACCTGTTCGGCACGCCTGGGCAGGAACGCTTCTGGTTCATGTGGAACGACCTGGTCAACGGCGCGCTGGGCGGGGTGGTCATCGCCGACACCCGGCGTCTGGAGACCAGTTTCGCCTCGATCGACTTCTTCGAGAGCCGCGCGATCCCGTTCGTCGTCGCGATCAACTGCTTCCACGGCCACAACACCCGTACGGCGGACGAGATCCGCGCCGCGCTCGACGTCGATCCGGACGTCCCGCTGCTGATCGGCGACGTCCGGCAGCGCGGCTTCGACAAGGAGGTGTTGCTGGCGCTCATGGACCACCTGATGAGGCTGCCGGCGACGATCTGACGCCCCAGGACGTTCAAGGACGTTCAAGGACCTTCCTCCTCCCTCCCTCCCCTTCGTCTGGAGACACCCGACATGGCATCACCACTGCGCGTCCTGATCCACGGCGGCGGCATCGGCGGGCTGACGCTCGCCACCGCCCTGGCCCGGCGCGGCCACACCGTGGAGGTCGCCGAGATACGCGACGAACTGGACGCGCTCGGTGTGGGCATCATCCAGCCGTCGAACGCCCTGCACGTGATGCGCGAGATCGGCCTGCTGGAGGCCTGCCTGGCGGCGGGGTTCGAGTGGGAGGTCCTGACGATCGCCGACCCCATGGGCAACGAGCTGGCGCGGATCCCCCAGCCCCGCATGGACGGCGCGCCGCCGAACAACGGCATCCCGCGCCCCGCCCTCGCCGAGGTGCTCGGCGAGGCCGCCGGCGCGGCGGGCGCGCGGATCCGGTTCGGCACGACGGTGGCGGAGCTGGACGACGACGGGACGGGCGTCACCGTGCGGCTCTCCGACGGCTCCGCCGGACGGTGGGACTTGGTGGTCGGCTTCGACGGCATCGGCTCGCCGCTGCGCACGCGCCTGTACGGGGAGCGGTACGCCCCCGAGTACACCGGATTCGCCAACTGGCGGGTCACGGTGCCGCGTCAGGCCGGCGTACGCGGTGTCGTGATGTCGACGGCGGGGCAGGAGGCGAAGGCGCTGCTGACCCCGATCACGGACGAGCTGATGTATCTGGGCGCGGTGTTCGCCGAGGCCGAGGACTTCCGTCCGGATCCGGAGCTGGCCCACGAGGAGCTCGTGAAGCGGCTGGCGATGTTCTCCGGGCCGGTCGCCGAGGCGCTCGCCGCGGTCGACGATCCCGGCGCCGTGGTGTATTCGCGGATCTCTCAGGTGACGGTCGAGGAGCCGTGGCACGTCGGGCGAGTCGTCCTGGCCGGCGACGCGGCGCACGCCTCCACGCCTCACCTCGCGCAAGGCGCCGCGATGGCCGTCGAGGACGCCTTCGTCCTGGCCGAGTCGCTGGACGCCGCCCCGACGGTGCCGGAGGCCCTGGAGGCATGGGAGGCCCGCCGCCGGCCTCGCGCGATGTGGGTCCAGGCCCTGTCACGCGCGGTGCTCAAGCAGGAGATGGGCGCGGAGACGACCCCGGAGGAGGACGAGCTCCTCAAGATCGGCGTCCCGGGCGCGGCCCACGTCCTGGCGAAGCCGTACTAGGAAATCCCGTGGCCGGCGAAGCGGAGGCGTCGGTATCGTCCCGGAATCCGGGCCCCCGCGTTCTGCGGCGGCCCGTCCCAGGAAGCGATGACCCATGACCAGCCAGCACTCCACGCCGACGACGACTCTGTGGCGCCCGACCGGGCCCGAGGAGTTGGCCCTCGTGCGCGAGCTGGACTCGCGGGCATGGCCTCCGCGCCTGCCCGAGCAGCCGATCTTCTATCCGGTGCTGAACGAGGACTACGCGATCAGGATCGCGCGGGACTGGAACGTGAAGCACAGCGGTGTGGGGTTCGTGACGCGGTTCGAGGTCGAGGCGGACTTCCTGAGCCGGTACCCCGTGCAACAGGCCGGCGGGCAGACGATCCTGGAGCTCTGGGTCCCGGCCGAGGAGCTCGAATTGTTCAACGCGCACATCGTCGGAAAGATCGAGGTCGTGCACGAGTTCCGCTGAACCGGCGGCGCCGAAGACGGACTGAGAACTGAGACGTGGACGTTGCGCGGATCCTCGACTGCGAGCGGGCGGGTGACTTCGCAGACTTCTCCCCCGCCGCCCAGTCCGCCTGGTACGCCGCGTACTACGGATGATGAACCGGCCTGTCAGTGCCCGCGCTTAGGGTGCTGAGCATGACCGATTGGATTCAGGGTCCGTACGGGGGACTCGATGTGAACCTCGTCTTCGCGCGGGGCATGACCCTCGGCGCGCTCGCCGAGGGCCTGCGCGGCGTGATGCGGGAGCCGCTCGCGTCCGGTGAGGCGGGCGGGTGGGCGTGGGTCGTGCACGAGATGCTCAACGCCGAGGCCGAGGACTTCGAGCCGGTGAACTACAGCGGCCTCTGCCCGGGCGGCGCGGAGATCGTCGTGTTCGTGACGGAGCCGTGCAGCCCCAAGGGCTTCCCACCGGCGTTCGAGTACCACCGCGACGGCCGCACGGTCCTGTGGTTCAGCTTCGAGGACCTCGGGCAGCGCGTCGGCGACAACCCGGACTATCTGTCGGCCGAGCTCCTGGCGGCCGGCCTCATCGGCCCCGACGCGGTCTGCGCGCACGAGGACGAGCCCGGTCACGACTGCTACGACCATGACCAGGACGACGAGGAACGCCTGGTGAGAACGCTCGCCGACTTCTTCGCCCTCCCCTCGCCGCCCCTCTCCCCGGAGGTGACTCCGACATGGGCCGGCTGACCCCGAACACGTTCGTCACGTTCTGCCGGGGCATGGCGCTGCCCACCCTGGCTCATGCCTTCGCGGAAGCGGGGCATCCCGCCCGCGCCTCCGGCGAGTCGTCCGGCTGGGCCTGGGTGACGCACGACGCCGACGAGGCCCGCGCGTCCGGCCGGTCGTACGGCTGGGACTTGCTGACGCACGACGCTTCCGAGGCCGAGGCCGCCTACGCCGCCGACAGGTCCCTCTGGGATCTGGCGCGCGACATCACGGGCTTCCGCTACGCCGACCGCGTGCCCCAGGGGCAGGTCGTGGAGACCGTGTTCCTGGCATCCACGCCGCCCTGCGCATGCCCGCACGGGCAGAACTTCATGGTTCCGCACTGCGACCGGCACCCGTTCCAGTTCGCCTACTACCGCGGCGGGTTCGAGCAGACCTACTTCAATGTCGGAGAGCGTCGCGAGTCCATACGCGCCGGTGGCCAGGCCGACCTGCTCGTGCGCGAGCTGCTGAACGCCGGGATCGTCGGCCGGGACACTCCGAACTACGACACGGATCCGGGTTTCAACGCCGATGGGGCGCAGACGGTGCGGATCATCGTCGAGCACTTCGGGCTTCCGTCCCCGCCGCTTCTGCCCCCTGAGGCGGATCCTGCGAGCGGCCTCTGACCGGCGGATCTTCTCCTTTAGGCCCATGGTCCGGGGCCCCGCGATGGGTCATGCTGAGGGCGGCTCGAGGGGAGTGGGGGATTCCTCTTGTGCCGGTCCGGCACGGGGGGCCGGACCGGCGCAGGCCTTCGCTCAGGGGGCCCAGGCACGCGCCAGGGCGACCCGGTTGGGACATTTGGACTTGCGGCGGGCCGCGGCGAGGTGCTTCTTGGCCGTCCCGACGTCGACGACCATGCGGCGGGCGATCTGCTCGTCCGTGAGGCCCTCGGCGAGCAGCGCGACCGCTTCCGTCTCGCGGGGTGTGAGCAGGTCCGCCCAAGCCGGGCGGGCGGCCAGCAGCCCCGCCGCGATGCGGGCGACCGCAGGCCCGAGGAGGCCGAGCAGGGCGACCTCGCGGGGGCCGAAGGCGTGCTCGTACGGGTCGAACAGCGCGATCCCGAACTGCAGGCCGGTGCCGGGCGGCGACCAGGACTTGGCCATGACCGCGCCGATGCCGTTGGGCCGCAGAAATTCGTCGACGAACGGCCGCCGCTTCTCATCGACGAGGTGGGCGACGTCGAGCAGGGTCAGCGGCGGGGCTGGTACGCCGCGCACCGCCGCGTCGACGGCCGCGACCGCGATCGGGTCGAGGCGGTGGAAGCGCTCGCGGTACGCCTCCATGGCGGGTTCGACGATCCCGGACGCCTGGGCCGTCGCGTCCTGGAAGAGCCGGGGCCGGGTATCGCCGGTGAGGACCGCGGCGTTCCGGAAGTCGAGGCGGGCAGCGAGGGACTCGGTGAGCAGCTCGCCGAGCTCCGGCAGCGTGCGCGCGGAGTGGCAGTCGGCGACGACGGCGAGAAGCCGCTCGACGTCCGGGACGGGGAGCTGGTCCACACGGTCCTCCAGTGCCTGGCCTGCGGGGGGTCGTTTCGCGCGAGATCGTACGGCGGTGGCCGCGGCTCCGCCTCTCGGGGGCAGGTTCCGCAAGGCTCCACAGCCCACGCCTCCGCCTCCCCCAGGACCGCTGCCGCCCCGCGTTCCCTACACGGACTCCCTGCGAACGAGTTCCGTGGAGGTCCGGGGCGCGTTCCAGGAGTTCGCGGGCCGCCTCCTCGCCGCCGGCGGCGGCGGGTCGGACCGGGCGGCGGGTCGGACCGGGCGGCGGGTCGGACCGGGTCGTCAGGAGGACTCGCGCACCACCAGGTCTGTCGGCAGGACCCTCTGCGGCGTTTCGGCGGAGGTCTCGGCGATCTGCTGGAGCAGCATGCGTGCCATGGTGCGGCCCATCTCCTCGATGGGCTGGCGAACGCTGGTGAGCGGAGGGTCCATCAGGCGGGCCACGGGCGAGTCGTCGACGCCGACCAGGGCCACGTCCTCGGGGACCCGGCGGCCCGCCTCGCGCAGGGCGGCGCGCGCGCCTGCCGCCATCACGTCCGAGGCGGCGAAAACGGCGTCCAAGTCCGGGCGGCGGGCGAGGAGCTCGCGCATGGCGCGCCGGCCGCCGTCCTCGGTGAAGTCCCCGGAGGCCACCAGCGCCTCGTCGGCGTCGAGTCCGGCCGCGGCGAGCCCCGCGCGGTAGCCGTCGAGACGGGCGCGGGCAGCGTACATGTCCAGCGGTCCGGTGACGGTGGCGATGACGCGCCGCCCCCGTCCGGCCAGGTGGTCGACGGCCGCCCGGCCCGCGCCGGCGTTGTCGGAGTCCACGTACGCGACCGGTTCGTCCTCCGTGCGGCGTCCGTTGAGCACGACCGGCAGGCCGAGTTCGCGCACGAGCTCCGGCAGCGGGTCGTCGGCGTGCACCGAGGCCAGCAGCACGCCGTCCACCCGCTGGGCGGCCACGTACTGCTCGAAGCGCCGCCGCTCCTGTTCGGAGCGGATCAGGGTGAGCAGCAACTGCTTGTCCGCCTCGGCCAGTTCGGCGCTCACGCCGCGGATGATGTCCAGGAAGTACGGCTCCGCAAACAACCGCGCCTCGGTCTCGGGGATCACCAGCGCGATCGCGTCGGTGCGGCTGCCGGCCAGCGCCCGCGCGGCTTGGTTGGGGACGTAGCCGAGCTCGGCGATGGCACGGTCGACGGCCGCCCTGGCCTGCTCGCTGACCCGCGGCGAGCCGTTGATGACCCGGGACACGGTGCCACGGCCGACCCCGGCCCGGGCCGCGACCTCTTCCAGGGTGGGCCTGCCGCTCTGCCGTCCGCTCAAGGCTCCCCAACTCCCCTCGTCGTACGTCGCGCTCCGCGCCGGTCAGCAAACGATAGAGGCCGAGGATGCATGGGAGCGCTCCCATGCTAAGGCATCCGCCCGTCGAAGCCTCCCCGTAACGAATCCGCGTTCACGTCTTGACACCCACAGTCGGCGGGCAGCAGCCTTCCGGCAACGGCGTGGGAGCGCTCCCATCAGTACCGCCCTTGGACGAGGAGAGTGGAATGCGCACTTCCAGCAGCAGAGTCGGACAGTTCCGCCCAACCGCCGCGGCCATCGCCGCCATCACCGCCGCAGCCGCCCTGCTCACCGGCTGCGGCGGCGGCAGCGACGACGACAAGGCCGGCAGCGACGGGAAGATCACGCTGCGGATCGGGACCTTCGGTTCCTTCGGGTACGACGACAAGACCGGCGCCAAGCTCTACGCCGAGTACGAGAAGCTGCACCCGAACATCAAGATCGTCGAGTCGAACGTCGCCGACGGGCAGAAGTACTGGGACACCCTGAAGCTGCGCCTCTCCCGCAACAGCGGCCTCGCCGACATCCAGGCCCTCGAGGTCGGCTACATCGCCGAGGCCACCGGGCCCGCCATGGCCGGCAAGTGGGTCGACCTGGGCGCCAACGGCGGCGCGGACCTGAGCGCCTACCTGGACTGGAAGGTCAAGCAGGCCACCAGCGCCGACGGCAAGGTCATCGGTCTCGGCACGGACATAGGCCCGATGGCGATCTGCTTCGACAAGGACCTCTTCGCCGAAGCCAAGCTGCCCACCGACCGGACCGAGGTGGCGAAGCTCTGGGCGGGCGACTGGGCCAAGTTCGTCGAGGCGGGCCGGACGTACAAGAGGAACGCCCCGGCCGGCACCGCCTTCCACGACTCCGCAAGCGGCCTGTTCAACGCGGTGCTCTCCAGCAACTCCGTCCAGTACGCCGACGCGAGCGGCCGGCTCGACTGGGAGAACAGCCCCGGCGTGAAGCAGGCCTGGGACACCGCCGTCGCGGCCGCGCAGGGCGGGCTCACCGCGAGGCTGCGCCAGTTCGACGAGAAGGGCACGTGGAACGCCGCGTTCAAGAACTCGAAGTTCGCGACCGTCGCCTGTCCCAGCTGGATGACCGGCATCATCAAGGACCAGGCCGGCCCGGGCAACCAGGGAAACTGGGACATCGCCGCGCCGCCCGTGGCCGGGAACTGGGGTGGCTCGTTCCTCGCGGTCCCCAAGTCAGGCAAGCACGCCAAGGAGGCGGCGGAGCTGGCCGCCTGGTTGACCGCCCCCGCGCAGCACGCGAAGGTGTTCGCGGTGAACGGCAACATCCCGTCGACCAAGGACACGCTCGCCTCCGCGGTCGTCCAGGACACCAAGATGCCGTACTTCGGCGACACCCCCGTCGGCAAGATCTACTCGGAGGCCGCGGCGGGCATCAAGCCGGCCCCGATCAGCCGCTGGGACGGTCAGGTGAAGACCTTCCTCACCGACAACGGCATCCTCGACATCGAGCAGCGCGGCACCGACCCGGCGAAGGCCTGGGAGAACGTCAGGAAGCTGGTCGACGACAAGATCGACCAGTAGCGGGGGCCGAGCGCCCGGTCCGCCGCCGCCCACCTCCTCGGGCCGGGGGGGCGACGGACCGGCGTGCCGTCCGCACCAGCGCACACCGGCGCAAGCTCCGACCTGGAAGGACGCCCCCCGTGGCCACCTCCGTCAAGGCGAGGGGCGACGACTCCCCGCCGCTCGCCTCCTCACCTCCCTCGTCCCCACCGCCCCTCTCCCCCACGACCTTCCGCAGCCGGCTCTACCGCTGGGACCTCAAGGCGACCCCGTACGCCTTCGTCGCCCCCTTCTTCCTCGCCTTCGCCGCCTTCGGGCTCTTCCCGCTGATCTACACCGGCTGGCTCTCCCTGCACCGCGTGGAACTCGGCGGCGCGGCCGAATGGAAGGGCCTGAAGAACTACAGCGACCTCGCCGGCAGCGAGTTCTTCTGGAACGCGCTCGCCAACACGTTCACCATCGGCGTCCTGTCGACCGTTCCGCAGCTGCTCATGGCACTGGGCCTGGCCCATCTGCTCAACTACCGCCTGCGCGCCCGCGGATTCTTCCGCGTGGCCGTCCTCGCCCCGTACGCAACCTCCATCGCGGCCGCGACCCTTGTCTTCGCGCAGCTGTTCAACACCGACTACGGAATGATCAACACCGCTCTGGAGTGGGCCGGCGTCGGGAAGGTCGACTGGGAGTCGTCGAAGTGGCCGGCGCAGATCGCGATCTCGACCATCGTCACCTGGCGCTGGACCGGCTACAACGCGCTCATCTACCTGGCCGCGATGCAGGCCGTGCCGCAGGATCTGTACGAGGCAGCGGCTCTCGACGGGGCCTCGCGATGGCGGCAGTTCGCCAGCGTCACCATCCCCTCCATCCGGCCCACGATCCTGTTCACGATCGTCGTCTCCACGATCGGCGCCACCCAGCTGTTCGGCGAGCCGATGCTGTACGGCGGGAGCGTGGGCGTCAGCGGCGGCAGCGGCAACCAGTTCCAGACGCTGAGCCTGTTGATGTACGAGAAGGGGTGGATCACCGGCGCGCTGGGCCAAGCATCGGCCGTCGCATGGGTCATGCTGCTGCTCCTGCTGCTGATCGGAGCGGTCCGGACCCTGGTCGCCCGCACGTACCGCAAGAAGCCGGGGGCCCGAGCATGACGAACACCATCGCAGCTGCGAAGCAGCGTCTCGGACGCCCCGCCGCAGGCCGTCAGCACCACGCCGGCCCGCTGACGTACCTGCTCCTGGGCCTCGCCGCACTGGTCTCGCTCTTCCCGCTGTACTGGAATCTCGTCGCCGCCTCGCACAGCGGCGAACGCGTGGTCGAGGCGCCGGCGCCGCTCCTGCCGGGCCCGCGGCTGCTCGACAACCTGTCCTTCGCCTGGAACCAGGTCGACATGGGGGAGGCGCTGGTCAACACGACGGTCGTCGCGGGGTTGGTCGCGCTGTCCACCGTGCTGTTCTCCACCCTCGCCGGATTCGCCTTCGCCAAGCTGCCGTTCAGGGGCCGCGGTGCGCTGCTCACGCTGGTGGTGGCGACCATGACGATTCCGCCGCAGCTCAGCGTCATCCCGCTCTATCGGATCATCACGGACCTGGGCTGGGCAGACCAGCTCCAGTCGGTGGTGCTGCCGTCCCTGGTCGCCGCGTTCGGCGTGTTCTTCATGCGTCAGTTCCTCATCGAGGCGCTGCCCGTGGAGCTGGTGGAGGCGGCCCGGATGGACGGGGCGCACAGCCTGCGGATCATCTGGCACGTGGTGTTCCCGGTGGCGCGGCCGGCGATGGCGGTCCTCGGGATGCTGGTGTTCGTGCAGGCCTGGAACGACTTCTTCTGGCCCTTCATCGCGCTGACCCCGGACGGGAACCCGACCCTCCAGGTCGCGCTCGCGGGCCTCGGCTCGGGCAACCACAGCGTCGACCAGGCCATCGTGCTGACCGGTGCGCTCATATCGACGCTTCCGCTGCTGCTGGTCTTCGCCGTGCTGGGCAAGCACATCGTCGGCGGCATCACGGCGGGCGCGGTCAAGAGCTGACCGGCCGCCCCTCTCCTTCGTACCGATGCGCCTTCTCCTTCTCCGTGTTGGGAGCAATCTTCTATGACCGCGTCCGAGACCCGGCCGCTCACCGCCGCCGCCCCTTCCCGCGCCCGTAAGTTCCCTTCCGGCTTCATGTGGGGCACCGCAACCGCCGCGTACCAGGTCGAGGGCGCTGCCTGCGTGGACGGTCGCACCCCGTCGATCTGGGACACGTTCGCGCACACCCCCGGCAAGGTCTTCGAGGGCCACACCGGGGACGTGGCCGTGGACCACTACCGCCGGTACCGCGAGGACGTCCGGCTCATGTCCGAACTCGGCCTCGACTCTTACCGGTTCTCGGTCTCCTGGTCCCGGGTCCAGCCGACCGGCCGGGGGCCGGCCGCCCAGAAGGGCCTGGACTTCTACCGGCGGCTGGTGGACGAGCTGCTGACCGCCGGCATCGAGCCGGCCCTCACCCTCTACCACTGGGACCTGCCGCAGGAGTTGGAGGACGCGGGCGGCTGGCCGGAGCGGGCGACCGCGGAGCGGTTCGCGGAGTACGCGGCACTGCTCGCGGGCGCGCTCGGCGACCGGGTCGAGCGCTGGACGACGCTCAACGAGCCCTGGTGCAGCGCCTTCCTGGGGTACGGCTCGGGCGTCCACGCGCCCGGGCGGACCGACCCGGTGGCCGCGCTGCGCGCCGCCCACCATCTCAACCTGGGCCACGGCCTGGCCGTCCAGGCCCTGCGGGCGGCGCTGCCGTCGGGCGGACGGCTCGCGGTCTCCCTCAACCTGCACGAGGTGCGCCCGCTGACCGCGTCGGACGCGGACCGCGAGGCGGCGCGGCGGATCGACGCGGTCGGCAACCGGATCTGGCTCGGCCCGATGCTGGAGGGCGGGTACCCGGAGGACCTGTTCGCCGACACGGCACGGCTGACGGACTGGTCGTTCGTACAGGACGGGGACGAGGCGGCGATCGGGCAGCGGCTGGACTGGCTGGGCGTCAACTACTACACGCCGACGGTCGTTTCGGAGGTCGCGGCGGGCGAGGCGAAGCCGCAGGAGGACGGGCACGGCGACAGCGCCTACTCGCCCTGGCCGGGCGCGGACGACGTGGCCTTCCACCGCGCGCCCGGCGAACGGACGGCGATGGGCTGGCCCGTCGACCCGAGCGGCCTGTACGACCTGCTGACCCGCGTGTCCGCGCGGTACCCGGACCTGCCGCTCGTGGTGAGCGAGAACGGGGCGGCGTACGAGGACGTCGTCGGCCCGGACGGCTCGGTCGAGGATCCCGAGCGGATCGCCTACGTCCACGCCCATCTGAAGGCCGTGCACCGGGCGATCGCCGACGGCGCGGACGTACGCGGCTACTTCCTGTGGTCGCTCCTCGACAACTTCGAGTGGGCGTACGGGTACGCGAAGCGGTTCGGGGCGGTCCACGTCGACTACGAGACGCTGGAGCGGACGCCGAAGGCGAGCGCGCGGTGGTACGCGGGGGTGGCGCGGACGGGTGAACTGCCGTCGGCCGGAAGGGAGAAGCCCGCCCGGCGACCTCGGGAAATCCGGTGAAGTGATCTTTGAGATAGCCCCTGTTGCAGACACTGTGAAGGATGTGAAGATGCGCGCATGACGCAGATCATCAAGGGGGGCAACCTTCCGCTGAGCGGCGAGCCCATGCGGGTCGCCGTCGTACGCCGGTCCGGTGGGCCGGGGTCGCCGGAAGTGGATGCCGCGGCATTGCTCGTCGACGCGAGCGGCAAGGTCAGGGGCCAGGGCGACCTGGTGTTCTACAACCAGCCCGAGCACGCCGGCAGCGGCGTACGGCTGCTGGGCAACGCGCAGGGCGAGGGCGGAGTGTCCGCGGACTGGCTCGAGATCGATCCCGGCCGGATCGAGCCGTCCGTGGAGCGGATCGTGATCTCGGCGTCCTGCGACGGCGGGACGTTCGGGCAGATCAGGGACCTGTACATGCAGGCGGTGAGCGCGTCCGCCGGGGAGCAGCTGGCGCTGTACGCGATCGAGGACGCCACGACGGAGACCGCGATCCTGCTGGGCGAGTTCTACCGCAGGGACGGGGGGTGGAAGTTCCGCGCGGTGGGGCAGGGGTACGCGTCGGGACTCCCCGGCCTGGCGGCCGACTTCGGCTTCACCGTGCCGGACGAGGAACTCGGGGACGAGGCCGCCGACGAACCCGATCCGGAGCCGCTGCCCCGAACGCTTCCGCCGGCGCCTCCGCTGCCGGCGGATGCGCAGCCGCCGGTGGCGGAGCCGGCGCCCGAGCCGGTCCCGCAGGCCGAGGCAGTTCCACAGCCCCAGGCGGCTCCGCAGCCCATGCCGGTGGCGGAGCCGGTCCCGGCGGTGGATTCCGACCCTGTCGCGAAGGCCGACGGCCCCGTCCTTGCGCCGGCCGCGCCGTTCGGCGGCCCGGCGTTCCCCCGCAACGCGCTGCCCGTCGACTTCGGGCCGGAGTTCCCGTACTTCGAGCAGAGCGGCGAAGGCAACGAGGTCATTCACGTCGAGGTCGACATCCCGGCCGGATTCGTGGTCGTCGACGTGGCCGTGAAGGGCGACGGTTACACGGAGATCATCACCCTGAACCATCGCAACCGCGACGACACGTCCATCTTCTACAGCTACATCGACGACGTGCGCGGCCGGTGCATCACGGATCATCACGGCCTCGCTCCGCTGCGGATGCGGATCAGGACGGAGAACAAGTGGACCGTCTCCGTACGCCCGGTGTCCACGCTGCAGGAGCTGAACGACAAGATCGAGGGACGTGGACCGGACGTCCTGGCGCACACCGGAGACACCATGGACATCGGCATCCGGCACCGGGGCGACGAGCACGGGGACGGGGTCTTCGAGGTCAAGGCCCTGCGGCAGAACGGCAAACGCGATGACGTGTTCTACAAGTACGACCGAGGACGCGGCAGCGCTCCGCTGACCGAGGGACCGCGGTTGTTGCTGATCAGGGCTAGCGGGGCCTGGACGATCACGCCGCGCCCGGTCGGCAGCGGGGGCTTCTGGAACCGGCGCCGCTGACGATCAGGCGCCGCCCTCCACCGGCTCCCAGACCGCGCAGTCGTGGGCGAAGAACACCCGGCGCGGGGCGAATTCGGCGACCCGGTCCACCCAGAGCCGGTAGCCGGGCAGGGGCTCGGCGACGCCGTCCCGTGCGGCGCGGCGGGCGAGGTGGTCCGCGCCGAACTCGGAGGCGAAGTCGTGCGCCTGCCCGGCGAGGACCACCGTGCCGTCCGGCTGCCGGACGATCAGGGACTGATGACCGGCCGTGTGGCCCGGGGTGGGGACGATCCACACTCCCGGCCACACCTCGGCCTCGCCGTCGAGCTCTTCGTAGGTGGCACCGGGGAAGTCCACCAGCTCGTCCGCGGTGTACCCGCCGCTGCGGGCGGTCGCCAGTTCCACGCCCTGGACGAGGACGGGTGTCCCCGGCAGCAGCGGGTTGCCGCCGCAGTGGTCGAAGTGCAAGTGGCTGTTGACCACGAGGGAGACGTCCGCCAGGTCGACTCCGGCGGCGGAGAGCGCGTCCCTCAGGTCGCGCCGCCGGGGACGGTAGTGCGCCTCGGTCTCCGGACCGGCGTGGCCGATGCCGGTGTCGAACAGAAGCGTCCTCCGGCCGTGCCGCACCAGGTACGCGAGGACGGGTTCGACCCGCGGCTCCGGTCCGCCGGTCTCCGACGCGGGCCGGACGAAGTACCCGAGGTCGAGTCGGCGGATCTGCGTGCGCTCTCCCATGCGGCCATGCTGGCAGACGGCCCGCGGGCGTACGGCGGACTCTGCCGAGGGCAGAGCGTCACCCGTGGGGGCGGCTGACGGTGGCGAGGGCCTGGGGCAGGGTGAACGCCTCGGCGTACAGGGCCCTGCCGATGAGGGCGCCCTCGACGCCATGCGGGGCGAGGGTCGTGATTTCTCGCAGGTCCTGGAGGCTGGTGACGCCGCCTGCTGCCAGCACGGCCGCGGGTGTGTGCGTACAGACGTGTTTGAAGAGGTCGAGGTGGGGTCCGGACAGGGCGCTTTCCCTGCTCACGTCGGCCACGACGTAGCGGGCGCAACCAGCGCGGTCCAGGACGCTCAGGACGTCGCCGAGATCGCCGGAGTCGGCACCGGGTCGCAGGCCGGCGACGCGCGGGCCGTGGTCGGTGAAGCGCACGGGCAGGCTGACGCCGAGCCGTTCGCCATGCCGGGCGATGGCCGTGGCACACCAGTGAAGGTCGGCCAGAGAGCCGCGTCCGAGGTTCAGCCGGGTGCAGCCGGTGCCCAGCGCGCGGGCGAGGGAGGCGTCGTCGGTGACTCCGGCGCGGCACATCAGTTGGACGTCGATGTCGACGGCGTCGATGACGCGTCCGGCTGTGTCGGCGTCGAAGCCTCCGTTCTCTTCGGTCATCACGAGGTGGAGCCAGGTGGCGCCCTGTTCCTGGAAGGCGAGTGCGGTCTCGACCGGATCGGTGCGCACCGGTTCCGGTACATGGCCGTCCTGAACCAGGTGGACCACTCTGCCCCCAGCGACGTGGACCGAGGGAAAGACCGTGAAGTCCCCCCGATTTCCGCGCCCTACGGTCTCCGGCATGTCGGCCTCTCCCCAAGCTTCGTGGGCAACTCCGCTCGCAGGAACCCTAGGTGTCCGAGCGGAGGCCCGCATACGGTCGAGGCTCTCGTCACGGCGAATGGCCGGAAGCTGCCCACTTGACTCGGGACACGGGGCTGTCACCATGCCGTGCCACGAGGTGCTACTGACCCACTTCGGTTCCCGTCGCCTGCCTGCATCGTGAACCGACTGCGCCGCTACGGCAGGAGGAACAGGAGGGAGGGATCCGCGCCAAGTCCGGCACCCTCCTGTTCCGCACCGCGCCGGTCAGGGTCGCGTACAGATCACGCGGGAGAACAGGGTCAGGGGCTGGTTCCCCTTGTTCGTGGCGCGCACGGTCCACCCTGTGGGGGTGGGGTACGACTCGTTGAGTTGCACGGCGGGGTTGCCGAGCCCGCCGCCCCCGGCTGGCACCTCACCGGCAGCCGGGCATTCGACGTGAGCGGTTCCCGTGGCCCCCTGGGCCAGTAGCGTGCCGTCACTGGACTGCGCGCTGTGAGGCGTGTCGGTGCACACCACCTGGGCGGAGAGCGTCTGCTCGGTCGGGGAGTGGTTGAAGGCCTGTACAACCCATTCGCCGCCGACGCTGACGTCGGACGACTGGCTCACGTACTGCCGGTCCTGGCCCGAGGCCCCGCCGATGTTTCCGCCGCCGGTGGCCTGCGTGCCGGCGGGGCAGACGGCGCGGGCGAGCCCCGACTGCCCTGCCGGCACACGCTCGATGGGAATGCTCGATCGGCGCGTGTGTCGCTGCGGGGTGCAGATCGCCACGGCCGTGACCGTCTGCGGGGTGTCGGACTCGTTGTAGACGTCGGCCGCCCAGCCTGCCAGGGACCAGGAGGCGGTGATGAAAACTCCGTTGCCGGTGGTCTGGACGCCGCCTCCGGAGCTCTGCTCGGGCGACTGGCAGGGGACGTTGACGTTGGCCCCCGAATGGGCAGCCACCGTCTTCGAGCGTCCGAACGTGATCGTGTGGGGCGCCAGCGCCCGCGCGCGGGGCGGGATCGGTGTCGGCCGCAGCAGGTCCGGCGCAGAGTGCGGCGGCGCAGAGGGTGCCGACGGCGCCGAGCGCGGCCAGGCGGAGGGGTGGCATGGTTACTCCAAGTGATTGACGGGGCGGGGAACGCCCAAGTGAGCATGCCCGACACGCACCTGACGAACACATAGAGTCACCGATTCAGGCGACGGGCCCGGTTGGTCCGGAGTCGCCCTGCGACAGGGAGCCGATCGCTGGAAGTGGTGGAACACTCCAAGACCGGCTCATGATCATTGTTCCTGGCAGGGCGACTGTCCGCGTGTGTGCTGCCGCAGACTTGCAGGGCGCGGGGGCCGTCCGGCCGCCGCGTCCCTGTCCCGGCCGACCCAAGGACTGCCATCGTGAACGAGCGCGTTCTCACTCCCCGCAATCGGGGATTTCTGTTTCTCGACTCCCACCCGGCAGGGTGCCGGCAGTTGGTGGCCGACATGTGGCAGGCATGCCCCGCCCCCGTCGGCGTGCCGGAGGGCGACGGGCCGGTGGCGCTCGTGATCGGTTCCTCCGCCGGGTACGGTCTCGCGGCCACGCTCGCCGGACTCAAGCGCGCCGGTATCCGCGGTATCGGCCTGTCCTTCGAGAAGGCCCCCACCGCGCGGCGTACCGCAACGGCCGGTTGGTACCGCACCGCCGCCACCGCCGACATCGCCCGCGCTGCCGGGCGGGACCTGGTCTTCCTCAACGGCGACGCGTTCTCCGACGCGATGAAGGACCAGGTCGCCGACCTCATCGAGCAGCGTTTCGGCGGCCGACTGGACTACCTGATCTACTCGGTGGCCGCGCCCCGGCGTACCGACCCCGACACCGGCGCCGCGTACGCCTCCGTCCTCAAGCCGATCGGTCGGGCGAACCGCACCAAGACCCTTGTCTTCGACGACGAGGGTGTTCCCGAGGTCCGCGAGGTCGAGACCGGGCCGGCCGAGGGCGACGACGTGGAGCAGACCGTGGCCGTGATGGGCGGCGCGGACTGGGAACGCTGGATCGACCACCTCGCCGGGCGGGGACTGCTCGCCGACGGGTTCGCCACCGCCGCGCTGTCGTACATCGGTTCTTCGCTGACGGCGGCGATCTACCGGCAGGGCACCATCGGCGCGGCCAAGGCCCATCTGGAGGCCACCGCCCGCACGTTGAACGAGCGGCTCGACAAGATGGTGGGCGGGCGGGCCGTGACCTCCGTCAACGGCGCCGCCGTCACCCAGTCCTCCACCGCGATCCCCGGCATCGCCCTGTACACCGGCCTGCTGCGCGGCGTCCTCGGAGACGGCCTCGTCCCGCCGATCCGCCAGCTCGCCGCGCTGTGGGACCAGCTCACCGGCGCGGCCCCGCTCGCCCTGGACGACGAGGGCCGTATCCGCCTGGACACCTGGGAACTCACCGACGACGTCCAGGCGGCCGTTGCCGAACGCTGGGAGACCGCCGGCACGGCGACCATCGCCGACCTGGCCGACCTCGACTGGTTCCGTGCGGAGGTACGGCGCCTCTACGGATTCTCCGTGCCCGGCATCGACTACACCGCCCCGGTCGTCACCGACGTCGCCTGGCCCCACCACACGCCCTGACTCCGCCCGGAGCAACGCCGGAGGGGCCAGTAGCCGTGGCTAACTGTCACCGATCACAGAGGATGAGCCGGAGCGAAGGGTGCAGGGATGAGCGTGTTCGTCTTGATTCCCGGGGCCGGGGGCGCGGCCTGGTACTGGCATCGTGTGGTGCCCGAGCTGCAGGCGAGGGGGCACGAGGCGGTCGCCGTCGATCTGCCCGGCGCCGACGAGTCCGCGGGGCTGCCCGAGTACACCGACGCGGTGGTCGCCGCGATCGGCGACCATGACGACGTCGTAGTGGTCGCCCAATCGATGGGCGGCTTCACCGCCCCCATGGCCTGTACTCGCACGCAGGCAGGTCTACTCGTGCTGGTCAACGCGATGATCCCGCTACCGGGCGAGACACCCGGACAATGGTGGGACGACACAGGATCGGAGGCGGCCCGCGTCGCGGCAGCCGAAGCAGGCGGGTACACCACGGAGTTCGACCTGGCCACCTACTTCCTGCACGACGTGCCGGCCGAGGTCGCCGCTGCCGGCGCGGCGCACGAGCGGCCTGAGGCCGACATCGCGTTCAGCCAGCCCTGCGGCATCGAACGATGGCCAGACGTGCCCACACGCGTGCTTGCCGCAGCCGAGGACCGGTTCTTCCCCCTGGAGTTCCAGCGCAGAGTGGCCCGCGAGCGCCTAGGGATCACCGCCGACGAGGTCTCCGGCGGCCACTTGGTCGCGCTGTCTCACCCGGTCGACCTGGTCGACCGGCTCCTCGCGTATCTGCCCTGAACGGGACGGCCCGCGCCGCGCCGCCCACAAGGCCCACTCCGGGTCGTCTCGGAGCGTCTGGCGGGCGGTCCTCAGCCGACGGGGTCCGGTCGGCCCATGGACCGGGCCCGGTCGCGGAGCCAGGCGCCCGTCGCCACCAGGATCGCGACGCCCACCCCGTACAGGGGTAGCCACAGGGTCGTCGTGGCCGCCAGGCACTCGGCAACGGCCTTGTCTGCCAGGTCCTCCTGTGCGAACGCCAGGGCGGGGCCGTCGCTGCCGGCCAGGTTCCCCAGCGCGGCCTCCGCCTGGAGGGCCTGGTACCTGCCCAGCAGCTCGCAGTCGTCGCGCGTGGCCGGCATCGGAAACAGCCAGGCCTGGCGCTGCAGCAGGGGGGCGAGTGCGATTGCCACGCACAGGCCGACGACCAGCGCGTACGCGACCAGGCCGCGCATGTACGCCGAGCGGATGTCCGGCGTCCATTCCGCCCGCCGCTGGAAGGCGAGCATCACCGCCAGGAGTGTCACCCCGATGAACGTGGCGAACCACTGCCACGAGCCCTGGGCGAGCGCGAACGTCAGCACCGCGGCGAGCCCGATGCCGATGACCCCGGGAGCGGGAATGCTGTCGCCTGCCGCCGCGGATGTCGGCCTCGGGGTCACTCGGGGGCTGGGATCACTCACGGACCTCTCCTGCATGGGGAGCCATCAGCTTCCCTCGCGGGTCTTCAAGGCTATGTGCGCCATGCCGTACGGGCCCGGCCTCCCGCCCGGATGGCCCGCTCCGCCCGGTGCCTGACGCGCCGAGGGCGGCCGGGCTGTCAACCCTGACCATCGTCAACGTCCGGTGTTGCCGTTCGGCTCGGGTTCCTGGCTGTTCCCGCTTCTACGTTCGGGCCTCATGGAACGAGAACTGCGAGAGAGAATCCCGGCCGGCCGGCTGCTCGGTGCACTGGGCGTCCTGGGCGCCGGAGCAGGAGTTGTCATGTGGCTGTCTCCCGGTGGGCTGGGCGAGGCTGGTGCGGTCGAGGTCACGGGTGGAGCTTCGGCTTCCGCGTACCGTTCGCTGACCGGCGCGGTGGCGGATGCGCCGTCGTGGCTGGGCCCCCTGCTGGAAGTGGCCACCGAGGGCGCACTGTTGATCCTGGGGATGGCGCTGGCCTGGTCGTGGTGGACAGCGATCCGCCGCAAGGACGCACGAGGGGTCGCCGGATCCGTTCTGACCGGTCTGGGCACCGTCGTGGCCTATGCGGTGAGCGAAGCGGTGAAGCTGGTCGTGGACGAGGAGCGGCCCTGCCGTGCCATACGCACAGGGGCCGATCTCGTCGCGGAATGTCCCGGAGCCGGGGACTGGTCGTTCCCGAGCAATCACGCCACCCTGGCCGCCGGGTTGGCGGTCGGTCTCGCCGTGCTACGGCCCCGTCTGGCCACGATCACGCTGCCGCTCGCCGGGGCCGCCGCGCTCCTGCGCGTGCTGGTGGGGGTCCATTACCCCCACGATGTACTCGCCGGCGCGACGCTCGGCGGCACTGTGGTGGCGGCCGTGCTACTGGCGTTCATGCCAGTTGCTCAGCGGGCGGCGTCACGGCTGGGGAGGCTGCGGCAGCACGATCCCGGCCTCGTGGGCCACGACCGCGGCAGCGGCCCGGTTGTCCACGCCCAGCCGCGCCAGGATGGAACTCACGTGGGCTTTGACCGTTCCCTCCACGACGTGCAGCCGCCGGGCGATCTGCCCGTTGGACAGGCCGCTCCCGAGAAAGGCCAATACCTCCCGTTCCCGTGCCGTGAGGGCGGCGACCCGGTCGCGGGCGGCGGAGCGCCGACCGGCCAGGCTGCCGGCGCCCGTCGCGGCGAGGTGCGCGATGACCCGGGCCGCGACTTTCGGTGACAGGTAGGCGGCGCCTTCGGCCAGCGCACGGACTCCGGTGATCAGTTCCTCGGGCTCGCCCGACTTGATCAGGAACCCTGCCGCACCACCGCCGAGTGCCTGAAGGATGTAGTCGTCCTCGCCGAACGTCGTCAGCATGATGACGCTCGTACTCGGCACTGCGCTGCGGATCTCCGCCGCCGCGTCGATGCCGTTGATGCCCGGCATGCGGATGTCGAGTACGGCCACCGCGGGGCGGTGGCGCCGGACCAGTTCCACGGCGTCGTGCCCGTCGACGGCTTCGGCGACGACTTCGATGTCCGGATCCGTGGCAAGAACGGCGCGCACCCCCGCGCGGATCATCGGCTCGTCGTCGGCGATCAGCACGCGGATCATCGGCTGCTCACGGGGTCAGCGTGTCGAGGGACACCAATGCGTCGTTCCGGAAGCAGAGCCGGTAGGCGTCGCCGGACCGGTCGTCGAACCGGTCGGCCGTCATCGCGTAGTACTCGCACGTTGTTCCGTCTCCTGTCGGCTCGGCAGTCAGCGGTCGGTAGTTCGTCTGCCGGTCCGGCAGGAAGCGCTCCACCTCGGAACGATCTTGCCCCAGCCGCAGGCGGGCATAGTCGCCCGGGTCCAAGACCGACCGCGCCGCCGAGCGCATCTCCCAGACCATGAGTGCTCCGCTCAGCAGGGCTCCCGTCACCAGCGGGACCATCACCGCGGCGACCAAGGCCCGGCCGACGCGGCGACGAGCGCGGCGATGTTCCTGCGGCAATAGGCGGCCGGTCCGAGAGGCTGCGGGCGCGGTCGGCGGTGGCGGGGATGAGGGTGTGTGCGGGATGCGCGCGACGACTGCGTAGCCTCCGTCGCGCGGGCCGTGGTCGAACGAACCGCCGGCCAACCGTATGCGCTCTTCGAGACCGATGAGGCCACGTCCCCCGCTCGGGGGCCCGGGGCGGGGCTGCACGTCGGCCGCGGACGAGGGCGGGCCGTTCCCCACCACGACTGTTGTCTCCGCTGCCGTATGCGTCACGTGGACGGTCGCTGACGCGCCAGGTGCGTGCTTGGCGACGTTGGTCAGCGCTTCCTGCACGACCCGGTGAGCCGCCCGTTCGACCACCGGCGGAAGGCCGTCCGCCGTGCCGTCGACGCGCAGCTCCGTCGCCAGCCCGGCCGCGGAAGCCTCGGAGGTCAGACCCGTGAGGCTGGAGCCGATGGGGGCCGTCCGCATGTCCCCGGTCTCCTCACGCAGGACACCGATCACCTCGCCGAGACGCTCCACCGCGGCCGCGGCTCTGGCCCTGATGTCGCCTGCGGCCCGTCGATGGTGTTCCTCGAGGCCTGGCGCGAGTTTGAGTGCGCCGGCCGACAAGGCGATCAGGCTGAGGTCATGGCCCAGTACGTCGTGCATGTCCTGGGCGATACGCGTCCGCTCGCGCAGCCGGGCTTGATCGGCGATCAACTGCTTCTCGCGTTGCAGTTGTTCGGCATGCTCCCACCCCGCCCGGACAAGCTGCCGATACTGGCACCAGAACCGGCCCGCGAACCAGGGCAGCATCGTGGCGAGAGCCACCACCGTGACGAACCGGCCGGCCAGGGGGAGCCAAGCAGGGACGAAGGACAACGCCACCACGCCGGCCGCGAGAACAGCGACCACGGCGAGCGCTGTCGGAAGCGTCCTGCCAGGCCGCCGTCCTGCCAGGAACGCGGCGACGGCAGTGGGGCCGGCCCACCAAAGGTTGACCACGCTCAGACCGGCGGCCACTGCGGCAGCCGCTGTCAGAGCCGTCCGCGGGTCGAGCGCCCGCCGCGAAATGGCGGTCCACGTCGGAGTGTTGCCGTTGGTCATCGTGCTGTTCACGGAGGCGACGGTACGGACATCGGGAGCCTTCCGACACTGCCGAAAGTCCAATCTGCGCGGCGACCGGCGAGCACTGCGTGCCGCACGCCCCCTGTTCGTACGCGCGGCCGCGCGGACTCAGTCGTCCCGCGTCCACAGCGTGAGGTCGCTGCTCGTCGCGACGGCGAGGGTGCGTCCCGACGGGGAGAAGCCGGTGGCGCGCAGCTCCGAGTAGTCGGCGTGAAAGACGTGCCACCATCGTTCGCCGTACGGACCGGAGTGGCGCTGTCCGCCGTCGGTGGACAGGATCACCCGATGGTGCGGCCAGTCGGGGCTGATCGCCTCGACGATCCATCCGTCGGCGGCGCTCGTGTGCAGTCCCCCGCCGTACAAGCCTGCGATGTGGACCCGGGTGCCGGCGAGGGGCCCGAGCCCGGGGCAGGTGAGGTCGGGTGAGTCGTCCGGGAGGCTGTCCTCGTCGTCGGGGTCGTGGTCGCGTGCGATCTTCTCCCCGCTGACGGCGTCGAAGAGGCCGTGGCCGCTGGTCGAGACGACCATCACCAGGTCATGGCCGGTGTCGGGATCCGTCCCGAAGCCGATGCCGAGGAGTCCGCCGACGGGCTCCCACGTCGTCGGGAAGACCGGCCGCCAGGGCGCGGGCGCCGGGAGGACCGGGGTGTCGAGCATCCGGTCGCGCAGGGCTTCCTGGTACGGGGTCAGTCCGGGGGTGTTGCGATGCGTCACCCGGTCATCGTCCCTCACCCGGTCGAGGTCGGTTCCGGCGGCCTCTGGTCCAGGCAGCAGGCGACGAACTCCTGGACGACCGGGTCGGTGTCTGCGGCGGGCGGCCACGCGATGCCGACACGGGTCGGGGCGACCCCGGTGACGGGCCGGTAGGCGATGCCGGGGCGCGGGTAGAAGCGGGCGGCCGACTCGGGGGCGAGGGCGATGCCGTAGCCGTTGGCGATCGCGGTCAGCCAGTCGTCGGGGTTCTCGGTGACGGCGCCGATGCGGACGGGATGGCCCTCGCGGGCGTCGACGGCGAGCCAGTAGTCGCGCCAGGGGCCGGTCTCGGGCGGGGCGGCGACGAAGGGTTCGTCCCACAGCTCCCGGAACGGGATCTCCTCGCGGCCGGCCAGGCGGTGATCGGCGGGGAGCACGATCCAGCGGGCTTCGGTGAGCAACACCTCGGTGCGCAGCGCGTCCTGGCCGGGAAAGGGGAGCCGGAGCAGCGCGGCGTCGACGTCTCCGGCCGCCAGCCCGGCGGTCGGGTCCGACCAGGGGGCCTGGCGCATGTCGACGCGCCAGTCGGGCCGGCGGTCGCGGAACGCGGCGGTGATGCGCGGGGTGAGTTCGTTGGCCGCGCTGGCGAGGAACCCGACCCGCAGCACACGCGCGGCGCGGGAGGCCGCGCTCCGCGTCTCCCGCCGCACGCGGTCCCAGTCGGCGAGCAGCCCGGGCACACCGGCGGCGAGGGCGCGGCCCGGTTCGGTGAGGGCCATGCCGGACCGGGAGCGGGTGAACAGCCGGACGTCGAGGAGTGCTTCGAGCTGTCGGATCTGCTTGGTCAGCGCCGGCTGCGAGACGAACAGCCGCTCCGCGGCACGGGTGAGGTTGCCTTCCTCGGCGACGGCGGCGAAGTAGCGGAGCAGCCGGGTGTCCACATCCATGCCGTCAGGTTATGGATGCAGGTATTGGACCTGCAACGGCGCGCGCGAAGAAGGTGGAAGCCGAGGCGGACGGCTTTGGTTCCGGTCCGCTCGTTCTGCGCCCTGGAGGCTTCCGTGCTCGCCCTGTACGCCGTCGTCACCGTCCTGACCGCCGCCGCTCTCGCATACGGCGCGTATCTGGACTTCGTCGGGCACGCGTCGATCGTCGCGATCGCGGACCGGTTGCGGGTGCCCCGGTCGTGGATGGCACCGCTGGGCGCGTGCCTCGCGGCCGGATCGCTGGGCCTGCTGGCCGGGTTCGCGGTGCCGGTGCTCGGGACGGCGGCCGGGGTGGGGCTGGTGCTGTACTTCCTCGCGGCGATCGGCGCGCATCTACGGGTGGGCGATCGCCGGTTGGGCGGGGCGCTCGGCTTTCTCGCGCTGTCCGTCGCCGTGCTGGTCCTCGGCGTGGTCGTGCACGGGGTGCGGTGACGAGTCGAGCCGTACGAGGCCCGACCCCTCCTCCTCCCCCATGGGAGGCGAGGAAGGGCCGGGCCTCTTCGGTACCCGTCAGGGGGTGACCGGGATGTCGGTCAGGCCGGTTCGGGCCCGGGTGACGGTGTTGGTGGAGTGGACGAGGGTCGCCGACGCGGTGGCCGGCGGGGCGGTCGCGGACGCCGTAGCCGGCGGGGCGGTCGCGGACGCCACCCCCGCCATCGACGTCAGGGACAGGATCGTGAGCAGTGCTGTGCCGTTGCTTCGCATCGTCACCCCTACGGGACCCAGTGGTTCCCGGTCACCGTGATCATCGTCTGAAGCTGGATGCTCGCCCCGAAGTAGCTGTCGGTCTGGATCGGGGTGGCCAGCATCTTGTTCCACAGGGCGTCGAGCCATGCCTGGCTGTTCGTGTCCGTCATCGCCGCGACGGCGAAGGGCGCGACGTAGGCGGCGTCGCTGCCGGAGGAGATCTGCGTGCCGTTGAGCGCGTAGCCGATGGCGATCTTGTTGGGGTCGCCGCCGGTCTTGCCCTTGATCCAGGAGTTCAACTTCCGTGCCGCCGCGAGGGACTTGGCGTCGCCGCTGGTCACCGCGTCGTCGCCGATCCGCCACGGGGTGCGGCAGGCGTTCCAGTAGTACTTGCCGTCGTTCGGGCTCTCCAGGACCTGGCCCGGGGCCGGCTTGGGCGTGCTGTTCGTGTTGACGACGAAGTCCGGCAGGAGGCCGGTGCTCGGGGCGTACGTCGACTGGAGGTTGGCGATCTGGTTCTGGTGCGCGGTGCGGACGGTGTCCCAGGCGGTGTCGCCGGTGGCCTTACGGAAGGCGCGGAAGTGGTCGACCATCCAGTCGGAGGTCCGGGTGATGTAGTAGTACTGATCGCCCGAGCTGCTCCAGTCGCCCAGCTTCAGCAGGTGGGTGGAGGGGTTCAGCTCGTCCTTCTTGATGGCGTTGATGTGCTTGATCGCCAGGTCCTTGTAGTTGTACGTGCCGCTGCTGCCCCACTGCCGGTCGGCGAGCAGCAGCCCGTACGCCACGTCCATGTCGCCGTCGGTCGCGCCGTCGCCGCCGTTGACGCTGCGACAGGAGGTGTCCTGTTCGGCGGCGAGCAGGTTCGGGTTGACCGAGGAGGGGTGGTCGATCTTCCACTTGACCAGGCCGTCGAAGATCTTCTTGGCGTCGGGGTCGGCGCCGGCCATGGTCGCGGTGATGACCATGCCGTAGCCCTGCGCCTCGGCGACGTACGGGTGGTCGGCGTCCGGGGAGATGACCTGGTACCAGCCGTTGCCGCAGTTCTGCCGGACGAAGGCGGACTTCCAGTTGTTGTAGTAGGAGACGACCTTCTGGTCGAGCGAGCCCTGGGAGCCGGTCGGCCGGAGCATCCCGGCGGCGTACGGCTGGGTGTGGCTGCCGAACGGAACGGCCGGGCCGCCGCCTCCGCCGGTGCCGGTGGGGCTGCCGTAGACCTCGAACTCCCAGAGGGAGTAGCCGTAGGGGGTTCCGCGGGTGGTGCCGTGCATGCGGACGTACCGGCCGGTGCCGGAGAGGGTGAGGTCGTCGATCGCGCCGTCGCCGCTGGTGGTGGAGTAGACGTCGGTCCAGGTGGAGCCGTCGGTGGAGGTCTGGATCTTGTACGCCTTGCCGTACGCCGCCTCCCAGTTGAGCTTCACGCGGGAGACGGTGTGGTTCGATCCGAGGTCGATGCGGACCCACTGTGGGTCGACGCCCTCCGCGCTCGCCCACCGCGTGGACGTGTTCGCATCGACGGCGAGGGCGGCGCCGAAGCCGCTGCCCTCCACCGACGACGCGGTGGCGGGCTTGCCCGCCGACACCAGGCTGTCCGCCGCGGTGGCCTGGGAGGGCAGGGCGGTCAGCGGCAGCGACAGCAGACCCGACAACGCGAGCAGACCTATGCCTTTGTGTCGCATCACAACTCCTTCATGGGGGTCGGAAGAGTGGGCGAGAGAGCGGGGTGAGTGGTGGTTAGGAAAACTTCCTAACCATTGCTCGGGGAGAGTAGAGACGGACGCGCACGGTGCGCAAGGGTCCGTACATGAACGCGCGTTGGAGTGGGAAGCCGTCACTCCGCCCGCAGAAACCGGCTGACGGCTGCGGACTCGTCGGTCAGGGCGGTGCGTACCGCCGTGGGAAGCGGCGCGAAGGGCTCCACATGCACGTCGGCCGTCGCGCCCGTGACATGCCGGGTCCAGGTGGCCACGGCGAGACCGTCGACGGTGACGGTCGGGCGCAGGACGCCGCCGCCCGGCCAGACCGTGTGCTGGTGGGCGGCGGACACGGAGAGCTCGCGAGTCCGGTAGCCGGTGAGGTAGTTGTCGTACGCGGGCAGCAGACGCACGTCGGGAGCGCCGGCATCGGCCTCGGTATCGGTATCGGCATCCGCATCGTCGCGACGGCGGGCCGGCACGGTCAGTCCGGCGTACTCGGCGCTCGCCCCCGACTCCGCGAGGGATCGCCATGCCGTACGGGCCAGGCCGAGCGGCAGCCCCGACCATACGGCGAAGTCCGCGACGTCGGCGGGGGCGTACGCCGCCAGGTATCGGCGGGCGAGTTCGACGGCGGCGCTCTCCGGCTCCTGCCCCATGCCCTCGCCCTCGCCTGGTTTCGGCAGCCAGTCGTCGAGCAGGACGAACGTCGCCTCGCCGTCCCGCTCGGGTCCATGGACGAGAATCCCGCGGAGCGCGGCGTGCCGGATCAGGTGGAACGCCGCCTGTCCGACGGGCTCGACGCCCAGTCGGACCAGATGCTCCGTCAGTTCGGTGCGGGCGAGGGGTCCGTGGGTGGCGACGGCGTGCCGGAGGGTGTCGTCCGCGCGCTCGCGGAGCGCTTCGTCGAGGCCGAGTTCGCGGTAGCGCCGGCCGCCCGCGTTCAGGAGGCGCGGGGCCAGCAGCCGGAGCAGCCAGCGGACGTCGGGGGCGGGGACGGTATGCAGGGTGCCACGCATGAACCAGCCGCGGACGATGCTCCGGTCGTCCTCGTACGCGGCTCGGATCGCCTCGGCGTCGACGTCGCGGCCGCGCGCCCGGATGCCGAGCCGGGCGGCGACGGCGTCCTGGGCCTGGACGGCGAAGACCCGCCGCACGACCGACGCGGGGTCGTCCTCCCGCACCCAGCCGCCGATGGCCTGGGCCCTAGCCCGCATCTCCCGGACGCGCAGATGGTGATCGCGCACGTGTACTGTCCTCCCCCTCGATGTCGGCCCCGCGCCGGGCTCAGTCCTGGGCGCGGGCCGTGACGGGCGCGCTGGTGGCGTCCCCGAGGAATTCGTACCAGCGGCGCTGGAGGCACAGGTA
>NZ_DATCVQ010000074.1:0-25185 GCF_036566765.1 Streptomyces sp.
CCCCGGAGCCCGAGGACTCCGGCTCCGGCCTTTCGCTCGGCATCGTCGGCTCGGCGCTGGCCGCCGCCGCCACGCTGTGGCTGTGGCGGCGGCGCACGCCCCCGGCCGGGGGCTGAGGGCGGGACGGGCTGGACGGGCTGGACGGACGGGACTCAGCCGCCCAGCGAACGCTTCAGTTCGGCCTTGTTCATCGTGGACCGGCCGTGCACGTTGCGGCGCTGGGCCTCCGCGTAGAGCTGGTCGTACGTCGGGCCCTCGGATCCGCTGTGGGACCTCTGTCCGCCGCGCCGCGAGGACGACATGTCGTCCAGCGACGCCTTGCTCGCCGTCTTGGACTCGCCCGACCGCGCACGCTCCTTGTTGACCGTGCGGGCGGCGATCTCCTCGGCGCGCTCGCGGCTCTCTCCGCGCTTCTGCGCGCTCTCCTTGATGTGCTCGTACTGACGCTCCCGCTTCGGGCTCGAACCGCGCGGCATGATCCGCTCCTTTCCGTCGGTCGGCGTGCTGCGGGTACCCATCAGACCGACGCTCCGGCCGGCGGGATCGATACCTCGAACCAGACCGCCTTGCCCTCGCCCCGCGGCACCCACCCCCACGCGTCGGCGAGCCGTTCCAGGAGGTAGAGGCCGTGGCCGGAGGCGTGGCCCGGGCGGTGCGGGCCGTGCGGGCGCGGTCGGACCGGGCTGGTGTCGCTGACCTGCACCCACAGCCGGTCGCCGGTGCGATCGAGCAGCAGCTCGTACGGAGCGCCACCGTGCGTGTGCGCATTGGTGACCACCTCGGAGACGAGCAGCAGGACGTCGTCGACGACGGCCCGCCCCACACCTCCGTCCTGGCCGAACCATGCTTCGAGGACCTCGGCCGTCAGGTCGCGGCACTCCCCGACCGTGACCCGTCCGTCGGTGAGCGGGATGCGTCGACTGGTCGACGTGGACCTGTCCTGCCGTGTGCCGCTCATAACGCTCCGGTTCCCCGACAAAGCGCTTCAAACCACCCGACAGCGGGCATGTTTCCGTAAGGAACCTCGTACGACGGACCCCGTCGTCGGCGGCACCGGCGGCCCGGGCCCATGCCCCCGTCGGAGGAGCCTCATGTCGGGCAGCCCGTTCTCCGCATCGAACTCGTCCACCTCGTCCTTCGTGACGCCGCGCGACCCCGTCGCCGTACGCCGGGAAGCCCTCGGCGGCCTCCCGGAGATCGACCGGCCCACGGCCGTCGGCACGCGGGAGGCGCAGACCCTCTCCACCGCGCTCTTCGTCCGGCTCGGGGAGCTGGAGGAGGGCGCCGCGGAGCACGCGTACGTGCGGAACACACTGGTGGAGCTCAATCTGAGCCTGGTCAAGTTCGCGGCCCGCCGGTTCCGGAACCGGGCCGAGCCGACCGAGGACATCATCCAGGTCGGCACCATCGGCCTGATCAAGGCCATCAACCGGTTCGAGCCGGGGCGCGGGATCGAGTTCTCGGCGTTCGCGCTGCCGACGATCGTCGGCGAGATGAAGCGGTTCTTCCGCGACACCAGCTGGTCCGTCCAGGTTCCGCGCCGGCTCCAGGAGCTGCGCATCGACCTCGCCAAGGCGGTGGACGTGCTGGAGCAGGAGCTGGGCCGGCGGCCGACGCGGGCCGAGCTGGCCGCGCACCTGGGGACGGACGAGGCGTCGGTCGCCGAGGGCGAGCAGGCGGCGAACGGCTATGCGGCCCGCTCGCTGGACACCCCGCTCGGCGACGACGAGGACGCCTTCAACGGTCTGCTGCGCCACCTGGGCACGCAGGAGCGCGCCTTCGAGGTGATCGACGCGCTGGAGTCGCTCAAGCCGTTGATCGCCCGGCTGGACGCGCGGGACCGGCGGATCCTGTCGCTCCGGTTCGGCGCAGAGCTCACTCAGGCAGAGATCGGCGCGCGGCTGGGCCTCTCGCAGATGCACATCTCCCGCCTCCTCGCCCGCATCCTGCGCACCCTGCGCGACGGCCTCCTGGACGACACGGCCCCGGCGCGGGCGGCGGCCCGGCAGAAGGCGGCCGCGGAAACCGGCCCGGCGGCCCGCGCGGACGGCGACGCCTAGGGCCTGCCGTCTCGGACGTACGGACCCGCCGCGCCGCCCCCTACGCCCGAGGCGTACGGCTCCCCGTCGGCCCCGCGATCTCCAGCCAGACCACCTTCCCGCCCTCGCCCTCGCGCTCCCGCGAGCCCCAGCGGCCCGCGAGGCGGTCGAGGACCATCACGCCGTGACCGCCGGGCAGGGAGGCGGGGCGGGGGCCGCCGCGGCGGGGGTGTTCGGGGCTCGGGTCGGCGACCTCGACGCGCAGCACGCCGTCGCGGAGGCGCAGCACCAGCTCGTCGGGGCCGCCCGCGTGCAGGCAGGCGTTGGTGACGACCTCCGACACCAGCAGCAGCACATCGTCGGCCAGCTCCCGGGCCTCCTCGTCGCGGGCCGGGGTCCAGCCCCAGTCGGCGAGGGCCTCGGCGGTGAAGTCGCGGCAGCGGGTGACCACACCCTCGGCCCCGTGCAGTGCGAGCCGGCGGACCTCGCCCCGTGCGGCGTCCATCGGCGTCACCGCCCTTCCGGCCGCCGGTTCGCCAGGGCGGCCGTCAGGTCGTCGTGGACCTGGAAGACCGTACGGGCCCCGGTGATCTCGAACATCCGGCTCACCGGCGGCCGCAGGTCGGACAGCTCCAGCCGGCCGCCCGCCTCGTGTGCCCGGAGCCGGGCCCGCAGCAGCGCGTTGAGGCCGGTCGAGTCGCAGAAGGTCAGCGCGGCGCAGTCGACGACGATCCGCCGCGCACCCGCCTCGATCTGCTCGTCCAGAGCCGCACGCAGCGGCTCCGCCGTGTCGTGGTCGAGCTCGCCCGTGAGGACGAGCACCACCGCACCGGATCCGGCCGTCACCTCGACGCCGAACCGCCCGGAATCGCCGACCATCCGCTGGCCCGCCTCCTTCGTCCGCTCGTGCCCGTCCACCCCGGCCCCGACCGAGACCGCCGCCCCACCCTCGACTATCGCGCCGATACGCCGCCGAGGCGAGCGGCCGTACGGGCCCTCAGCTCGACGTCTCCGCCGCCGTCGCGGGGGAGACCGCGCCGCCCCGGCCCACGTAGCGCTCCGCCGCGTGCACCGCCTCGCGCGCCGTGCGCTCGCCCATCAGGACGCACAAGGTGTACGCGGTGTCCTCGAAGCGGCGGCGGACGCCCAGGTCTCCTGGGCGCGCCAGCACGACCTGCTCCTGCGCCCGGTAGTGGTGCAGCAGTCGGTCGATCGTGTTTCGGTCGGGCAGCAGCATCATGTCCTCCTGGTGGACCCCCGCTGCGGCCATCTTGGGGTCGTTCCGTCACGCCCGCGAGCCGGAAGGACACGTTCCGTGACCCTTTGGCCCCCGAAGGGTCCGCGAAGGGTCCGCGACGTGCGGAGAGACAGCCGGTGAGACCTGGAATCCGGAGATGCGGACGGCCCGGCCGTGACGGAAAGTGTGGCCCATGGATCCCAAGGAGACGGGGGCGCAAGAACGGCTGCGCGTGGTCGTCGTCGGTGCCACCGGCAACGTCGGGACCAGCGTCGTCCGGGCGCTGGCCGCCGACCCGAGAGTCGGCTCGGTGCTGGGCCTCGCCCGGCGCAGGCCGGACCTGGACGTGCCGAAGACCGCCTGGGAGACCGTGGACCTCGCGAGCGAGGACGCGGCGCCCGTACTGGCGCGCCACCTCGCCGGCGCCGCCGCGGTCGTCCATCTGGCCTGGCGCTTCCAGCCGACCCACGACCCGGTGACGACCTGGCGCACCAACGTCCTGGGCTCGCTCCGGGTGTTCGACGCGGTGGCGGCGGCGCGCGTGCCGGTCCTGGTGCACGCCTCGTCGGTGGGCGCGTACTCGCCCGGGCCCAAGACGGGGCCGGGCGTGACCGAGGCGTGGCCGACGCACGGCTGGCCGGGGGCCGCGTACTGCCGCGAGAAGGCGTATCTCGAACGGGTCCTGGACACGTACGAGCGCGAGCACCCGGAGATCCGGGTGGTGCGGATGCGGAGCGGCTTCCTGTTCAAGGAGGAGGCGGCCAGCGAACAGCGCCGGATCTTCGCCGGGCGGCTCTTCCCCGGTGCGCTGCTGCGGCCGGAGCTGGTGCCGCTCGTGCCGGACCTCGACGGGCTGCTCTTCCAGGCGCTGCACACCGACGACGCGGCGCAGGCCTACCGGCTCGCGGTCCTCGCCGACGCGCGTGGGGCGTTCAACCTCGCGGCCGAACCGGTCGTGGATGCACGGCAGTTGGCCGGACTGCTCGACGCACGCGTGGTGCGCGTGCCGCGCGGCGCGGTCCGCGGGGCGCTGGCCACGGCGTGGCGGCTGCGGTTGGCCCCGGCGTCGCCAGACCTGTTCGACGCCGTGCTGCGGCTGCCGTTGATGTCGACGGAGCGAGCCCGCCGTGAGCTGGGCTGGCAGCCCACGACGAGCTCGCTGGAGGCACTGGAGGCGTTCCTGCGCGGCGTCCGCACGGGGGCCGGCGACCGCACGCCGCCGCTGGCCGGCCACCGCATCGGGTGACGGGGAGCAGCGGCCCGCCCAGCGCCGTACCGTGTCGTCCGTCTTGAGAGCCCGTGGACGGCCGGGGCCGGCGTCCGCCGGGCGGAGGAATCCGGTCGCCTCCGTGCGGAATAATGCGCGCATGCGCATCTCAGCCAGGGCCGACTACGCGGTGCGTGCCGCGCTGCAGCTCGCCGCCGCCCAGGACGAGGGCCCGCTGAAAGCCGAGGCCGTCGCCGATGCGCAGGGCATCTCGCACAAGTTTCTGGAGGGCATCCTCGGGGACATGCGACGGGGCGGCCTGGTGCAGAGTCAGCGCGGCGGCAACGGCGGGTACTGGCTGGCGCGGCCGGCCGCGGAGATCTCGGTGGCCGATGTCATCCGCGTCGTGGACGGCCCGCTGGTGTCGGTGCGCGGCGTGCGCCCGCCGGAGCTCGCGTACACGGGTCCGGCGGAGTCCCTGCTGACGCTGTGGATCGCCGTACGGGCCAACGTGCGCCAGGTCCTCGAAGGGGTCTCGCTGGCGGACGTGGCCGCGGGGAAGCTGCCGGCGGAGGTCTCGGCGCTGGCGGAGGAGCCGGAGGCCTGGACGAACCCGTGACGTCTCGTTGATCGAGACCGCGCAGTCCGCCATCTGAACACCCTCTGGAGCTCGCCGTCTCCACCGTGGCACTATCCCTACTATTCCAGTAGGGATAGTAGGGAAACCAATCAGGGATCAGGTGAGGTGACATGGCTGCGGACACGGTGGACGAAGAGATCTGGCGGCGCGTCGCCCGGGAGCTGACCGACGACCTCGCCGTCGACGCGCTCGCCCGGGACCGGGCCGGCAAGCCCCCGTTCGACGAGGTCGAGCGCCTCCAGGAGGCGGGGCTTCCGGCGCTGCTCACTCCGTACGGCGCGGACTGGCCGGTCGCTTGCGCCGTGATCCGGGAGATCTCCACGGCCGACAGTTCCGTCGGCGAACTCCTCGCCCATCACTGCGCGTTGGCGTGGAGCTCGCGGCTGTTCGACGGCGTGGCCGATGCGGCCGAGCCCCTCGACGCTGCGGCGGCTCGGGAGCACTGGCTCCTGGCGGGCGGCGTGGAGCCGCCGCGCAGGGAGACGGCGGCGGGCCTGGGAAGTCCCGACCTCGTCCTCACGCCCCAGGGCGACGACTTCGTCCTCGACGGGCGTCGGTTCTTCGAGTCCGGGGTGGCGGTCGCCGACCGCCTCGTCGTCGGCGCGCGCTGCGTCCGGACCGGCGACTTACTGGTCGTCCTGGTGGACCCGGCGCATCCGGCCGTGTTCACCGAACCCGTCGCCGACCGGGTGGGGCAGCGCCTGACCGGCGCGGGGACCGTGATCTTCGACGGGGCGCCCGTCGCCGCATCCGCCGTCCTCGGCCGGCTGCCGCTCGACGAGCACGCCGTCGCGCCGTACGCCACCCTCGCCCCGCTCGCCCTGCGCCTGCTCCTGGTCCACGTCGGGCTCGGCATAGCCGAGGGCGCGCTGGCCGAGGCGCGGGACGTCAGCCGTGCGGCGTACGCGACGCCGTCGCCGCGCGGCGCCGACGGCGCGGACGCCTTCGCGCCACGCGGCGACGAAGACCCGTACCTGCTGCTCGCGTACGGCGAACTGGCCACCGCCGCGCACGCCGCCGCCTCGGTCGTCGCGCGCGCGAGGGACGGGCTGGCCCGGGGGCTGGCCGCGGGCCGGGAGCTCGGCGTGGAGGAGCGTGCCGACGTCGCGGTCCTCGTCGCCGCGGCGGAGGCGGTCACCGGCCGGGCGGCAGTCCACATCACCACCCGCGTCATGGAACTGGTCGGCTCGGCCGACCGACCCGAACCCGCGGGCGGCGGGCCGGGCTTCGACCGCTTCTGGCGCAACGCCCGCGCCCTGACCGCCCACCACTCCCCCGCGCACCGCCTCCGCGACATAGGCGACCACTACCTGAACGGCGCCCACGCCCGCCTGACGCTCCCGGTCTGAGCCCCCGCCCGGCCTACGCCGAGGCGTCGCCGCGCGGGGTCAGGCGGAGGTCGAAGGCGAGGGTGCCGGGGTCGACGGCCGTGGCCCCGCCGTCGACCGTGAGGACCGCTCCGTTCACGAAGGACGCGGCGGGCGAGAGCAGCCACGCGATCGCCTCGGCCACCTCGCGGGGCGCGCCCGGACGGCCCACCGGGAGCGGACGGGTGGCCTCCTCGTACGCCGCTTCCATCCCGGCCTCCGCCTCGCCGAGTCCGGACTCCTCGGCGAACCGGGTCATCCGGCGGTCGGCCATCTCGGTGCGGATCCAGCTCGGGCAGACCGTGTTGGCCCGCAGGCCCCGCCCGCCGTAGTCCACCGCGAGCGAGCGGCACAGCTGGAGCAGGGCCGCCTTGGACGTCGCGTACGCGGCGTTGCCGATCCCGTTCCGCAGGGCGGACACGGAGGCGACGGCGACGACCGCGCCGCGCGCCTCGAGGAGGTGCGGGAGGGCGGCGCGCAGGAGGTGGAAGGGGCCGGTGAGGTTGGTCAGCATGACGTCCTCCCAGTCCGCGAGGGCCAGTTCGCCCACGCCGCCGCTGCGGCCGATGCCGGCGTTGAGGACGAGTCCGTCGAGCCTGCCGTACGCGGCGATGGTCTCGGCCACCAGCTCCGCGACCGCGTCCGGGTCGCGGATGTCGGACGGGACAGCCAGCGCGCCGGTCTCCTCCGCGATCTGCCTCAGGGGCTCGGGCCGCCGCCCCGAGACGACCACGCGGTGGCCCGCCGCCGCCAGCAGCCGGGCGGTCGCGGCCCCGATGCCGGTGCCTCCTCCGGTCACCAGGTGGACGCGTGCCGCGTCGCCGTGCTGCTGGTCCGGTTCCAGTCGCCTGTCGGTCATGGTCGTCGAGCCTCCGTCGTCGTCCGCCGTCCGTGTGATCTTATGCAGTCGGCCGAGCGAGTCGAACGGACCGTCAGGTCGGGACGTCACATGGAGGGCAACGGGATGACTCTCGAGATCGTCGCCGGAGTGGACGGCTCCGACGAGAGCCTCGCCGCGGCCGACTGGGCCGCCCGTGAGGCGGGGCGGCGCGGGCTGCCGCTGCGGCTCGTGCACGCGTGGCTGTGGCAGCCGGTGGACGTGCCGCTCGTCCAGGACCGGACCGAGCAGGAACAGGTCGCCGAACAGATCGTCCGCGCGGCCGAGTCCGCGGTCGTGGCGGCGCACCCGGACGTCGCGGTCACCGCGGAGGTGGTCCCCGACACCCCGGTCACCGGACTGCTCGGCGTCCAGGAGCGGGCGGCGATGCTGGTCGTCGGCTCGCGCGGGCACGGCGCGCTCGCCGGCTTCCTGCTCGGCTCGTACGGACAGCAGATCATCGCGGGCGCGGAGCGCCCGGTCGTGGCGGTCCGGGCCCACGACGAGGCGACGGAGGCGGGCGAGGTCGTCGTGGGCCAGCTCGGCACGGCGGACGACAGCGCCCCCGCCCTGCGGTTCGCCTTCGAGACCGCCGCCGCCGGCGGAGCCGTACTGCGCGCGGTGCGCGCGTGGAACCTGCCGCCGCTGTACGCCTACAGCCCCGGCTCGCTGCGCCTGGCGGACGAGGCGGGCGGCCTGGAGTCCTTCGAGAAGAAGGCCCTCCACGAAGCCCTGACCCCCTGGCGCGAACGCCACCCCGACGTCCACGTGGTCGAACACGTGGAAATCGGCAGCGCCGGCCAAGTCCTCCTGTCGGCCTCCGCTTCGGCAAGCCTCCTGGTGGTCGGCCGCCGCGCCAGGCGCGGCGCGATCGGCCCCCGCATCGGCTCGGTGGCCCACGCCGCGTTGCACCACGCGAACTGCCCGGTCGCGGTGGTCCCGCACGACTGAGGGCACGGGGAGGCGAGCGCCGGGGCCCTCTCGGGGCAGGCCGGTGCGGATGACCGCCGGATGCCGGTACTCCGGGTGCAGGGTCGGCGGGGCGCGTCGAGACTGGGGCGCATGGAGCTGCGCGACGAGGAGGACGGGGCGCGCCGGGCGTCCGGGGCGCGCCGGGGCCGAGGGCGGCGTACGGCGGCTGGGCTGGCCGGGGGCCTGGCGTTGGCCGGATGGGCGTACCTGGCCGTCACGGAGCCATCCGGGGGCGATCGACGCGCGGCGCGGAACGTCGCTCCCCCGGCGCCGGCCCCCGCGCGGCCCGCGGTCGTCGATCCGCTGCTCAGCTCCGCCGAGCGGTACGCGGAGCAGGTCGTCGCGCTCGCCAACGCCGAGCGGGCTCGGGTGGGTTGTGCGCCGCTGCGGCCCACCGCGCGGCTGCGCGCCGCCGCGCAGGCGCATGCCGACGACATGTCCGCGCGCGGCTACTACGAGCACCGGAGCCCCGAGGGCGAGGACGGCGGTGACCGGATCACGGCCGCCGGGTACGACTGGCGCGCCTGGGGCGAGAACATCCACCGCGGTCCGAAGACCCCGGCGCAGGCCATGCATGACTGGATGAGCAGCACCACCCACCGCCGGAACGTCCTCAACTGCTCCTTCAAGGACCTGGGCGTGGGCGTCAACCTCCGTTCCAACGGCCCCTGGTGGGTGCAGAACTTCGGCGCGAAGGGCTGAGCGCCGCCCACGCCCTCAGGACGGCTTCGCCAGCGTCTGCACCCACACCGTGCCGTCGGGCCCGGGCACGGCGGCGACGCCGGTGTCCCGGTAGCGGCAGTCCAGCAGGTTGCGGCGGTGCCCGTCGCTGCCCATCCAGTCGCCCACGACCGCGCCGGGGTCGGTACGGCCGGCGGCCAGATTCTCGCCGACCAGGCTCCAGGGGTACCCGGCGGCGCCGATCCGGGCGTCGACGTTCCGGCCGTCGGGGCTCGCGTGGTCGAAGTAGCCACGCGCCACCATGTCGCGGGCATGCGCGCGGGCCGCCTCGACGAGCCGGGGGTCGGTGCGCAGCGGGCCACAACCGGCCTCGCTCCGGCGGAGATTGACGATCCGGGTCAGCCGCTCCACGGCCGACGGCCGGGCCACGGTACGGGAGGCTTTCGGCGTCGGCGAGGGGCTGGGGCGGGGTGACGCGCTCGGGGTCGGCGAGGGTGTCGGCGTGGGCGTCGCGACGGCGCTCGGCGGGGGCGCGGCGACGGGCGGAGGCCCGGCCGGAGCGTCGGGCCACAGCGCGACGAGCAGCCCCACCGCGACGACGACCGCCCCTCCCGAGAGCACGAGCCGCCGCCCGCCTGCGCCTCCCCCTCCCCCTCCGCCGACACCGACTGTGCCGCCGTCGGTCGCCGCCGTGGGCACGCCGGAACCGTCCGGCCCGACCCCAGGCGCACCGTATGCCTCCGTCCCGGGCAAGCCGTTCGCGGCCGCCGCCGTCTCGTACCCCCCGAGCCCCCACATTCCGTTCCCCGCCGCGGCCAGCGGTGCCACCAGTCCCAGGCCGACGAGGAGCCCCTCCGCCGGAACCAGCCCCGACCATGCGCCCGAGCAGACCCCGCACTCCCGCAGGTGTCGGGCGATCCGCTTGCGCCACAGGGGCGACGGGTGGCCGTCCCAGGTCGCCACGGTGTCGGCGAGCGCCGGGCAGCGGGGCTCGCCGGCCAGGGCCCGCACGATGCCGCGCCCGGTCTCCAGCGCTTCCTTCATGCGGCGCACCCGGACCGCCGCGTGCTGCGGGGTGACGCCCAGCGCCTCGGCCAGTTCCGCGCGGTCGAGTTCGCCCGCGGCCTCCAGCCACCACAACGCCAGTACGTCGCGGTCGTCGGCGTCCAGCCAGCGGGTCGCCTCGGCGACCTCGCGGCGCTGGCCCGACAGGCCCAGCCGGAGGATGGTCAGGTCGACGAAGTCGCCGGCCGGGTCCGGGGTCTCGGCGATCGTGTCGAGGCCGGTGAGCGGGTGCTGCTGCCGGGTGCGCCACCGGCGGCGTATCTGGTTCATCGCGATGGCGACCAGCCAGGAGCGGAACCGGGCGGGGTCGCGCACCCCGTCCAGGCCGTCGAGGGCGCGGACCATCGTCTCCTGCACGACGTCGTCGACGTCCGCGTGCCCGTCCAGAGCGCGGCCGACGATGTTGTAGACCAGCGGGAGGTACGCCGCCGCCAGCGCCTCCCGGGCCCGCGGGTCGCCGGTCCGCGCGGCGTCCACCAGCTCCTGCGCGCGACGCTCGTCGCTGTGCATGTCCGTGCTCCCTCGCCCCTGATCCGTGAGTCCCGTCGTTCAGGAGATCCACGGGGGGCGTCGGGATGACATTTTTATGTGCGCGCCACAACCGGAATTCTCACGACCGGATTCTCCAGCGAGGCGAGACGCTACGGCGTCACGCGCCCGGCGTGTCGGGCGGGTGCGGCAAGTACGGAACGGTCGCACCCCCGCCCGCGCGGACGGCCGCGACGACCGCGTCGTGCAGCTCCCGGCTCTCCTGCTCCGAGGCGCACGGAACGGGGCTGCCCGACATGGTGAACCAGTCGGACGCGCCCGTGTACTGCACGGCGACCCGTGCCTCGCCCTCCGCGAAGGTGGTGTGCACGGTCAGATCGCCCGTGACCACGCCGCCCTCGTCGGTGAGGACCCCGCCGCGTCCGGTGTAGACCCCGGCCGTCGTCCATGATGCCCAGCTCATTCCCTCAGGTTCACACCGCGGTTCGGGATCCGCCACCGGCGGGAGGGAACCGTTCCGCGGAGGCGACCGCCCGGGCGGGACGGGACCGCCCCGGGGCAGGGACGAGACCGCCCCGGCAGGACGGGATGCCTGCCGGGGCGGTACACGTGGTGCGAGCGGCGTCCGCCGCCTGCGATCAGCCGAGGGTGGCGATCGCCTCGTTGAACGTCGCGGACGGGCGCATGACCGCCGCGGCCTTGGCGGCGTCGGGCTGGAAGTAGCCGCCGATGTCGGCCGGGGAGCCCTGGACGGCGATCAGCTCGTCGACGATCTTCTGCTCGTTCGCGGCGAGCGCCTCGGCCAGCGGCGCGAAGGCCTTGGCCAGGGCGGCGTCGTCGGTCTGCCCGGCCAGCTCCTGGGCCCAGTACAGGGCGAGGAAGAAGTGGCTGCCGCGGTTGTCGATGCCGCCGACGCGACGGGTCGGCGACTTGTCCTCGTTGAGGAAGGTCGCGGTGCCGCGGTCGAGGGTGTCGGCCAGGACCTGGGCGCGGGCGTTGCCCGTGGTGCTCGCCAGGTGCTCGAAGGAGGCGGCCAGGGCGAAGAACTCGCCGAGGCTGTCCCAGCGGAGGTAGTTCTCCTTGACGAGCTGCTGGACGTGCTTCGGGGCGGAGCCGCCGGCGCCGGTCTCGAACAGGCCGCCGCCCGCCATCAGCGGGACGACGGAGAGCATCTTGGCGCTGGTGCCCAGCTCCAGGATCGGGAAGAGGTCGGTCAGGTAGTCGCGCAGCACGTTGCCGGTGACCGAGATGGTGTCCTCGCCGCGGCGGATGCGCTCCAGGGAGAACTTGGTGGCCTCGACCGGGGAGAGGATCTTGATCTCGAGACCCTCGGTGTCGTGCTGCGGCAGGTACTGCTCGATCTTCGCGATCAGCTGCGCGTCGTGGGCACGCTCGGCGTCCAGCCAGAAGACGGCCGGGTTGCCGGTGGCGCGGGCGCGGTTGACGGCGAGCTTGACCCAGTCCTGGACCGGGAGGTCCTTGGTCTGGCAGGCGCGGAAGATGTCGCCCTCGGCGACCTCCTGCTCCAGGACGACGTTGCCGGCCTGGTCGACCAGGCGGACGGTGCCGGCGGCCGCGATCTCGAAGGTCTTGTCGTGGGAGCCGTACTCCTCGGCCTTCTGGGCCATCAGGCCGACGTTCGGCACCGAGCCCATGGTGGCCGGGTCGAAGGCGCCATGAGCGCGGCAGTCGTCGACGACGACCTGGTAGACGCCGGAGTAGCTGCTGTCCGGGAGGACGGCGAGGGTGTCGGCCTCCTGGCCGTCCGGGCCCCACATGTGGCCGGAGGTGCGGATCATGGCCGGCATGGAGGCGTCGACGATGACGTCGGACGGCACGTGCAGGTTGGTGATGCCCTTGTCGGAGTCGACCATCGCGAGGGCCGGGCCCTCTGCGATCTCGTCGTCGAAGGAGGCCTTGATCTCGTCGCCCTCGGGCAGCGCGGACAGGCCGGCCAGGATGGTGCCGAGGCCGTCGTTCGGGGAGAGGCCGGCGGCGGCGAGCTTGGCGCCGTAGGTCTCGAAGGTCTTCGGGAAGAAGGCGCGGACCACGTGGCCGAAGACGATCGGGTCGGAGACCTTCATCATCGTGGCCTTGAGGTGCACGGAGAAGAGGACGTCCTCGGCCTTGGCGCGGGCGACCTGCTCGCTCAGGAAGGTGCGCAGGGCGGCGACGCGCATGACGGAGGCGTCGACGACCTCGCCGGCGAGGACCGGCACGGACTCGCGCAGGACGGTGGTGGTGCCGTCGGCGGCGACGTGCTCGATGCGCAGGGCGCCGGCCTCGGCGACGGTGGCGGACTTCTCGGTGGAGCGGAAGTCGTTCTCGCCCATGGTGGCGACGTTGGTCTTGGACTCGGAGGTCCAGGCGCCCATGCGGTGCGGGTGGGTCTTGGCGTAGTTCTTGACCGAGGCGGGGGCGCGGCGGTCGGAGTTGCCCTCGCGCAGGACCGGGTTGACGGCGCTGCCCTTGACCTTGTCGTAGCGGGCGCGGATGTCGCGCTCCTCGTCGGTCTTCGGGTCGTCCGGGTAGTCCGGCAGCGCGTAGCCCTGGCCCTGGAGCTCGGCGACGGCGGCCTTGAGCTGCGGGATCGAGGCCGAGATGTTCGGCAGCTTGATGATGTTGGCGGCCGGCGTCTTGGCCAGCTCGCCGAGCTCGGCAAGGGCGTCGGCGATCCGCTGCCCCTCCTCCAGGTACTCCGGGAAGCCGGAGATGATGCGCCCGGCCAGGGAGATGTCGCGGGTCTCGACGCCGACGCCGGCCGTGGCGGCGTATGCCTGGACCACGGGGAGGAACGAGTACGTCGCAAGTGCGGGCGCCTCGTCAGTGTGGGTGTAGATGATGGTCGAGTCAGTCACCGGGTGCTCCGCTCCACTGTCTGCGTATGCGAGATTGCTCGACATCAAGATATCTCGTGATCGTGCCGGGAGGGAAAGGGCCCTGCGTCACACGCCGGGAACGCGTCCGCGGAGGGGACACGCGCTCAGGAGGAACGCTTGCGCGGGGGAATCGCCGATCTTCCTCCGCCCCGGCCATGGCTTCCGGGCCGTCGGCTTGGCACCGTGGCGTGCGGGCGCCCGGGACGGCCGGGTCGCAGGTGACGGAGGGACGGTCGGATGACGGCGCAGTTCGGCGACTATCAGTACGAGATCTACCTCGGCGGCCTGTCCGGCGTGCTGCCGGAGCTGCCGATGACCTTCGCCGGGCTGGAAGCCCGGGCCGAGGCGGCGCTGCCGCCGTCCGTCTGGTCGTACGTGGCCGGGGGCGCCGGCGACGAGCACACCCAGCGGGTCAACGTGAGCGCCTTCGAGCGCTGGGGGCTTGTGCCCCGGATGATGGTCGGGGCCCGGCAGCGCGACCTGACGGTGGAGCTGTTCGGCATGACGCTGCCGTCCCCGCTGTTCATGGCCCCGGTCGGGGTGCTCGGGCTCTGCGCGCAGGACGGGCACGGCGATCTGGCCGCTGCGCGGGCCGCGGCGCGCACCGGGGTGCCGATGGTCGCCTCCACGCTCACCGTCGACCCGATGGAGCAGGTGGCCGCCGAGTTCGGCGACACCCCCGGCCTCTTCCAGCTGTACACGCCGACCGACCGCGAGCTGACCGCGAGCCTGGTGCGCCGGGCCGAGGCGGCGGGCTTCAAGGGGATCGTGGTCACCCTGGACACCTGGGTCACCGGCTGGCGGCCGCGCGACCTCTCCACGTCCAACTTTCCGCAGCTGCGTGGCCACTGCCTGGCGAACTACACCTCCGACCCGGTGTTCCGGGCCCGCCTGAAGGACGCCCCGGAGCACGACCCGCAGGCCGCGGTCATGGAGTGGGTGACGGTCTTCGGCAACCCACTGACCTGGGACGACCTGCCCTGGCTGCGGTCCCTGACCGACCTGCCGATCATCCTCAAGGGCATCTGCCACCCCGAGGACGTCCGCCGGGCCAGGGACGGCGGCGTGGACGGGATCTACTGCTCCAACCACGGAGGGCGACAGGCCAACGGCGGCCTCGCCGCGCTCGACGCGTTGCCGGGCGTGGTCGAGGCCGCCGAGGGGCTGCCGGTGCTGTTCGACTCCGGAGTGCGCTCCGGAGCGGACATCGTCAAGGCGCTGGCGCTCGGGGCGACGGCGGTCGGCGTCGGCCGCCCGTACGTGTACGGGGCGGCCCTCGGCGGCAGCGACGGCGTCGTGCACGTGCTGCGGTCGCTGCTCGCCGAGACCGACCTGATCATGGCCGTGGACGGCTACCCCGCCCTGGCCGACCTGCGCGCCGAGGGCGCGCTCCGCCGCACCTGAGTGCGAGCGGTACGTCGCTACGAGGCGAAGTCGCCGATCACCTCGCTGAAGTTGTAGCTGAACAGCTCACGCTTGCACGACGAGCACGAACTGCTGGGCGCGTGCTCGCTCAGCGACCACAGCTGCGGGGCGAATCCGTCGCCGCGGCCGTGCGCGACGTACAGGTCCTCGGGGCCGAAGGCGCTCTGCAGGACCTTAGGGTTGCCGAACAGCTGCTCGCTGCCGTCCACGCCGGTCTGCACCGTGCCCTGGAGCAGCCGGCCGTTGTCGTAGCCGTTGCTGCGGTGGAAGTACCACTTGCCCTCGTACCGCGTGGCGCCCTGGATCTTGTGCCAGAGGGGCTCGTCGTTGAAGATCCCGGTCGGCGGCAGGTCCCACGCCTCGTCCGCGGCGGCGATCGTGCCGGCGGCGCCCTCGACGGCGGCGGTGAGCGCGGACATCGGGTAGGTGCCGACCCGGCCGCCGCTCGTGCCGCCCTTGTTCAGGTTGCAGTACTCACCGAGGATCAGGTGGTCGGTGCCGGTGCGGTCGAGCGAGACGTACGACGCCTTGGGGCGCGCGGTGTCGTAGCACTGCGCGTCCTTGGTCGGACTGGTGGTCTTGGCCGCGGTGAACTTGAGCGTGGCGACCTGCGGCATCACGTAGCGGTACCCGAAGCCGTACCAGACGTTGCTCTGCCGGCCGATGCGCTTCTTGTCGACGACGTCGCTGACCAGGCCGTCGGGCGTGGGGTCGTTCACGTCGGCGTTGTTGTCCGGGTTGAGGTCCATGATCTTGCGGAGATCGAAGACCCGCATGCCGTTGGCGGTGTCGGCGACGTAGAGGTAGTTGCCGTACCAGACCATGCCGCCGGCGTGGATGCCGTTCTGGGCCTTGCAGGACGGGTTCGTGTCCGCTTCCGCGGCGGAGGCGCACTTGCCCTCGCGGGCGTGCAGCGCGTCGAAGGATATGTGGTTCTTGCTGTTCATGTACGGCCACACGAGCAGGACGTGGCGGTACTTCTGGTTGGCCTGGTTGAAGAAGGTGATCCGGACGCCCTTCTCGTTGCAGGCGTCGGAGGCGGTGTCCTGCACGCAGTTGTCACGCTGCGTGCTCAGGTTGCTGCGGCCGGGGTTGTCGTCGTCGTACGCGCCGACGGCGATCGGCTCGGCGTTGGACGTGCCCCAGTCCTCGTCCTCCTGCGCGTCCGACACGCCGGTGATGGCCTGCGGGATCCACTCGACGGAGGTGGCGTCGTCGCCCTGCCAGCACACCCGGTGGTTCACGGCGAGGTCGGGGCCGTAGATGCCGGCGGAGCCGCAGGCCGAGTCCCATCCCGCGTCGCGGTTGGCCTGGTCCATGAGCTCGGTGAGGCCCTGCTTGGGGAGCGCGGCGTCCAGCTGGTTCACCAGACCGGTGAGGGAGGAGCCCGCCACGAGCTGGAAGTCGCCGGGGCGGCCGTCGCTGAAGGCGGCGAGGGCGTCGGCGGAGGCGGAGGGCGAGGCCAGGGAGGACGGCGCGGACGGGGGCGGAGCCTCGCCCGCGAAGTCGTCCTGCTCGTTCTCGGGCTCGTCGTCGAAGCCGTCGTCCGGCATGCCCTCGGTCGGCTCGTCCACCGTGACCGCGGCGGGCGCGGCGGAGGGAAGGGCCGCGGATGCCGGGGCGGCGGGGATCAGCGCGGACGCGAGCGCCCCGGCCAGGACCGCTCCGACGACATGACGTATTCGACGGGACGGTTTACTCATGTGAAGGCCTCTCGTGACAGAAACATGCAGATCACAGCGTCACTGACGTCTCGTCAGTCACACAGGCCACTCACGCTAACAACGCAACGACCCACCCCCGGCAAACATTTGAACGAGCGTCACCAGACCCTCACGAGCTGGGCGTGCCCATGACAAGACAAATCGGAAATGAGATTACGAATGCGAAGATTCGGACATCACCCCAGACCCCCTTGATCGATCAAACGGGGGACGGGTTAGCATATGAGCGCCGCCTAGCTCGAAAGATAATCCTGTGACTGTCAACGACGACTCGTTCACCAACTGGAAGACCCGCGAGGAGATCGCGGAGTCGATGATCCCGATCATCGGGAAGCTGCACCGTGAGCGGGACGTCACGGTCCTGCTGCACAGCCGCTCCCTGGTGAACAAGTCGGTGGTCAGCATCCTGAAGACCCACCGATTCGCCCGGCAGATCGCCGGTGAGGAACTCTCGGTCACCGAGACGATGCCGTTCCTCCAGGCGCTCACCACGCTCGACCTCGGCCCGTCCCAGATCGACATCGGCATGCTCGCCGCGACGTACCGCACGGACGACCGCGGCCTGTCGGTGGAGGCCTTCACCGCCGAGGCCGTGGCCGGCGCCACCGGTGAGAACAAGCTGGAGCGCGGCGAAGGCCGCGACGTCGTCCTGTACGGCTTCGGCCGCATCGGCCGCCTCGTCGCCCGCCTGCTGATCGAGAAGGCCGGCTCCGGCAACGGGCTGCGCCTGCGCGCCATCGTCGTCCGCGGCGGCGGCGAGGCGGACCTCGTCAAGCGCGCCTCGCTGCTGCGCCGGGACTCCATCCACGGTCAGTTCCAGGGCACCATCACCGTCGACGAGGCGACCAGCACGATCCTCGCCAACGGCAACGCGATCAAGGTGATCTACGCCAACGACCCCTCCGAGGTCGACTACACGGCGTACGGCATCAAGGACGCCATCCTCATCGACAACACGGGCAAGTGGCGCGACCGCGAGGGCCTCTCCAAGCACCTGCGCCCCGGGATCGACAAGGTCGTCCTGACCGCCCCGGGCAAGGGCGACGTCCCGAACATCGTGCACGGCGTCAACCACGACACGATCAAGCCGGACGAGCAGGTCCTGTCCTGCGCCTCCTGCACCACGAACGCGATCGTCCCGCCGCTCAAGGCCATGGACGACGAGTTCGGCGTGCTGCGCGGTCACGTGGAGACCGTCCACTCGTTCACGAACGACCAGAACCTGCTGGACAACTACCACAAGGCCGACCGTCGCGGCCGTTCCGCGCCGCTCAACATGGTCATCACCGAGACCGGCGCCGCCTCGGCCGTCGCGAAGGCGCTGCCCGACCTCAAGGCCCCGATCACCGGCAGCTCGATCCGCGTCCCCGTCCCGGACGTCTCGATCGCGATCCTGAGCCTCCGCCTGGGCCGCGAGACCACCCGCGAGGAGGTCCTCGACTACCTCCGCGACGTCTCGCTGAACTCGCCGCTGAAGCGCCAGATCGACTTCACCACGGCTCCCGACGCGGTCTCCATGGACTTCGTGGGCTCGCGCCACTCCTCGATCGTCGACGCCGGCGCGACCAAGGTCGACGGCGACAACGCGATCCTCTACCTCTGGTACGACAACGAGTTCGGCTACTCCTGCCAGGTGGTCCGGGTCGTGCAGCACGTGACCGGCGTGGAGTACCCGACCTATCCGGCGCCCGCGGTCTGATTCGGCCGTTCGGACGGGCCGGCGAGGGACGTCGGCCCCGCACCGGGCCGGTCAGTGCCGTCGTTCCCGGTACAGGTCGCGCAGCAGGGCGATCTCGGCGCCGTGGTGCAGGACTTCCTGGTTGACCCACCACACGATGTCCAGGAACGGTTCCTCGGCGTCGCTGCCGTGCGGGTAGGTGCAGCGGCCGACGGTGTCGAGGTCGGTGTCGGCGGTGTCGCGCAGCGCTGTGCGCCAGGCGTCGGCGGCCGCGTCGAAGGCGGCGATCGCGTCGGCGGCGGTGCCGCTGACGCGGTAGTCGTCGCGGGTGAGGGTGTGGGTGCCCGTCGTGTGGTCGGCGCGCAGGAAGAGCATTTCGCTGAGGTGGCTCAGACGCCATGCGAGGGTCGTGAACGGCGGCGGAACGGGGTGCGGGTGGGGCGCGGCGTCCCGGCCCCAGTCGCCGGTCCCGGCCAGGAAGGCCGCCCGGACCCCGGGTCCGTCCGTACGCCGACGGACCGACCAGCAGCCCGCCGCCGGCTCCCAGAGGTACTCGTCGTCGGTCATCGCCCCGACCGGGGTCCGCGAGCCGTCGCCGCTGTCCATGACCGGCCCGGTGAGCCGACCGGCCAGACGCTCGCAGGACCAGTCGAACTGGTCCAGCAGGGGGGTGAGGCGAGGTCCTGCGGTCATCGGTGCTCCCCTGGACGGTCCGGTCCGCCAGGCTGGCACAGCAAGGGGAATCCCGCTCCTCCTTTTTTGGGGCCTAGTGCCCCCGGAACGCCTCCTCCAGCCACCACGCCCCACGGTCCCGGACCACCTTGGCGTCGATCAGCAGCGGGGCGGACCGTGGCCCGGCGACCCAGTCCTCCACGGCCTTGAGATCCGTCCGGGTGTGCACGGTCACCGCCTCGAAGCCGTAACCGCGGGCCACGGCCGCGATGTCGGTCGGCGGGAACTCGACCGTGTCGAGCGGGTGTCCGTCGGGGCCGAAGTGGTGCACCTCCGCTCCGTAGGCGTCGTCGTTGTACACGACGACGACCATGGGAAGCCCGAGCCGTCGTACGGTGTCCAGGTCGGCGGCGCCCATCAGCGCGCCGCCGTCGCCGAGTGCGGCCACCGGCAGCCGGTCCGGGCGGGCCAGGGCCGCGCCGATCGCGGTGGCGAGGCCGAGGCCGATCGACTGGTAGGCCTGCGTGAAGCAGAAGCCGTCCTGGTCGGGCACCGACAGGAACATGCTCGGGTGGCCCATGAAGTTGCCGGAGTCGACGCCGATCACCCGCTCCGCGGGGAGGATGTCGTCGAGCGCGATGCTGAGCGTGCGGGGGTCGATCCGGTCACGGGTGCTCGTGTCGTCGTACGGCACGTCACGCCAGCGCACCCGCGTGGCCACGGCCTCGGCGATGACGGGCGTCCGCAGGCCCTGCCGTTTCCCGCCGGGGGCCGCCAGGACGTGCCGCGCGGTGAGTTCGACATCGCCGGTGACCCCGAGGTGCAGCTTCCGGTGCGCGCCGAGTGCCGAGGGGTCGTCGTCGACCTGCACCACGGTCGTGTCCGCACCGATGAGGGCGCCGTGCCGCATGGTCCACATGTTCAGTGCGCAGCCCCAGCCGACGATCACGTCGGCCCCACCGATGAGTTCGGCCGCCAGGGGCGAGGCGAAGCCGCCGGAGACGTCGAGCGACCAGGGGTTGTCGTGGAACAGCCCACGCGCCACGGCCGAGGTCGCCAGCAGGGCCCCGCAGCGCTCGGCGAGGGCTTCGAGGGCGTCCCGGGCCCCGGGTGAGCGCGCACCGCGTCCGGCCACGAAGACCGGCCGCCGGGCCTGCTCCAGCACCCGGGCCAGAGCCGCCACTTCGTCCGCGGACGGCTCGACCGCCGTTCGCCGCGGTGGCGGTGCGGCCTGGGCGAGGGCATCGTCGGGGGCGTCGGACGCCTGTACGTCCAGGGGGAGGTTGAGAAGCACGGTGCGTCGTTCGTGCAGAGCCCGTCGTACCGCCGCGCACGCCTGTCCTACGGCGTCCTCGGGCGACGCGACCCGCATCGGGACCGCGCCCACCGCCGTCCCCAACGCCTCCTGGTCGACATAGAAGTTGGAGGTCGGACGGGTCACCTCGGCCGCCACCACGACGAGCGGTGTGCGGCTCTTGGCCGCCTCGGCGATCCCCGTCATCGCGTTGGTGAGCCCGGGTCCCTGGTGGACGCTCACGGCGGCCACCGTGCCGCTCACGCGCGCGTACGCGTCGGCCATCGTCGCCGCGCCGCCCTCGTGGCGGGCGGCGACGAAGCGGGCGCCGGCCGCGACCATGGCGTTGGTCAGATGGAAGTTGCCGGACCCCACGACGCCGAAGACCTGCTCGACCCCGGCCGCGTACAGGGCCCGTCCGACGGCCTCCGCGACCTTCATGACCGCTCCACCAGGGCCAGCACGCGCGCGGGCGAGCCGGAGCCCGCGACGATGGGCAGGGGTCCCGCGACGACGACGCTGCCGGTCGCGGGCAGCGCGGCCAGGTTCTGGAGCTGGGTGAGGCCGTACTTGTCGCTGCCCATCAGATAGGAGTGGCAGGGGAAGGCCGGATCGAAGGAGTGCCCGCGCCCGGCGTCCGTGCCGACCGTCTCGACACCGAGGCCGATCACGGGCGACTGCTCGGCCACCCAGCGGGCGCATTCCGGGGACAGGCCGGGCGTGTGGGGACCGTTCTCGTCGGCGTTCAGGAACGCCTCCTGGGAGTGCGAGCGGGCGTCCCAGCCGGTGCGCAACAGCAGCCAGCCGCCGTCCGGCAGCGGCCCGTTGTGTTCCTCCCAGGCCTTGACGTGGTCCACCTCCACGAGGAAGTCCGGATCCTTGGCCGCCTCGGCGGTGAAGTCCAGTACGGCGGCGGGGGCGATCAGCCGCTGAGCCGGGACGGACGCCACGTCGGCGAGTTCCCTTCCGGTCACCCAGTGGTTCGGGGCGTCGAAGTGCGTGCCGGTGTGCTCGCCGCTGCGGAAGTTGTTCCAGTACCAGGCGGGGCCGCGGTCGTCGTACCGGCTGATCTCCTCCAGCTCGAACACGGCCGTCTGGCCGAACTCCGGCGGAAGCTGGATCACGGGTGTGGACGACGACAACGGCGAGGTGAGATCGACGACTTCGATCGAACCGGCCCGCAGGGCGGACACCAGCGCGGCGAGAAGGGACGGCTGCTCGTGCATGAGGGCCTCCTGAAACACTCCGAGGCCGACAGCATGTCACCGACCGTCCGGTCGAGGCCCCGGCACGACGGGCCCCGGATCGTCCGATCCGGGGCCCGTCGGCAGGTAGTGCAGGTGTCAGGTCAGTTGACGCCGACGTGGGCGTTGACGCTCGCCGCGACACCCTGGGTGGAGACGAGGGCGTCGACGTCGGCGCAGACCTCGAGGTGCGCCAGCTGGAGGTGCAGGCCGGCGGTGGTCGCGGCGGCGACACCACCGGAGACGTTGTCCAGGTCGGCATCGTTGAGCTCGGCCGCTACGAGGTGGGGGGCGACGTTCATGGCGCGCGGTTCCTTTCGCATGAGCAATCCTCGAGGAGGAGGGACACCGGATGGAAGCACGCCGGGCATGAACACGGCCAGTCAGCCGGACACCCTCCACAGGACGTTCCCGTCCCGGCTTCACCGATCGCAACATGGTCACCCAATCCGTCGGTTCCTTCACAGAATTTGCTGCCGCAGGGACCGATCCTCCCTCGCTGTGCCGTTCCGCAGGCGAACGCTCCACCACCGAAGAGCGGTGCGGAAAACGTTTTATCCGCGGCCGGGGTAGACTTGCGTCGCCCATGTGGAACAGCGAGGGGGTGGACGCCATTTCGGTTCGCCCCGCCCGTATCCAGGACGTCGCGGCCGCCGCCGGGGTCTCGGTCTCCACGGTGTCCAACGTCCTGAACCGGCCCGAGCGGGTCAACGCGCGCACCGCCGAGCGGGTCCGCGACGCCGTCGCCGCCCTCGACTACGTCCCCCACCCGGGAGCCGCCGGGCTGCGCACCGGGCATTCCTCGTCGATCGGCCTGGTACTGCCGGACGTGGCCAACTCCTTCTACTCCCGCATCGCACGCGGTGCCGCGGACGCCGCCTACGAACACGGCTACTCCCTCGTCCTGTGTGACAGCGGGGACGCGCCGGAGCGGGAGCAGGGCTACTTCACCATGCTCATCGAACAGCGGGCGGTCGGCGCGGTGGTGGTGCCGCTCAGTGCCGACCCCACCCGGCTGTCGCGGCTGCGCGAGCGCGGTATCCCGCTGGTGCTGGCGGACCGTGCGATGCCCGCCCAGGAGGGCTGTTCGGTCTCCGTCGACGACATCGCCGGGGGCCGCATCGCCGTGCAGCACCTGCTGGACCGCGGGGCGCGCGACGTCCTCGTCGTGAACGGCGAGCGCACGATCCGTCAGTGCGCCGACCGCTACCAGGGCGCCCGGCAGGCCGTGCGCACCCGGCGCGAGGCCCGCCTCGACCAGGTGGTCGCCGAGGAGATGACGGTGGCGTTCGGCAGCGAAATAGCCCACAGCCTCGACGAGTTGCCCGACGGCGTGTTCTGCACCAACGACTTCCTCGCGGCGGGGCTGTGCCGGGCGCTGGGCGAGCGCGGTGTGAAGGTCCCGGAGGACGTCCAGGTGGTCGGTTACGGCGACCTGGACATTGCCAGCTTCGTGGGCACGACACTGACCACGGTCCGCCAGCCGGTCGAGGAGCTCGGCCGGGCGGCCGTGGAGATGCTCCTGGACGAGGTGGAGGCCCGCGCGGAGCACGCCCACGAGGCACGGGTGTTCGCGCCGGGCCTGGTCCTGCGGGACTCCACCCGGGCTTCGTCAGACGCGCCTTTCTAGCGTCACCGGCCCCAGCAGGCCGGAGGGGAGCTGGGAGGGGAAGGCCCAGGCGGTGGGCGTGGCTTCGGACAGATACGGCGCCAAAGTGTTGTGGACGGTCACTTCGAGGCGGACGGTGCGCCCGGCGGTCCCACGCAGTTCGAAGCGGTACGGCGCGCAGAACGCCTCCCCGACGATTTCACCGTCGACGCACACCGCGACACTGCCACGCACCCGCCCCAGATCCAGCACCGGGTCCGGCCCGGCCGGCACCTCCAGTGTCCGGGCATAGGTCACGCCTCCGCTCCAACCGCCCAGTCCCATCTCACCCCACTCGCCCAGCGGCATGGGTGCCGGTACCGTGCGCACGCGTACCGGTCCCCGCCAGGCGGAGCCACCGCGCAGAACGGCCGTGGGAGCGGTGACCACTTGGCACTCGGCCGCCTCGTCGAGCGGTTGATCCAGCGTCAGTACACCGCCCAGGAAGTCGAGTTCAGGGCCGTCGCCGATCGTCACCCGGGCGGGAAGCTCCAGTGGCAGGTCGAGCGACACGGTCCCCGCCGGCACGGTGAACCGGAAGCGCTGCTCGACCTCCCGGAGGTCGTCGGTGGACCGCAGCGGCAGTACGGCGGACCCGAGCACCGGAGCACCGGCCAGCCACTCGGCGTCGGGCAGGGGGTGCGGCCGTACCGCCGCGCCACAGTGCTGCAACTCTCCCCACCGGCCCGTGTGTTCGATGGTCAGCCCGCTCCACTCCCCCGTCCCGGCCGCCCAACCCGGGCCGCTGACCAGGGCGGTCGTGTCCGCCACGAGGTCGACGAAGACACCGTCCCGCGCGTCGACGCTGTCGGCCACGACGTCGAGGACGTGATCGCCGCCGCTCAGCGTCAGTTCGTGCCGGAAGAACATCGGCACCGCGCCCCAGTCGGACTCGTAGTACTCGACCTTCTCCTGCCGTGCCACGACGGCTCCGTCGAGGAGGACGGTCACGCCGACCGCGGCACCCACGACGAGGACCGCGTCCGTACCCTGCCCCGGGGCGCTGATACGGCCGCGATAGGTCACGCTGCCGTCCGGTCGTACGCCGTCGGGCAGGCGCATGAACAGTGGGCGCGGCGCGAACCCGTCCGGGCGGGACAGACAGAAGTAGCTGCCCAACGGGGTGTCGGCGGCGCCCGAGATGGTCTGCGGCCGGTCCTGGGCTTCGGACAGCTCGTACGCGAGCACATTGCGGGCCCGTTCGACCTCCACCCGGGCGGACGCCAGATGGCCGCCGCCCGTCTCCAGCCGGCTGCCGTTCCACCACACGCATTTGACCGCCGCCGCTCCGACATGCAGATCCGCGGGTCCCCGGTGGTCGGTCTCCACGACGGCCCTGACACGGGCGACGGTCCCGCTCACGGGTACCGGCACCCGCACGAACTCCTCCGGTACCAGGCCCTTGTTGCCGAGCAGACCGTACGGGTCAGGGATGCCGCGACTCGACGAGTACAGCGAGACGGCCCAGTCCGGGGGCGCCAACTCACGGTCACCTGAAAGGACTTGCTCGACGTCGGCACGGTCCAGAGGAGCCGGGGCCTGTGCGGAGGGCACGGGCGCCAGGACGCGGACCCGGTTGCCGTATGTCACCCGGGTCTGCTCCCACGAGTCTTCGGTCTCGGTCCACCGCATGGTCCAGATCTGCGGTTCGGTGACGGAGGCTCCGGCGGGCAGGGCCAGGTCGCCCCAGGTGTTGTCCATGGTGGGAGCAAGGCGGCCCTCCCAGCCGGTCGACAGGTCGGTCGTCTCCGGCGGCTCCGTGGGCGACGGGGGAACAGCGTCCACCAGAGGGCCTTCGCGCCATACGACGAGGGCGGCGGGGGCGCCCTCCAGGGGTACCTCGATGGTCGAGACGCCGTCGGCGAAGGTGACGCGTCCCGGGCGGCGGGTGCCGGTCGCGGGGTTCCAGATCTCGACCTCGGCGACCGGGGCCCGCACGGTGACGGAGGAGGTGCGGGCGTAGCGCGCGGGGTCGATCTCGTGGTGGTCCCTCGGCGGGTGCGTACGGGCGTCGGGGAACGCCCCCGTGACCAGATCGGAAGAGCAC
>NZ_DATCVQ010000075.1:0-24999 GCF_036566765.1 Streptomyces sp.
CCCCACCGCCGCCACTTGACCACGTTCGCGGCCACCAGCCACGTCGGCTCGTACGTGCTCTGCGGCTCCTCGGTCACGACGGCAGCCACCTCGGCCACCACGGCGGCACATTGCTGCTCGGGCAGAGCCCGGAGTCCCCGGGATAGTCCGCCGGGGTCGCCTGCGCGGCCAGGTACCACCAGGCCAGCGCGGCCACCACGAGCAGGACGACAGCCACCTGGGCCGACGCCCGTGCCGATCGCGGCCCGCGCACCGTCGCCCAGCGGGCGAGGACCGCGGCCGTCACGGCGATGCCGGCCGTGGCGCCGGTCAGGATCAGCAGCTCGACATTGTGGGCGAAGCGGTGCGGCGGCTCCCAGGCGGCGTCGCAGTACGAGCGCGCCGACGCCGTCAGCGCGCTCGCTCCGTACGCGGCGAGCACGCCGACCAGGCCCGCGGCGCCCCAGGACAGCCACTGGAGCCGGGAGACGGGATGTGCGCTCATGACTCGGAAGGACGAGTTCCGGAATCGTACGGTTGCACGAACCGCGCGCCCGCGTCCCGCAGCCGCTCGTGCAGCGCCGCGAACACCTCCGCCGAGCGCGCACCCGGCCAGCCCGCCGGGAGCAGCTCCGGCGGAAGGCCGGGATCGAGGTACGGCAGCCGCCGCCAGGAGTCCAGCGTCGGCAGGTAGTCCCGGTAGGCGTCCTCCGGCGGGGTGTCCGGGCGGGCCTCCCAGGCGTGCAGCACCGGCTCGTACACGGCGAGGAAGTCCTCGTGCGCCTTGGCGATCGCCGCCAGGTCCCACCAGCGCCCGACCGCCTCCGCCGTCGGCGCGAAGCCCAGGTGGGCGCCCCGGAACAGGTCCACGTACGGGTCCAGGCGCAGCCGCTCCAGGGTGTGCCGGGTCTCCTCGTACAGCCGGGCCGGGGCGATCCACACGCCCGGGGCGGCCGTGCCGAAGCCGAGGCCGCCGAGCCGGGAGCGCAGCAGGTGCCGCTTGTGCCGCTCGGACTCGGGGACCGAGAAGACCGCGAGCACCCAGCCGTCCGACAGGGACGGCTCGGCGCGCGCGTAGATCCGGCGGTCGCCGTCGTCGAGGAGCTGCCGCGCCTCCGCCGACAGGGCGTACCCGGCGGCCCGGTCGGCCGTGCGCGCCGGGAGCAACAGCCCGCGCCGCTTCAGCCGGGACACCGACGAGCGCACCGAGGGCGCGTCCACGCCGAGCACCCCGAGCAGCCGGATCAGCTCGGCCACGGGGAGCGGCGCGTCGTCGGGGATGCGCCCGTACGCGCCGTACAGGGAGACGATCAGGGAACGGGGGGTGTGCTGCTCGGCCACGTGATCACTCTAGATCGCGCAGCCGGTAGCGCTGCAGTTTCCCCGTCGCCGTGCGCGGCAGCGCGTCCAGGAAGACGATCTCGCGGGGGCATTTGTACGGGACCAGCCGGGTCTTCACGAAGGCGCGCAGCGCGTCCGCCGTCCGGGTGTCCCGGGGCACCCCCTCCCGTACCACCGCGTACGCCACCGCGATCTGGCCGCGCAGCTCGTCCGGCCGGCCCACCACCGCCGTCTCCAGGACGTCCGGATGGGCCAGCAGGGCCTCCTCGACCTGCGGACCCGCGATGTTGTACCCGGCCGAGACGATCATGTCGTCGGCGCGGGCCACGTAGCGGAAGTAGCCGTCCGGCTCGCGCACGTAGGTGTCGCCGGTGAGGTTCCAGCCGCCGCGCACGTACTCGCTCTGCCGGGGATCGGCCAGATAGCGGCAGCCGACCGGGCCGCGGACGGCGAGCAGGCCCTCCTCGCCGTCCGGTACTGCTGCGCCGGCCGCGTCGACGACCCGGGCCTGCCAGCCGGGGACGGGGACGCCGGTGGTGCCGGGGCGGATGTCGCCCTCGGCGGCCGAGATGAAGATGTGCAGCAGCTCGGTCGCGCCGATCCCGTTGATCAGCCGCAGACCGGTCCGGTCCCGCCAGGCCTCCCAGGTCGCGGCGGGCAGGTTCTCGCCCGCGGAGACGCAGCGGCGCAGCGAGCCGAGGTCGTGGCCGTTCATCTCGTCGAGCATCACCCGGTACGCCGTCGGCGCGGTGAACAGCACCGACACCCGGTGCTGGGGCACGGCGTCGAGCAGCTGCCGGGGACCGGCCTGTTCGAGCAGTACGGCACTGGCCCCCGCCCGCATCGGGAAGATCACCAGACCGCCCAGCCCGAAGGTGAACCCGAGCGGCGGGCTGCCCGCGAAGACGTCGTCCGGGCCGGGCCGCAGCACCTGGGCGGAGAAGGTGTCCGCGATCGCCAGGACGTCCCGGTGGAAGTGCATGCACCCCTTGGGGCGGCCGGTGGTCCCGGAGGTGAAGGCGATCAGCGCCACGTCGTCCGCGGCGGTCGGCACCGCCTCGTACGTGTCCGGCTTGCCGATCGCCAGCGAGAGCAGGTCGTCGGGGGCGTCGCCGCCGAAGGCGGTGATCCGCAGCCCCGGCGCCTCGGCCTTGACCAGGTCGTCGACGGTCCGCACATCGCACAGCGCGTGCGTGCAGCGGGCCATCTCGCAGATCACGGCCAGTTCCCCGGCGCGCTGCTGGGCCAGCACGGTGACGGCCACCGCGCCCGCCTTCATCACCGCCAGCCAGCAGGCCGCCAGCCAAGGGGTGGTCGGGCCGCGCAGCAGCACCCGGTTGCCGGGGCGGACGCCGAGGTCGTGGGTGAGCACATGGGCGATCCGGTTCACCCGTTCGCGCAGCTGGCCGTACGTCCAGACGGCGCCGGACGCGTCGCGGAAGACCGGCCGGTGCGCGCCGAACCGCTCCGCGGTGCGGTCCAGCAGTTCGGTCCCGCAGTTGAGCCGTTCCGGATAGCGCAGATCCGGCAGGTCGAAGAGCAGTTCCGGCCACTGCCCGGGTGGCGGCAGATGGTCGCGGGTGAAGGTGTCCTGGTGCGCCGAGGGTGTCAGCTCCATGGGTTTCGCCCCTTGTCGTGGTGGGGTCGCCCAATGAGCGTATCGTGATGGTGACGACAGTCAACGGTTCGCGATAGAGCTGGTGGGAGATCCGACCGACGCGACGGAAGTGGGGGCCAGAATGCCCGAATTCTCGCTCGATCCGGCACATGTCGACTGGTGCGCCTCGCTGCGCGCCCTGGCCGCGGACCGGCTCCGCCCGCTCGCCGAGAAGGGCGAGCCGGGCCGGGTGAACCGTCCGCTGATCGCCGCGCTCGGCGAACTCGGGCTCCTGGAGCGGCTGTTCTCCTCCGGCGCGCTGGAGCTCTGCCTGCTGCGGGAGTCCCTGGCCAGCGCCTGCACGGAGGCCGAGACCGCGCTCGCCCTGCAGGGGCTGGGCGCCCATCCGGTGGCCTCGGCCGGCACCCCCGCGCAGCGGGCCCGCTGGCTGCCCGAGGTCGTCGCGGGGCGGGCGGTCGCCGCGTTCGCGCTCAGCGAGCCGGACGCCGGGTCGGACGCCGCCGCGCTGGCGCTGGACGCCGCGCCGGACGGGGCGGGGAGCGGGGCCGGTGGCGGCTGGCGGCTGACCGGTGAGAAACGCTGGATCTCCAACGCCCCCGAGGCCGACTTCTACACCGTCTTCGCCCGCACGACCCCGGGCGCCGGGGCCCGGGGCGTCACGGCCTTCCTCGTCCCCGCGGACCGCCCCGGCCTCACCGGCAGTCCGCTCGACATGCTCAGCCCGCACGCCATCGGGGCCCTCGCCTTCGACGGCGTGCCCGTCGGTCCCGAGGACGTGCTCGGCGAGCCGGACCGCGGCTTCAAGGTCGCCATGGACACCCTGAACCTGTTCCGGCCGAGCGTCGGGGCGTTCGCCGTCGGCATGGCCCAGGCCGCGCTGGACGCCGCCCTCGCCCACACCGCAGGCCGCCCCGCCTTCGGCGGCGTCCTCGCCGACCTCCAGGCCGTCGCCCACCAGGTCGCCGAGATGGCCACCCGCACGGAGGCCGCCCGGCTGCTCGTGTACGCGGCGGCCGCGGCGTACGACTCGGGCGCGCCGGACGTGCCGCGGCGCTCCGCGATGGCGAAACTGCTCGCGACCGAGACCGCGCAGTACGTCGTCGACGCCGCCGTCCAGCTGCACGGCGCCCGCGCCTTGCAACGCGGCCACCTGCTGGAACACCTCTACCGGGAGGTGCGCGCGCCGAGGATCTACGAGGGGGCGACGGAGGTGCAGCGCTCGATCATCGCGAAGGAGCTGTACAGGCAGCACGGGGCCGCGGCCCGGCAGACACCGCCGCACGCCACCCCCACCCCCGCCCTCGACGACGAGGAGGCCCGAGCATGACGCTCCACCGCCACAATCCGGCCGAACTCTCCCCGCCCACGGGCTTCTCGCACGCCGTCACCGCCACCGGATCGCGGCTGGTCTTCCTCGCCGGCCAGACCGCGCTCGACACCGACGGCAAGGTGGTGGGGGAGACCCTGCCCGAGCAGTTCACCACCGCGCTCTCCAACCTGCTCGCCGCCCTGCGCCACGCCGGCGGCGCCCCCGCCGACCTGGCCCGGGTCACCGTGTACGCGACCGACGTCGCCGAGTACCGCGCCCACGCGGCCGAACTCGGCCGGATCTGGCGGCAGTTGGCGGGCCGTGAATATCCGGCGATGGCGGTCGTCGGCGTCGTCCGACTCTGGGACGACCAGGCCCGGGTGGAGTTGGACGGCTTCGCGGTACTGGACTGAGGGGCCGTGCCGGGGCGTTCTTGATCGACTGGTGAGTGATCGGCGGCTGGCTTATTTTCGAGGGGTGGACTGACCGGCCCACGGGACCCCGAGGTGGGGGCGCGATGCTCCATGACCCATCCCAAGCCGACGACACCAGCACGTGCCGCCGCCCCGAAGAAGGGCGACGGCAAGGGCATAGCCCTGTTCGTGATCGCTTCCTGCCAGCTGATGGTCGTTCTCGACATCACGATCGTGAACATCGCGCTCCCGCACATCCAGAGCGCTCTCGACTTCTCGACCACCAACCTGTCCTGGGTGGTCAACGCGTACACGCTGACCTTCGGCGGACTGCTGCTGCTCGGCGGACGCGCCGGTGACATCCTCGGCCGCCGCCGGACCTTCATCTTCGGTGTGCTGCTCTTCGGCCTCGCGTCCCTGCTCTGCGGCGTCGCCCAGACCAGCTGGCAACTGCTCGCCGCGCGTGCGCTCCAGGGCGTCGGCGGCGCGATCTCCTCCCCGACGTCGCTCTCCCTGATCACCACGAACTTCGACGAGGGACCGGAACGGAACAGGGCCTTCGGCGTGTTCGCGGGCGTCTCGGCGGGCGGCGGCGCGATCGGCCTGCTGGCCGGCGGCATCCTCGTCGAATGGCTCGACTGGCGCTGGATCTTCTTCGTCAACGTGCCGATCGCGCTGCTGATCGCCTTCCTCACACCGCGCCACGTCCGGGAGTCCGAGCGGCATCCCGGCAACTTCGACCTCATGGGCGCGCTGACGTCCACGCTGGGCATGGTGGCGCTGGTGTACGGCTTCATCCGCGCCGCCCAGCAAGGCTGGCGGGACCCGCTGACCCTCGCCTCGTTCGGCGTCGCGGTGGTCCTGCTGGTCTCGTTCATCCTGATCGAGCGGAGGTCGCGGCAGCCCATCACCCCGCTGCACATGTTCGCCGACCGGAACAGGGCGGGCACCTACGGGATGATGTTGTGCCTGGCGGCGGCGATCTTCGGGATGTTCTTCTTCCTGACGCTGTTCGTGCAACAGGTGCTGGGCTTCAGCCCACTGGAGGCCGGACTGGCGTTCCTGCCGGTCAGCGCGGTCATCGCGGTGGCGGCGGGCTTCACCTCCCAACTGCTGCCCAAGTTCGGCCCGAAACCCTTCATGGTGCTCGGCTCGCTGTGCCTGGCGGCCGGTCTGTCCTGGCTGACGCTGACCGACGTCCACTCCACGTACGCGGGCTCCATCCTCGGCCCGATGCTCGTCTTCAGCGTCGGCATGGGCCTGATGTTCGTCTCGCTGACCCTGATGGCCCTGTCCAACGTCGAACCGCACGAGGCGGGCGCCGCGTCCGGCCTGCTCAACGCGACGCAGCAGGTAGGCGGTTCGCTGGGCCTGTCGATCCTCGTCACGGTCTTCGGCACGGTCAGCCGCAACGAGGCCGACGACCAGGTCCCCGCCTTCCTGGCCCAGGCGACCCCCCTGGAAAAGGCCCAGTTCGCGAAAACCGGCGTACTCCCCCCACCCTGGGGCGACGAGGTCCTCTCCGCAGGCGTCTCCGCCGGCTTCATCGTCGCCGCGGCCTTCGCGATCGTCTCCTTCGTGATCTCCCTGGCCGTCATCAGGGTCCGCCCTTCCGACATAGAACGCCTGAAGGGCGGCATGGGCCCACCGTCCGGCTAGGGCCTGTCCGGCGAATCAGGGCCGGATAGGCCCTAGATGTCCCGGAAGATCTCGATCTGCGCGCCGACCGAGTTCAGTCGCTCCGCCAGGTCCTCGTAGCCCCGGTTGATGACGTACACGTTGCGCAGGACCGACGTGCCCTCCGCTGCCATCATCGCGAGCAGGACGACGACCGCGGGGCGCAGGGCCGGCGGGCACATCATCTCTGCGGCGCGCCAGCGGGTGGGGCCTTCGACGAGGACTCGGTGGGGGTCGAGGAGTTGGAGACGGCCGCCGAGGCGGTTGAGGTCGGTGAGGTAGATCGCGCGGTTGTCGTAGACCCAGTCGTGGATCAGGGTCTTGCCCTGGGCCACCGCCGCGATGGCGGCGAAGAACGGGACGTTGTCGATGTTCAGGCCCGGGAACGGCATGGGGTGGATCTTGTCGATCGGGGCCTCCAGCTTGGAGGGGCGGACCGTGAGGTCCACCAGCCGCGTGCGTCCGTTGTCCGCCGGGTACTCCGCCGAGCGGTCGTGGTCGAGGCCCATCTCCTCCAGGACCGCGAGCTCGATCTCCATGAACTCGATCGGCACCCGGCGGATCGTCAGCTCCGACTCGGTGACCACCGCGGCGGCCAGCAGGCTCATCGCCTCGACCGGGTCCTCGGAGGGGGAGTAGTCCACGTCCACGTCGATGTGCGGGACGCCGTGGACGGTGAGGGTGGTCGTGCCGATGCCCTCGACGCGGACGCCGAGCGCCTCCAGGAAGAAGCAGAGGTCCTGGACCATGTAGTTGGAGGAGGCGTTGCGGATGACCGTCGTGCCGTCGTGGCGGGCCGCGGCGAGCAGCGCGTTCTCGGTCACCGTGTCGCCGCGCTCGGTCAGCACGATCGGGCGGTCGGGGGAGACCGAGCGCTCGACCTGCGCGTGGTAGAGGCCCTCCGTCGCCGTGATGTCCAGGCCGAAGCGGCGCAGCGCGATCATGTGCGGCTCGATCGTGCGCGTACCGAGGTCGCAACCGCCCGCGTACGGCAGGCGGAAGCGGTCCATGCGGTGCAGCAGCGGGCCGAGGAACATGATGATCGAGCGGGTGCGGATGGCCGCCTCGGCGTCGATCGCCTCCATGTCCAGCTCGGCCGGCGGCACGATCTCCAGGTCGACCCCGTCGTTGATCCAACGGGTGCGCACACCGATGGAGTTGAGGACCTCCAGGAGGCGGAAGACCTCTTCGATCCGGGCGACCCGGCGCAGCACCGTGCGCCCCTTGTTGAGCAACGTCGCGCAGAGCAGCGCGACACAGGCGTTCTTGCTGGTCTTGACGTCGATGGCGCCGGAGAGCCGGCGTCGGCCGACGACTCGCAGATGCATGGGACCGGCGTAGCCGAGGGACACGATCTCGCTGTCGAGTGCTTCTCCGATGCGTGCGATCATCTCAAGGCTGATGTTCTGGTTTCCGCGTTCGATCCGGTTCACAGCGCTCTGGCTTGTGGCCAGGGCCTCGGCGAGCTGCGTCTGTGTCCAGCCGCGATGCTGACGGGCGTCGCGGATGAGCTTGCCGATGCGTACGAGGTAGTCGTCTGCCATGGCCGCAGGTTATCTCAGATATGAGATGGGGCTTGCGTTGAGGGTGTGTCATTCGGGTGATTCAGGGCGAAGTGTCCTGCGATGTGTCGCGTGTTGTGTCGTGCGTTGCCTCGTGCGACGCGTCATGGGCCGTGGGGTGACGCGGTTCATAGAGCGGCAGTTCGGCCCCGCTCGGCAGTCGCACCCCCGCGAGCAGGCCCCAGCCCTGGTCGCTGACGGACCGTGAGACCTCCGCGCCGCGCTGTTCGAGCCGGCGCAGCATCCGCTTGATGTCGTCGCACATCAGATAGAGCTCGTGTCGCGGCTCGCCCTGTGTCGGGTGCACCGCGAGCTCGGCCGGCGGCAGCGCGAAGATGAGCCAGCCCCGCCCCGCGTCGATGTGGCCGAGGCCCAGTACGTCCTTGAGGAACGCCCGGTCCGCTTCCGCGTCCGCCGAGTAGAGGATCACATGCGCGCCGCTGATCATGCCCCGATCGTCGCCCCGCCCCCCGTGCCCGGCAATCACACCGCCGCCGTACGGGGGCACCCCGCACGCCCTGTCCCGACGTCTCGGCGTGACGTCGGGCACGCCGGGCATGACCGGAAGGCAGGGATGCACTAGGGTTATCTCGACATCGAGATAACTGCTTACGGCGCACCGCGGCCGCCCACCTGGGTAAGGATTACCTAACTAAGTCTTACCTTAGCGGATCGGCGAGGAGTCGTGGCGGCAGCATGGCGGTAGAACGCGCACTTTGATGAAGGAGACTGTCGTGTCGGCGAACAGCTTCGACGCCCGCAGCACGCTGCGCGTGGGCGACGAGTCGTACGAGATCTTCCGGCTGGACAAGGTGGAGGGCTCCGCGCGCCTCCCCTACAGCCTGAAGGTCCTCCTGGAGAACCTGCTCCGCACCGAGGACGGCGCGAACATCACCGCCGACCACATCCGGGCCCTGGGCGGCTGGGACTCGCAGGCCCAGCCGAGCCAGGAGATCCAGTTCACGCCGGCTCGCGTGATCATGCAGGACTTCACCGGCGTGCCCTGCGTCGTCGACCTCGCCACCATGCGCGAGGCCGTCAAGGAGCTCGGCGGCGACCCGGCGAAGGTCAACCCGCTCTCCCCGGCCGAGCTGGTCATCGACCACTCCGTCATCGCCGACAAGTTCGGCACCAAGGACGCCTTCGGCCAGAACGTCGAGCTGGAGTACGGCCGCAACAAGGAGCGCTACCAGTTCCTGCGCTGGGGCCAGACCGCCTTCGACGACTTCAAGGTCGTCCCCCCGGGCACCGGCATCGTCCACCAGGTGAACATCGAGCACCTGGCCCGTACGGTCATGGTCCGTAACGGTCAGGCGTACCCCGACACCCTCGTCGGCACCGACTCGCACACCACCATGGTCAACGGCCTCGGCGTGCTCGGCTGGGGCGTCGGCGGCATCGAGGCCGAGGCGGCCATGCTCGGCCAGCCGGTCTCCATGCTGATCCCGCGCGTCGTCGGCTTCAAGCTGACCGGCGAGCTGCCCGCCGGCACCACCGCCACCGACCTGGTGCTCACGATCACCGAGATGCTGCGCAAGCACGGCGTCGTCGGCAAGTTCGTCGAGTTCTACGGTGAGGGCGTCGCCGCCACCTCCCTCGCGAACCGCGCCACCATCGGCAACATGTCGCCGGAGTTCGGCTCCACCGCCGCGATCTTCCCGATCGACGGCGAGACCCTGAAGTACCTCAAGCTCACCGGCCGCTCCGAGCAGCAGGTCGCGCTCGTCGAGGCGTACGCCAAGGAGCAGGGCCTCTGGCTTGACCCGTCCGCCGAGCCCGACTTCTCCGAGAAGCTGGAGCTCGACCTCTCCACGGTCGTCCCCTCCATCGCCGGCCCGAAGCGCCCGCAGGACCGCATCGTCCTCGCGAACGCCGCCGCGCAGTTCGCCCAGGACGTCCGCAACTACGTGGACGAGGCGGACGAGGCGGGCAAGGAGTCCTTCCCGGCCTCCGACGCCCCGGTGAACCACCCCAACGGCGGCCCGTCGAAGCCGGTCACCGTCACGGCCCCCGACGGCTCGACCTACGAGATCGACCACGGCGCCGTCACCGTCGCCGCGATCACCTCCTGCACCAACACCTCGAACCCGTACGTGATGGTCGCCGCCGCGCTCGTCGCGAAGAAGGCCGTGGAGAAGGGCCTGACCCGCAAGCCGTGGGTCAAGACCACCCTCGCCCCGGGCTCGAAGGTCGTCACCGACTACTTCGACAAGGCGGGCCTGACCCCGTACCTCGACAAGGTCGGCTTCAACCTCGTCGGCTACGGCTGCACCACCTGCATCGGCAACTCCGGCCCGCTGCCGGAGGAGGTCTCCAAGGCCGTCAACGAGCACGACCTGGCCGTGACCTCGGTGCTCTCGGGCAACCGTAACTTCGAGGGTCGTATCAACCCCGACGTCAAGATGAACTACCTGGCCTCCCCGCCGCTGGTCGTCGCGTACGCCCTCGCGGGTTCCATGAAGGTGGACATCACCAAGGACGCGCTCGGTGTCGACACCGAGGGCAAGCCGGTCTACCTGGCGGACATCTGGCCGACCGAGGCCGAGGTCAACGACGTCGTCGCCAACGCCATCGGCGAGGACATGTTCAACAAGTCCTACAGCGACGTCTTCGCGGGCGACGCCCAGTGGCAGGCGCTGCCGATCCCGACCGGCAACACCTTCGAGTGGGACACCGAGTCCACCTACGTCCGCAAGCCCCCGTACTTCGAGGGCATGACGATGGAGACCACCCCGGTCACCGACATCGTCGGCGCGCGCGTCCTGGCCAAGCTGGGCGACTCGGTCACCACCGACCACATCTCCCCGGCCGGTGCCATCAAGGCCGACACCCCGGCCGGCCAGTACCTCACCGAGCACGGTGTGGAGCGTCGTGACTTCAACTCCTACGGCTCGCGCCGAGGCAACCACGAGGTCATGATCCGCGGCACCTTCGCCAACATCCGCCTGCGCAACCAGATCGCGCCGGGCACCGAGGGCGGCTACACCCGCGACTTCACCCGGGCTGCGACTGCTGACGCGGCTCCGGTGTCGTTCATCTACGACGCCTCGCGCAACTACATCGAGCAGGGCACCCCGCTCGCGATCCTGGCGGGCAAGGAGTACGGTTCCGGCTCGTCCCGCGACTGGGCCGCCAAGGGCACCGCGCTGCTCGGCGTCAAGGCCGTCATCGCCGAGTCGTACGAGCGCATCCACCGCTCGAACCTCATCGGCATGGGCGTCCTGCCGCTGCAGTTCCCGGAGGGCGCCTCGGCCCAGACCCTCGGCCTGACCGGCGAGGAGACCTTCTCCTTCACCGGCGTCGAGGAGCTCAACAACGGCGTCACCCCGCGCACGGTCAAGGTCACGACCGACACCGGCGTCGAGTTCGACGCGGTCGTCCGCATCGACACCCCCGGCGAGGCGGACTACTACCGCAACGGCGGCATCATGCAGTACGTGCTGCGCAACCTGATCCGCGGCTGATCAGCGCCTGATCAGAACGGAACGACGAACCGGCCGTCACCCCCTCGGGGTGGCGGCCGGTCCGCGTTCGCCGGTCCTCCTATCCTGCGCGCCATGGACCCCGACGACGACCAGGACCCCGACCACGACCTCGACCGGCTCGACCGGGACGCGCTCCTCGCCGAGGCGAAACGCCTGCGCGCCGGCATCCGCGCCCACCGGGACAGCTCCGGCCACGACCTGTGCTGGCACCACCCCAACCTGTGGGGCCTGCTGCCCGAACCGATCGCCCCCGAGGTCGCCGTGCCGCCCTGGCCCCGCTTCCTGCGCGGCTGCGTGCGCTACCGCGAGTCCCTGGACCGCGAACTCCCGGCCGCGCCCGTGCACGACCGGGAGTACGAGGACGGGGCGCGTTAGCCGAGCAGCTCGACCTCCGCCAGCGCGCCGCCCGGACCCGACCGCGCCAGGCGGTACTTCGCGTACGTCCCCGGCGCCGCCACCGAGAACACCCGGGTCTGCCGGTCCCAGGCGAAGGACTCACCGGCGCGCCGGTCCAGGTCCCTCCAGGTCTCGCCGTCCGTCGAACCCTGCAGCACCCAACCGGCCGGCGCCGCGCCGCGCGCCGAGGAGGTCAGGGTGTACTGGACGGCCCGGACCGGCTTCGTCACCGGCAGGTCCACGGTGGTCAGCTCGCCCGCCGTGGCGGAGGTGTCGTCGCGCAGCGGACCGCTCCCCGTGGCGACGTCCCGCAGCGGCACGGGCGTCTTGTCGTCGGTCGTGATCGACACCGGAGCGGCCGACGCCCCCGTACCCCACGACGAAGGCTTCGGGCCCATCTCGAACTTCAGCGTGCCGCCCTTCGCCAGCAGGTCGTGCGGCAGCGCCGTCGAGCGCCACCGCTCTCCGTCGAGCTTCACATCCTGGACGTAGACGTTCCGCGCGCTGTTGCGCGGGGCCTCGACGACCAGGGTGCGGCCGTTGTCCATCCGGACGGTGGCCTTGGTGAAGAGCGGCGAGCCGATCGCGTACTCCCCGCTGCCCATGACCAGCGGGTAGAAGCCGAGCGCCGAGAACAGGAACCAGGCCGACTGCTCGCCGTTGTCCTCGTCGCCGTGGTAGCCCTGGCCGATCTCGCTGCCGGTGTAGAGCCGCGACAGCACCTCGCGGACCTTCTCCTGGGTCTTCCAGGGCTTCGAGGCCGCGTCGTACATGTACGTGACGTGGTGGGCGACCTGGTTGGAGTGCCCGTACATGCCCATCCGCACGTCGCGAGCCTCGGTCATCTCGTGGATGACGCTGCCGTACGAGCCGACGAACTCGGGGCTCGCCGTCTCCGGCGTGGTGAAGTACCGGTCCAGCTTCTGCGCGAGCGCTCCCCGGCCGCCGTACAGGTTCGCGAGGCCCCGCGAGTCCTGCGGCGCGGTGAACGCGTAGCCCCAGCCGTTGGTCTCGGTGTAGTCGTGGCCCCAGATCCGCGGGTCGTACTTCTCCGACTCCACCCGCCAGTCGCCCTTCAGGTCCCGGCCCTGGAAGAAGCCGGCCTTCGCGTCGAAGAGGCCGACGTAGTTGCGGGCGCGGTTGAGGAAGTACGCCGCCTCCTCCCGGTACCGGGGCTTCTTCGTCTTCGCGTGCAGCGCCTCGGCCATCTTCGCCAGGCCGTAGTCGTTGAGGTACCCCTCCAGAGACCAGGACAGGCCCTCGTGGGTCTCCGTGGAGGCGTAGCCGAGGAACGGCGAGGTCTCCATGCCCTTGCGGCCCACGCCCCGGGTCGGCGGCACGACCGTCGCGTTCTTCAGCGCCGCCTCGTACGCCGCCTCCGCGTCGAAGTCCACGCCCTTGACGTACGCGTCGGCGAAGGCGACGTCCGAAGACGTGCCGGTCATCAGGTCGGCGTAGCCGGGTGAGGACCAGCGGGAGATCCAGCCGCCGTCCTTGTACTGCTGCACGAACCCGTCGACCAGCTCGCCCGCCTTCTTCGGAGTGAGGAAGGAGTAGGCCGGCCAGGTCGTGCGGTAGGTGTCCCAGAAGCCGTTGTTGACGTACACCTTCCCGTCGACGATCTTCGCGCCGGTGCGCGTGGGCGTGTCCGGCCCGGTCATCGGGGAGAACGGGCTCGCGTACTTGTGCTCCGAGCCGACCTTCTCGAAGCCGGAGTTCGGGTACAGGTAGAGCCGGTAGAGGCTGGAGTAGAGGGTGACGAGCTGGTCGTGGGTCGCGCCCTCGACGGTGACCCGGCCGAGGAGCGCGTCCCAGGCGTCCTGCGCCTGCTCCCGCACCTCCTCGAACCGTGTGCCGGCCGGGATCTCGTCCGCCAGGTTCGCCTTCGCCTGGTCGACGGAGATCAGCGAGGTGGCCAGGCGCAGGGTGACCGTTCGGTCCGCGCCCGCGTCGAAGCGGAGGTGGCCCCGGACGCCCTGCGCGCTCGACGCGACGACCGGCGCGTCGAAGACGCCGTGCACGAACATCCGGGTCGCGCCCGTGGACAGACCGCTCTTGACGTCGGAGAACCCGGTGAAGGAGCGGCCGTCGGGGTCGAGCGTCAGACCGCCCTCCTCGGTGACGTTGTCGAACAGCACGCTCGCGTCACCGGCAGGGAAGCGGAATCGCATCATGGCCGCGTGGTCGGCCGGCGCCAGCTCCGTCTTGAGGCCGTTCTCGAACGTGACGCCGTAGTAGTGCGGCCGAGCGGTCTCTTTCTCGTGGCGGAAGGCGAGGGCGCGAGCGGCGCGCGAGGCGTCGGGGACGCCGGCGGCGGCCGAGGGCATCAGCTGGAAGGTCTGCCGGTCGCCCATCCAGGGGCTCGGCTCGTGACTCGCGCTGAACGCCTGGATCGTGGGCAGATTATCCGCGTTGTTCCCGCGCTGGTACTCGTACAGCCAGCTCTTGGAGGCGGCGTTGGTGACCGGCGTCCAGAAGTTGAAGCCGTGCGGGACGGCGGTCGCAGGGAAGGTGTTGCCGCGCGAGAACGAGCCGCTGGAGTTGGTGCCGCGGGTCGTCGAGGCGTAGTCGGAGAGCCGGTCGAGCCGCTTCTCGGGGGCCTTGGGCGCGAGCACCACGTCGTCGATCCAGCCCTGGAACTTCGCCGGGCCCTTGGGCGCGTCGTATCCGACGAGGATCCGGTCGACGGTCCGGCCGGCCGCGACCGCGCCGATCCGGGAGCTCACGTGGTTCCACTGGTTCACGTACAGGCGCTTGGCGGCGCCCTGCCCCTGCGGGGTGAGGAGTCCGCCGTGCGCGTCCGTGGCCCGCAGCTCGCTCAGGTAGGAGCCGTCGGTGAAGGCGAGGTCGACCGCGACATTGGCAGCCGGGTAGTTGAGGTCGGTCTCCGGCAGGGAGGGGTGGATCCGGTACGAGAGCTCGGTGTCCCGGCCGACCGGCACGTTCACGTCGAGAACCTTGTTGTACGAGTACGCCCGGCCGTCGGGCTTGTGCGTGCCCGCGTACCGCAGCGCCCGCTTCCCGGTGAAGCCGGCGTTCGCCTTGGCGGTGGGGGAGCCGCCGGGGCCGCGGTCGGGGTGGCTGCGCATGTCCTCGGGCACGGGGGAGGAGGTGTCGCCGTTGGAGAACTGGACGTCGGCGAGCTGGGTGATCCCCGTGGCGCCGTTGTTCCGGGTGATCTCCAGGCGGTAGTGCGCGTACGCCGTGGTGTTCTCGAAGGAGTAGCTCCGGGTCTCGAAGCGCTTGTCGAAGACCTGGTCCGCGCGGCTGTCGAGGATCCGCCAGTCCTTGCCGTCGGCAGAGCCCTTGAGCACCCAGTCGCGCGGATCGCGCTCGGCGGCGTCGTTCGCCGAGGTCAGCGCGTAGGTCACGACGCGGGTCGGCTCGGCCAGGTCGAACTCGACCCAGCCGGTGGGCTCGAACACCAGCCACTTGGTACCGGGTTGGAGGTCGACCAGGTTCTCCTTGGTCTCGCCGGCGCTCGCGTGCTCGCCGTTCGCCCGGACCTCGACCACCTTGTCCGTCACATTGCCGGGGATCCCGGCGGCGAACCCGCCGTCCACGCCCGCCGCCCGTTTGACGCCGGCGGGCGTGGTCTCGACGGTGTCGCGCCAGGCCGGCTGGGGTTCGCCCGCCTCGAAGGAGGTGCGGAACTCCCCGGCCGCGTCGCCCGGCGGCTCGGGTGCGGCCAGCGCGGTGCCGGGGAGGGCGCTCACGATCAGTGCGGCGGCCGCCAGCGCGGCGACCCTTCTGTGGGGAATGCGTCGGGTGTGCATGCCGCGTCGTTTCTCCTGTCACAGAGGCCCGACAAGGGCCGAGACAACGTTGTCAGTCGCCGTGCGCAGGCTTCAGTAGGGCGGCAAGTGGTAGGTGGTGTCAAGGGTGTTGACGCGCTCGAAGGGGTGGATTCGGTCATTCGACGGAGATTCCCGGGCAGCCTTCGATGATGACCCGTCAGGAATTTCCCGGAGGTCTCAACTCGGGAAAGACTGCCGACCAACCTTGCTTTCGATCTTGCTCCGTTGGCGGGAAGTGGACTATACCTGTCGGCGTCCGGCCAGTCGTGCCGCACACGACGGCGGAACGACTGCGAAACTGCACGAACCCAGCTGCAATTGACTGCGGTGGCGGGGCCCTTCGCCTCAGGCGAGCAGTACGGGCGACCGGCAAGCACCGCCTGAGTCCTGGAGAAGGCGAGGACTTGAGCATGGGATCCACCTCCGCCCACGACCATGAGGGCCTCGGCCGTCGCGATCTGATCAAGCGTTCTGTCGCTCTCGGTCTGATCTCGGTGCCGACGATGAGCTTCCTGTCCGCGTGTGCCTCCAGCGGCGGCGAGAACACGGACGAAAAGAAGCCCAAGGGGCAGACGTCCAAGGACAATCCGTTCGGCGTGGCCAAGGGCGGCAAGATCGACGTCGTCGTCTTCAAGGGCGGCTACGGCGACGAGTACGCCAAGGCGTGGGAAGCCTCCTTCAACAAGAAGTGGGGCGTCACCGCCACCCACACCGGCACCCAGGAGATCACCGGCAAGCTCCAGCCGCGGTTCAACGCAGGCAACCCGCCGGACCTCGTGGACGACTCCGGCGCGCAGAAGATCAAGATCGACGTTCTTCACAAGAACAACCAGCTGCTCGACCTCGCCGAGGTCCTCGACGCGCCGTCGGTCGACGACCCGTCGAAGAAGGTCCGCGACACCCTCATCCCCGGCACCCTCGACCCGGGCATGCAGGAGGGCAAGGTCGTCGCCCTCAACTACATCTACACGGTGTGGGGCCTGTGGTACTCCGGCAAGCTCTTCAAGGAGAAGGGCTGGACCGAGCCGAAGACCTGGGACGAGTTCCTCGCCATCTGCAAGGAGGCCACCGCGCAGGGCATCGGCGGCCTCGCCCACCAGGGCAAGTACCCGTACTACATCAACGTCGCCATCATGGACCTGATCGCCAAGAAGGGCGGTCTGGACGCCATGAAGGCGATCGACAACCTCGACCCCAAGGCGTTCGTCGGATCCGACGCCGCCAAGGCTGCCGTCGAGGCGATCTACGAGGTCGTGGAGAAGGGCTACTTGATGCCCGGCACCAACGGCCTGACCCACACCGAGTCCCAGACCCGGTGGAACCAGTACAAGGCCGCCTTCATCACCTCCGGCTCCTGGCTGGAGAACGAGCAGCTCAAGCAGACCCCGCCGGACTTCGACATGAAGTTCATGCCGATGCCGCTGCTGCCCGGCAGCAAGATGCCGTTCGAGGCGATCCGGGCCGGCTCCGGCGAGCCCTTCATCATCCCCGCCAAGGCCAAGAACCTCGCCGAGGCGAAGGAGTTCATGCGGCTGATGCTCTCCAAGGAGTGGTCGACGAGCTTCGCCAAGGAGGCCAACTCGCTCACCATCCTGGCGGACGGCGTGGACCCGAGCGTCAAGCTGCGGCCCGGCACGCAGTCGACCGTCGAGGTCTCCAAGAAGGCCGGCTCGAACACGTTCCGGTTCCTCTACACCGAGTGGTACAGCGAGATGGACACCGCCATCCAGAACGCGTCCAACGAGCTGATGGCCAAGCGCATTCAGCCCGCGGAATGGCTGAAGCGGGCGCAGGCCGCGGTCGACAAGGCGGCCAAGGACCCGGCGTCCAAGAAGAACCGCCGCGACTGATCTCGCACCGACCGCAGCATTCGCCGGGAACATCAGGAGCAGGAACGCCATGCGCAAAGGGCAGTACCAGTTCGTCGCGGGATTTCTCTTCGTCCCCGTGGCGCTCTATCTGGTCTTCGTCATCTGGCCGTACGTCCAGACCTTCGGCTACTCGCTGACCGACTGGAAGGGGCAGTCGCAGACCTTCTCGTTCGTCGGTCTGGACAATTACGTCGCGTTGTTCGAGGACGACATCTTTCTCGGTGCCGTCTGGCACAACATCCTGTTCCTGGTGTTCATCCCGGTGATCACCATTCTGCTCGCCCTGTTCTTCGCCTTCATGGTGAACGCGGGCGGGCGGAGCCGGGCCGGCGGCGTCTCGGGCGTCGCCGGGGCCGGGTTCTACAAAATCGTCTACTTCTTCCCGCAGGTGCTCTCGCTCGCGATTCTCTCGGTGCTCTTCGGCGCCGTGTACCGCAGCGACACCGGCGGCATGTTGAACGGCTTCCTGGCCAAGATCGGCCTGGTCGACCCGGGTAAGCCGGTCGAATGGCTCAACGAGCCCAACTTCGTGCTCTGGGCGCTGATCGCGGTCGTCGTCTGGCACGGGGTCGGCTTCTATCTGGTGCTTTTCTCGGCCGCGATGCAGTCCATTCCGCGGGACATCTACGAGGCCGCGCTCATCGACGGCGCCGGCCGCGCCCAGGCCTTCTTCCGCATCACGCTGCCGCTGCTGTGGGACTCGGTGCAGACCGCCTGGGTCTATCTCGGCATCGTCGCGATGGACATGTTCGTTCTCGTCTCCACCATGACCTCGGGCGACTACGGCGGCGGTCCCGACCACGCCAGCGAGACCATGTCGACCGTCATGATGCGGAACTTCCTCTACTTCGGAAAGAGCGGCTACGCCTGCGCCATGGGCGTCGTCATGCTGCTGCTCACCCTGATCCTGTCCGTGGTCACGCTGCGCGCCACCCGCCGCGAGCGCATCGAGTTCTGAGCGGGAGAGCCCACGATGAATGCACTCACCAAAGAGACCGGCGCCGACGGCGGCACGATCCCCCGGCAGCGCGCGGTCAGCAAGGGCGACGGCTCCGGCGCCCCGGCGAGCGAGGGCGTGGTCCTCAACGCCTTCTCGCACGGCTTCCTGGCCCTGTGGGCCCTGATGATCGTCCTGCCGCTGCTGTGGCTGGTGCTCAGCTCCTTCAAGACCGACACTCAGATCGCCGGGTCCGCCTTCGGCTGGCCGGCGAACTGGTCCCTCGACGTCTTCAGCCGCGCCTGGGACAAGGGCATCGGCGACTACTTCGTGAACACAGTGATCGTCCTGGTGTTCTCGGTGCCGCTGACCATGCTGTTCGGCTCGATGGCCGCGTACGTGCTGGCCCGCTACGAGTTCTGGGGCAACCGCCTCATCTACTACTTCTTCGTGGCCGGCGCGATGTTCCCGGTGTTCCTGGCGCTCGTCCCGCTCTTCTTCATGGTGAAGCTGCTGGGCATGCTGAACACGTTCCAGGGCCTGATCCTGGTGTACGTCGCCTACTCGATGCCGTTCACCGTGTTCTTCATGCACGCCTTCTTCCGCACGCTGCCCACCGCCGTCTTCGAGGCGGCGGTGCTCGACGGGGCCTCGCACACCCGGACCTTCTTCCAGGTGATGCTCCCGATGGCCAAGCCCGGCCTGCTCAGCGTCGGGATCTTCAACACGCTCGGCCAGTGGAACCAGTTCGTGCTGCCGACCGTGCTCATGCAGCCGCAGAGCGGCGACGACCCGGAGCGGTACGTGCTCACCCAGGGGCTGATCCAGCTCCAGCAGCAGCAGGGGTACGAGACCGACCTGCCGGTGCTGTTCGCCGGTGTGACGATCGCCATGATCCCGATGCTGGTCGTGTACCTCTCCTTCCAGCGCCAGGTCCAGGCGGGGCTCACTTCGGCGACCCTGAAGTAGGGCCCCGAGACAGCTTCAGGCCCCGGCGGGCGATGCCCGTCGGGGCTTCGGGCTGTCTGGACACCACCCCCACCAGGTCTTGACGGAGACGGAGGCCAAAGCGTCCCCTTAGAGTTCACATGTTGGAGAAAACGGCAGGAGTGAGTGAGTCGATGGAGACTCCCGGGTCGCAGACGTCTCTGCACAGGGCCAACCTCGAACGCGTCGTCCGAGCGGTACGTATGGCCGGATCGCTGACCCAGGCGGAGATCGCCCGGGCCACCGGCCTGTCCGCCGCCACGGTCTCCAACATCGTGCGAGAACTGAAGGACGGCGGCACGGTCGATGTCACGCCGACCTCCGCGGGCGGCCGCCGGGCCCGCGCCGTCTCGCTCTCCGGCGACGCCGGCATCGTGATCGGCGTCGACTTCGGCCACACCCATCTGCGGGTCGCCGTCGGCAACCTCGCCCACCAGGTGCTCGCCGAGGAGTCCGAGCCGCTGGACGTGGACGCCTCCGCCGCGGAGGGCTTCGACCGGGCGGAACGCCTGGTCACACGGCTGATCGGGAGCACCGGCATCGGCCGGGACAAGATCGTCGGGGTCGGCCTGGGCGTGCCCGGGCCGATCGACCTCTCGTCCGGCACCCTGGGCTCCACCTCGATCCTCCCGGGCTGGACCGGCATCAACCCGGCCGAGGAGCTCTCCCGCCGGCTCGGGGTGCCCGTCCACGTCGACAACGACGCCAACCTGGGCGCGCTCGGCGAGCTGGTGTGGGGGAGCGGCCGGGGGGTGAAGGACCTGGCGTACATCAAGGTCGCCAGCGGCGTGGGCGCGGGACTCGTCATCGACGGCCGGGTGTACCGGGGTCCGGGCGGCACCGCGGGGGAGATCGGCCACATCACGCTCGACGAGTCCGGCCCGGTCTGCCGCTGCGGCAACCGGGGCTGCCTGGAGACGTTCACTGCCGCCCGCTACGTGCTGCCGCTGCTGCAGTCCAGCCATGGCCCCGACCTGACCATGGAGCGGGTCGTGCAGCTGGCCCGGGAGGGCGACCCGGGCTGCCGGCGGGTGGTCGCCGACGTCGGCCGCCACATCGGCAGCGGTGTGGCCAACCTCTGCAATCTGCTGAACCCGAGTCGGGTGGTGCTCGGCGGCGACCTCGCGGAGGCCGGTGAGCTGGTCCTGGGGCCGATTCGGGACTCCGTCTCGCGGTACGCGATCCCCAGCGCGGCCCGGCAGCTCTCGGTGGCCCCCGGAGCCCTCGGGCAACGCGCCGAGGTGCTGGGCGCGCTGGCCCTCGCGCTGAGTGAAATGGGCGATTCGACCCTGTTGGAGAGTGCGTCGCCGGGCGCCGCGCCGGTCGCCGAGCATGCGTTCACTTAGATAACGGATGGCGTCGTTGTCATCTCGTTAAGGATTTACTTCTTGACGTCGACCTCGCGGCCGAGTTGACTTCCAGCCACCTCGGCCGCAACGACGCGGCCTCGTCAGGGAGGCAACCCCACATGAACGGAATGACGCGTCGCGTCGTCATAGGCACGGCCGCCGTATCCATGGCCCTCTCCATCGCCGCATGCGGCAAGGCGGGCGACGGCGGTTCGGACAACGGCGGCGGCGACGGCAAGACCATCGGTCTGCTGCTGCCGGAGAACAAGACCACCCGCTACGAGACCTTCGACCGCCCGATCATCGAGGCGAAGATCAAGGCCCTCTGCTCGGACTGCGAGGTCAAGTACAACAACGCCGCGCAGGACACCGAGACGCAGAAGAAGCAGTTCGACGCCCTCGTCACCCAGGGCGTCAAGGTGATCATCCTGGACTCGGTCGACTACAAGGCCACCAAGTCCTGGGTCCAGCAGGCCGAGAAGAAGGGCGTCAAGGTCGTCGCGTACGACCGGCTGGCCGAGGGCCCGATCTCCGCCTACGTCTCGTACGACAACGAGAAGATCGGCCGCCTGCAGGGCGAGGGCCTGGTCAAGGCGCTGGGCGCCAAGGCCAAGGAAGCCAACGTTGTCATGATCAACGGCTCGCCGACCGACCCGAACGCCCCGCTGTTCAAGAAGGGCGCGCACAGCGTCCTCGACACCGAGGTGAAGAAGGTCGTCTACGAGCAGGACATCCCGGACTGGTCCCCGGACGAGGCCAACAAGAAGATGGGCGCCGCCATCGACTCCCTGGGCAAGGACGGCTTCCAGGGCGTCTACTCGGCCAACGACGGCATGGCCGGCGGCATCATCACGGCACTCTCCAAGCAGGGCATCAAGGTCCCGGTCGGCGGCCAGGACGCCGAACTCGCGGGTCTGCAGCGGATCCTGAAGGGCGACCAGGCCTTCACCATCTACAAGCAGATCAAGCCCGAGGCCGAGACCACCGCCGAGATCGCGGTCGCGCTCCTCAAGGGCAAGACCATCGAGCCCTTCACGCCCGCCAAGGTCACCAGCCTCACCGGCGAGTTCAAGGACATCCCGGCCCGTCTCTACGACGCGCAGGTCGTGACCAAGGAGAACATCGCCTCCACGATCGTCGCCGACGGCGTCTACAAGGCCGCCGAGATCTGCACCGCCGAGTACCAGGCGCTGTGCACTGCGGCGGGCATCAAGTAGCCCGCACCGAGAACCGGTCCGGCGGACCCCGCCCCGTTCAACGCCCCGCAAGCGGGGGCGGGGCCGCCGGACTCCTCTCACCCCCCTCGCGTACGCGGCCCCCCGCCCGTACGCACCGCACGTCTCGCACCCCCCACGCGCGCGTGCTTTCCGCACCCCTCATCCCCGCCGGTCAGGCGGCAAGGAGATGATTCACGTGTCCGCTACGCCCGTGCTGGCGTTGCGCGGGGTCTCCAAGCGGTTCGGCGCCGTCCAGGTGCTCACCGACGTCGATCTGGAGATCCATGCCGGAGAGGTCGTAGCCCTCGTGGGCGACAACGGCGCCGGCAAGTCGACCCTCGTCAAGACGATCTCGGGAGTCCACCCGATCGACGAGGGCGTCATCGAGTGGGAGGGCCGCCCGGTCCAGATCACCAAGCCCCACGACTCCTCCGACCTCGGCGTCGCGACCGTCTACCAGGACCTCGCGCTCTGCGACAACCTCGACGTCGTCGCCAACCTCTTCCTCGGCAGCGAGCTGCGCTCCGCCTCCGTCCTCGACGAGATCGCGATGGAGAAGCGCGCCCGGGAGCTCCTGGACACCCTGTCCATCCGCATCCCCTCGGTCCGCATACCGGTCGCCGCGCTCTCCGGCGGCCAGCGTCAGGTCGTCGCCATCGCCCGCGCCCTGATCGGCGACCCGAAGGTCGTCATCCTGGACGAGCCCACCGCCGCCCTCGGCGTCGAGCAGACCGCACAGGTGCTCGACCTCGTGGAGCGGCTGCGCGAGCGCGGCCACGGCGTCATCCTCATCAGCCACAACATGGCCGACGTGCGCGCCGTCGCCGACCGCGTCGCCGTGCTCCGGCTCGGCCGCAACAACGGCGTCTTCGACGTCGCCGACACCACCCACGAGACGATCATCGCCGCCATCACCGGTGCCACGGACAACGCCGTGACCCGTCGGCAGGCGCGCCAGGCCACGAAGGAGGACGCGAAGTGAGCGACCTCGCCAAGACCCCGCTGCCCACCGACAGCGCCGAGCCGACGGACACCTCCGCCGCCCCGATCCCGGCCGTCGACCCGCGCCTCCTCGTCCGCGAGGAGGGACTCAAGGGCTACTGGACCGAGTTCCTCCGCAAGATCCGCGGCGGCGAGCTCGGTTCCCTGCCGGTCGTCCTCGGCCTGATCGTCATCGCGATCGTCTTCCAGGCCCAGAACCCCAACTTCCTCTCCGCGAGCTCGGTCGCCAACATCGCGGTGTACTCCTCCGGCCTCGGCATCATGGCCGTCGGCATCGTCTTCGTCCTGATCCTGGGCGAGATCGACCTGTCGATGGGCTCCGTCGCGGGCGTCGGCGCGGCCGTCTGGGCCGTGCTCAACGTCAGCAACGGCATGAACGACCTGCTCTCGGTCGTCCTCGCGGTCGCCGCCGGCCTGCTCATCGGCCTGCTGCACGGCTTCTTCTTCGCCAAGATCGGCGTCCCGGCCTTCGTGGTCACCCTCGCCGGCTTCCTCGGCTGGAGCGGTCTGCAGATCTGGCTCATGGGCAAGGAGGGCTCGATCAACGCCCCCAGCGGCTCGATCGTGGAGAACCTCACCGCGTACTACTTCGAGGACAAGGCCGCCGCGTACGGCCTGGCCCTCGTCGCGGTCCTCGCGTACGCCGGCTCGCTGCTGCTCGACTCCAAGCGGCGCAAGGCGGCCGCCCTGCCGGCCCGCCCGACCAGCGAGATCGTGCTGCGCACCGGCGTCGTCGCGATCATGAGCTTCGTCGTCGCGTACGTCCTGAACGAGCCCGAGGGCGCCCGCGGCCTGCCGCTCGCCCTGGTGCTCTTCGTGGCCGTCCTGGTGATCGCCGACTTCGTCGCCCGCCGCACCCTGTTCGGCCGCAAGGTCTTCGCGGTCGGCGGCAACGCCGAGGCCGCCCGCCGCGCGGGCATCAACGTGGACCGGGTCCGGATCATCGTCTTCGGCCTCTCCGGCATGCTCGCCGCCTTCGGCGGCCTCTTCGTGGCCAGCCTCTCCGGCGGCGCCACCAAGAGCCTCGGCTCCGGCAACACGCTGATGCTGGTCATCGCCGCGGCCGTGATCGGCGGCACCAGCCTCTTCGGCGGCCGCGGCAAGGTCTGGTCGGCACTCCTGGGAATGATCGTGATCCAGTCGATCCAGCAGGGCCTGAACATGATCGGCATGGCCAACGAGATCCAGTACATGATCACCGGCGCGGTGCTGCTCGCCGCCGTCGTGATCGACTCGATCTCCCGGCGCACCCAGAAGACCGCCGGTCGCGCCTAGAACGCGCCCGGACCGACGCAATCGGTCGGAACGCGTAAGAAACCCCACAGTGCCCCGGCGCCGCGAACCGGCGCCGGGCACTGCTGCGTCCGGACCAGTGGGATCGCCACCCGGGGCACCGGCGTGTCGGCCACCGGAGTGACACAGAACCCCTGCCCTGAGACTTCCGGTCTCCGGCGGAACATTAGACTCGACAAAATCGGCAAGCTCGACCAGCTCAAACGCAAGGAGGCACGGGTGGCTCTGCTGACCCGTATCAAGGGGCCGCGCGATCTGGACCGGCTCTCCCCGGAACAGCTGGAGCAGCTGGCCGCGGAGATCAGGACGTTTCTCGTGGACGCCGTCTCCAAGACCGGCGGCCACCTCGGCCCCAACCTCGGTGTGGTCGAGCTGACCATCGCGCTGCACCGCGTCTTCGACTCCCCCAGGGACAAGGTCCTCTGGGACACCGGCCACCAGAGCTACGTCCACAAGCTGCTCACCGGCCGTCAGGACTTCTCGAAGCTCAAGATGAAGGGCGGCCTGTCCGGCTACCCCTCGCAGGCCGAGTCCGAGCACGACGTCATCGAGAACTCGCACGCCTCCACGGTCCTCGGCTGGGCCGACGGACTCGCCAAGGCGAACGAGGTCCTGAAGAAGGACGACCACGTCGTCGCCGTCATCGGCGACGGCGCGCTCACCGGCGGCATGGCCTGGGAGGCGCTGAACAACATCGCCGCCGCCAAGGACCGCCCGCTCGTCATCGTCGTCAACGACAACGAGCGCTCCTACGCCCCGACCATCG
>NZ_DATCVQ010000076.1:0-13622 GCF_036566765.1 Streptomyces sp.
CGCCGCCGGGACCGCGCTGCGCACGGCCGCGCTCGACGGCCGGCCGGTCTCCCCCGAGGACCTGCGCACGGCCGTACGGGCCCAGAACGGCGCGGGCCTCGCCCGCCTCGCCCGCCGGGTGGAGCCCGCGGTGGGCTGGGACGACCTGGTGCTGCCCGCCCCCACCCACCGCGGGCTGCGCGAACTCGCGGTGCGCGCCCGCCACCGCGACCAGGTGCTCGGACAGTGGGGCATGCGCCCCGGCGGCGGCCGCGGCCGCGGGGTGATCGCCCTGTTCGCGGGCCCCTCCGGCACCGGCAAGACCATGTCCGCCGAGGTCGTGGCGGCCGACCTGGGCATGGACCTGTACGTGGTGGACCTGTCCACGGTCGTCGACAAGTACGTCGGCGAGACCGAGAAGAACCTGGAGCGGATCTTCACCGAGGCCTCGGCCGTCAACGCGGTGCTGCTGTTCGACGAGGCCGACGCGATCTTCGGCAAGCGCTCGGAGGTGAAGGACGCCCACGACCGGCACGCCAACGTCGAGTCGGCCTATCTGCTCCAGCGGATGGAGTCGTTCGACGGCATCGCCGTCCTGACCACCAACCTCCGGGCCAATCTGGACGAGGCGTTCACCCGCCGACTGGACGTGGTCGCGGACTTCCCCGTGCCCGACGCCGCCCAGCGCCTGGCCCTGTGGGAACGCTGCCTGGGCGACCGGCTGCCCCGCGCCGACGACCTCGATCTCGGCTTCTGCGCGGACCGGTTCGAACTGGCCGGCGGCTCGATCCGCGCCTGCGCGGTGACGGCGGCCTACCTCGCGGCCGCGGAGGGCACGGCGCTGACCATGACCCAGCTGGTGACGGCGATCGCCCAGGAGTACCGCAAGCTCGGACGCCTCGTCCTGGAGGGCGAGTTCGGACCGTACCTCGCCCAGGTCACACACGTGTAAGCCGCCGGCGGCGGACGTGCAGGGCGCGCTGCCTGGACGGTACGGCCGGGGCGCCCGGGAAGGCAGCGTGCTTGCCCCCGGCCAGGTCCGTGCGCACCTGCCCCCGGCGGACAGCCGCCGGAAAGGCTGGGGGCGGACCTGAACGCAGCACAGCGAGACGAAGGAGCGAGTATGCCGACGTACCTCACCCCGGGTGTGTACGTGGAGGAGGTGCAGTCCGGTGCTCGCCCGATCGAAGGGGTCGGCACCGCCGTCGCCGCGTTCGTCGGGTTCGCCCAGAGCGGCCCGTTCCACGAGCCGACGCTGGTCACCAGCTGGGACCAGTACACCCAGAACTTCGGCGGCTTCACCGAGGGCACCTATCTGGCTCACGCGGTCTACGGGTACTTCGCCAACGGCGGCGGCGCCGCGTACGTCGTCCGCATCGGCGGGGCCGCGCAGGACGCCTCCGCGGCGGGCGCCGCCGGGCGCCCGAGCATCGGCGCGGCGCAGCCCGTCGAGCTCGGCGGCTTCCTGCTCGCGCCCCGGTCCGGCGTCACCGGCGTGTCCGTGGAGATCGCCGACGCGGATGGCGAGAACCCGCCCGAGGACCGCTTCAAGCTGCTGGTCCGCCAGGGCGACAAGGTGGTCGAGACGTACGAGGCGTCGACCCGCAAGAGCGTCAAGGGCTACCTCGTCACGCAGGCCCGCGCCTCGAAGCTGATCGAGGTCACCGAGCAGCGCAACGCCGCCCAGGCCCGGCCCGCCGCGCAGACCCTGGCCCTGCCCGACGCCCCGGCCGCACCCGCCGCCACCGGCGGCTCCGACGTGGCCCGGCTCGACCCGGCCGAGTACGTCGGCGACGCGGGCGCCCGCACCGGGTTCGCGGGTCTGGAGACCATCGACGAGATCACCATGGTCGCGGCCCCGGACCTGATGAGCGCCTACCAGCGCGGCGACATCGACGCCGAGGGCGTACGCACCGTGCAGCTCGCCGTCATCTCGCACTGCGAGCAGATGGGCGACCGAGTGGCCGTCCTGGACGCTCCCCCCGAGCTCTCCGCCCAGCAGGTGCGCACCTGGCGCCAGGACGAGGCCGGCTATGACTCCCGCTACGCCACCCTCTACTACCCGTGGATCCGGGTCTTCGACCCGGCCGCCGGGCGCAACACGATCGTCCCGCCGAGCGGTCACGTCGCCGGCGTGTGGGCGCGCAGCGACGCCGAGCGCGGGGTGCACAAGGCCCCCGCCAACGAGGTGATCCGCGGCGCGGTCGATCTGGAACTGCGGCTGAGCAAGGGCGAGCAGGACCTGCTGAACCCGATCGGCGTGAACTGCGTCCGGGCCTTCCCCGGCCGTGGCATCCGGATCTGGGGCGCCCGTACCCTCTCCTCCGACCCGGCCTGGCGCTACCTGAACGTGCGCCGCCTCTTCAACTACCTCGAAGAATCCATCCTCCTGGGCACCCAGTGGGTGGTCTTCGAGCCGAACGACGACCGGCTCTGGTCGAGCATCCGGCGCAATGTCACCGCCTTCCTCACCGAGGAGTGGCGCCGCGGCGCGCTGTTCGGACGCACTGCCGCGGAGGCGTTCTACGTCAAGTGCGACCGGGACAACAACCCGCAGGAGTCGATCGACCAGGGCCGTGTGGTCTGCGAGATCGGCGTGGCGCCCGTCAAGCCGGCGGAGTTCGTGGTGTTCCGCCTGGCCCAGTTCTCCGACAGCACCAGCCTCGTCGACGAGTGACCCGCGGGTCCGCAAGGAAAGGTTGACAGACACACATGGCAACGGGAGATGCTCTTTCCACCCATATCTTCGGCGTGCAGCTCGGTGGTTACCTGGTCGAGTCGATCCAGGAGATCAGCGGGTTCACCGTCGAAGAGGATGTCGTCGAGGTCAAGCAGGTCACCTCGGACGGCAAGCAGATCATCCGCAAGCAGCCGGGCGCCCGGCAGGCCGGCGAGATCACGATCACCCGGGGACTCGACCAGAGCAGCGAGTTCACCAAGTGGATCAAGGAGACCCTGAACAACGGGGCCGTGAACTCCGCTCGGCAGAACCTCACGATCGAGATCAAGGACACCGAGGGCAACACGGTCCGCCGTATCCAGCTGATGCAGGGCTGGGCCTCCAAGTGGGAGGGCCCGTCCCTCAAGGCGGGCGACTCTTCCCCGGCCACCGAGTCCGTCACGATCGTGTTCGAGGAGATCGTCGTCGAATGAGGCGCCGTACGGTGACGGCGGGCAACCTGGAGGATCTCCTCCAGGTGACAGCGCCCGCCCAGGCGTCGGAGCAGGCGGCGGCCACCCCGGCCGCCGCCCCGCCGCGCCGTGAGGACCACGGCCTGCGCACCGAGTTCGAGTTCGAGCTCCCGCGCGGGTACGTCGACGAGGCGGGCACCGTGCACCGGCACGGCTCGATGCGGCTGGCCACCGCCCGCGACGAACTGCGCCCGCAGATCGATCTGCGAGTCAAGGAGAACCCGGCGTACCTGAGCGTGGTGCTGCTCAGCCAGGTGATCACCCGGCTCGGCGACATCACCGATGTGCACGCCGGGATCGTGGAGCGGATGTACGCGACCGACGTCGCGTTCCTCCAGGACTTCTACCGACGCGTCAACAGCGAGGGGCACACCCGCGCGGCGGTCACCTGCCCGCACTGCGAGGGCGGCTTCGAGGTCGACCTCTCCGGTGGGCGCCTGGGGGAATCGTGACGTACGCGCTCCCCCGGCTCCGGGAGGAGATCGCGTACATCGCCTACCACTTCCACTGGCAGCGCGACGAGATCCTCGACCTGACGCACGGCGAGCGCCAGGAGTGGGTCGCCGAGATCGCTCGTATCAACACCCGTGTGAACGAAGGCGGTTGAGCAGATGGGATGGCGGGACAGGCTGCGCCGGCGTGCCGCCGTGCGGGAGGCGTCCTCCGGCGTCGTGGGCCCGTCCCAGGACACCGCCGCCGCGCGGGACGTCGACGTGCCCGGCGACTGGGACGGCGGCTGGCGCATGACCGCGCCGCCCCGACTGACCGTGTCGCGCGCCCCGATGGGCGTCAGCGACGGGCTCGTCTTCCGGTCCCGCCTGGCCGCGTGGCGCGACCCGTCGTTCGACACCGGGCTCGCCCACGCCCTGCTGCCGACCGCCCCGGCCGGCCTCGTACGCGGGGTCGCCCGCCCCGCCACCGCCCGCACCACCCACAGCGGCGGCCCACTGCTGCTGCGCGCGGTGCGCCCGTACGAAGCGGAGGGCGGGAAGGGGGCGGAGGAGCCGTACGAGCCGGTACGGCCGTCGGAGCGGGTACGGCCGTCGGAACCGGGTTCCGCGCGGGAGCGGGACACGCCGCTGATCGCGCGCCGCGCGCGGTCCGACGCCGCCCCGTCGCGGCCGGGGCCGTCGGGTGGGCGTGGCCGGGTTGCGGATCCGGGGGCGTCCGGATCGGGTACGTCCGCATCCGCGGGGGGCACGGGCGGATCGGGATCGGGCGCCGGCGGGTCGATGCCGAACGCCGTGCAGCCTTCCCCCGGCGGCGGTCGCTCGGGTCGCCACGACGCGGGCGCCGACCCGCGTCCGGCCGCAGGCGGTTCACCGGGTCCTGTCGTGGCGCGTGCCACCGCTCGTGGCGAGGCGGGGGAAACCCGCTCGGACAAGGGGGTGTCGAGTACGCCGACACCCGCGACGCCGCAGTCGTCGGTGCACCGGGCTCCGTCGGGGGCGTCGAGCGAAGCCGCGCGGGGCGCAGGCAGCCCCGGTGAGGCATCCGGTACCCGTGCTCCCACGCCCACGCCCACGCCCACGTCCACGCCCACGTCCACGCCCACGTCCACGTCCACGCACACGTCCACGTCCACGCACTCCGCAGCCCTCCTCGGCGCGCCCGCTCCCGCTGTGCAGCGGGCCGAGGCGACGGGCGGCGGCGCCGTGTCGCCTGCCGCGCCCGGGCGGGTGCCGGCGCCTCCGAGCTTCCCGCTGATCCGCCGTATCGCAGTGGTGCCCGCGTCCGATCCGCCCGCTCAGCGGGCGGCGGCGAGGACTTCAGGAGCCGGCGGAAGCACTGGCTCCACCGGCTCCCCGTCCCGACCGTCCGCCGCGTCGCGCCCGTCCGCACAGCGGGCCACGGCCGACACGTCGGGATCCGGCAGGCGCACCGCCTCCGCGGGATCCCCCTCCGGTCAGGCGGCGGCCTCCACCCCGCCCGTCCAGCGGTCCGCCGCCGGCGCTTCAGGAACCGGAGGAAGCAAGGAGCAGGCTGCAGCGAGCACTTCAGGGTCGGGAAGCCTCTCCGGCTCCAGGATCTCCGCGTCCGCCCAAGCAGCCCCCGGCGTCGTCACGCCCCGCGCCGAAGCGGCGTACGCACCGGTCCGGCCGCGGGCCGTCGGCGGCTCGCTGACCGTCGCCCGGGTCCCTGCCGTACCCCGACGCCGCGTGTCCATCGTGCCTCCTGCCCTCACCCCGGCGCCCGACGCGCGGACGGCCCCGGTCACGGCTCCGGCGCCCCCGAACTCGCCCGCGCAGCGCGCCGGAAGCCGTGCACCGCTCGGCGCACCGCTGACCGAACTGCCCGCCACAGCGGTACCAGCGGGCCGCAGCGCATCCGCGCCCGGCTCCGCACTCGCACCGGCGATGCCCGTGGTCCAGCGCCAGGCGGAGCCCTCGGCCGACCGTGCGGCAAGGCCCGACAGCGGTGGTCCGCAGACCTCCCCGCAGCCCCGCGCCGGGAAGCCCGCCGCCCCGGCCGGCTCAGCCTCCCAGCCCAAGGCGACCCGCGAGTCGGGCCCGGGACGGTCTGCGCCCCGCGTACGCACCGGGCTCGGCGCTCCCATGTCCGCGCTGCCGCCGAGCGCCGCACTGCCCGCTCCCCCGGCGCGTCCCATGTCCGCTGCCGACATCCAGCGTGCGCTGGCGGCCGCGTCCGCCACGACGCCCCCCGGCCCGTCCGCGCCGCCGGCCGGCGACGCGCCGCTGCTGGGGGCCGACGACGTGCAGCGCCGTACCGCCGAAGGCTCCGCGGCAGCACAGGACTCCGCACCGGGTGCCACGACCTCCGCGCCCCCGCACGGCAGCACGGCCGGTGCTCCCCCGCTCGTCCAGCGAGCCACCGCCTCGCCGGACCTCGCGACCCCGACAGGCACCGCTCCCGCCCCGGGCGGGCCGCGCACGCCCTCCGGCTCCCGGCGTGCCGACAAGTCGACGCCGACCGGCGGCGCCCGCCCGGTTCCGCTCGTCGTCGCCCGCGCCGTCACCGACCGGAGCGGGACCGGGAGCAAGACCCCGAGCGGGACCGGGAGCAAGACCCGGAGCGGGACCCCACACCTCACGTCCGGCGCGACAACGCCCTTCGCGCCCCGCACCCTCCAGCTCCTGGCGGCACGGCCCCTGGCCCTAGGCACCCGCGACATGGGAAGCGCGGCCGCCCCCGCCCCGCGCCCGGCGAGCCGTCCCGTGGTCGCGGCCCGCTGGCCGCAGGTCCAGCGCGCGGCGGACGGGCCGCACCCGCAGGTAGCGGCCACACCAACACCCGTACGGACCCGTGCCGTTGCCCCTGTCGTCGCCTCCTCCCGCCAAGCCCCGCGCCCCTCGCACCCGGCCCGCGTCGCGGCCGCACCGCTCCCCGTGACCGGCCCGCAAGCCCCGCCCCTCGTGGTCCAGCCGTCCTCGGCCGCCCCGTCCGCACACCCCGTCCCCGTCGTGCGGCCCAGGCCGTCGGCCCCCTCCATCGCCCCGGGAGCGACCGGTCCCGCGCCACCGGCGAGCGCGCCGCCGGTGCAGCGCAGCACCACAGCTGGCACTGACGGCGCCCGGGGCAAGGCCGGGCCGGCCGGTGTTCAGGCCGCCCCGGCCTCGGCGCCGTCCGCCCGGCCCGGGCGTCCCCGCGGCGCCGGGGAACCCCAAGGCCCCGACCTCGACCTCGACGATCTGGCACGCCGACTGCTCGATCCGGTCGCCCGCCTCCTGCGCACCGAATTACGGCGCGGCCGGGAACGGGCGGGCAGGCCCTTCGACGGGCGCCGCTGAGCACACGCAGGACGAGACACAGACGACGGACGGACGACGGACCGATGACGGACAACATCTTCGCGACCAGCGTGTTCTTCCGCCTTGCCATCGGCGGCAACGACCTGGGCGCCTTCAACACCTGCTCGGGCATGGGCGCGGAGGTCGAGATGGAGAGCTACGCCGAGGGCGGCAACAACGGCTTCACCTGGCAGCTGCCGGGGCGGGTGACCTGGTCGAACATCACCCTCACCCGGCCTGTCACCGCCGACACGGCGAAGATCGGCCGCTGGCTGGACGAGACGCTGCGGCGGGTCGAGCCCAAGGACGGCGAGATCGTGGCGCTGCGGCCCGATCTGAGCCGGATCATCAGCTGGCAGGTGTTCGGGATCGTGCCGGTGCGGTGGCAGGGCCCGTCCTTCGACCCCGCCAACTCCGAAGCGGCGGTGGAGACCCTGGAGATCGCCCACGCGGGCCTCGTCCCCTCCTGACACCCCACCCCCGTCCCCCGTCCACGCCGCTCCGGAAAGGAGTCCACGCCATGGCCTCATCGGCACGCGCCAGCCGCGCCCGGGCCCAGCTCACCCTCAAAGAGCCGCCGGCCTCCGTCGGGGCCAAGCCCGGCGGGACGATCGCGCGGCTCGACCTCCAGTTCAATCCGTCGACCCTGCAGTTGAGCAAGAGCACCGAGTGGCGGCGGTCCCCGTCCCGGATGGCCGGGCAGTCGGCGCTGCCCGAGTTCGTGGGCAGCGGTCCGCGCACGCTGAGCCTGGAGGTGTTCCTGGATGCCACCGCCAAGCACGACAACTCGGTGGAGCAGGCGGTGGAGAAGCTGATGAAGGCGTGCGTGCCGACGCCCGCCAGCCTCGGCCGCAAGAAGCCGGCGAGCCCCTGGGTGCGCTTCGAGTGGGGCAGCGCGCGCACGACGTCGTTCGACGGGGTGCTGTCGAGCCTGTCGGTGTCGTACACGCTCTTCGACGTGGACGGCAAGCCGTTGCGGGCCACCTGCTCGCTGTCCATCGAGGAGGCGAGCGTCGACCCGCCGGGCCAGAACCCGACGTCCGGCGCGCGCACCGCCCGCAGTACGCACACCGTGGTGGCGGGCGACAGTCTGGCGATGCTGGCCTGGCGCGAGTACGGCGACGCGACGGCCTGGCGGGCCATCGCGGAGGCCAACGGCATCGACGACCCGATGGCGCTCGTCCCCGGCGCCGAGCTCGTGGTGCCGGGCATGCGGGACGACGAATCCGGTGACAACGAGGAGGAACGGTGAGCACCGAAGCCGGAGGCCGGTCGTTCGCGGCCGACCCGATCGTGGAGGCGCCGGGTGAACTGCCGCCGATCTGGGCGGCGCAGCTGGTGAGTTGTGTGGTGGACGAGAACGTGGGTCTGCCGGACACCGCGGTCCTCACCTACCGCGACCCCGACCACGAGTTCCTGCGCGCCACCGGCATCACCATCGGCAGCCCGCTGCGGGTGTCGGTGGTGACGGTGAAGGGGCAGGCGCGGGAGCGGCTGTTCAACGGCGAGGTCACGGCCCTGGAGATCGACCGGGACCGCACCGGCTCGTTCACCGTCGTGCGCGCCTACTCCAAGGCGCACCGCCTCCAGCGGGGCCGCAAGGTCGTGGCGTACCGGAACATGACGGCCGCCGCGATCGTCCGCAAGGTGGCCGCCGGAGCGGGACTGGCCGTCGGGAAGGTGGAGGCGGCGCCGGTGACGTACAAGCAGCTGTCCCAGTCGAACGTCTCCGACTGGGACTTCCTGCAGTTCCTCGCGGGAGAGAGCGGCGCGCAGGTGCGGGTCGACGACAAGGGGCTGCTGCAGTTCACCAAGCCCGTGAAGGCGTCCGGGGCGCCCGCCCCGTCGACGTCGGCCGTGCGCAACCCGATGGTCCTGGAGTACGGGCGGAACCTGCTGGCGCTGCGGGCCTCGCTGTCGGCGGCGGACGGGGCCGCGAAGGTGCAGGTGCGCGGCTGGGACGTGACGACGAAGCGGCCGTTGGTCGCCGAGCAGCCGTCGGTGGTCAGCGACACGGTGGTGCCAGGGCTGAGTCCGCAGTTCGCGGCGCGGTTCGGCAAGGCGGCGGTGGCCGTCACGGACACTCCCTACCGTACGCAGGCCGAGACGACGGCGGTCGCGAAGGCGGCCGCGGACCAGGTCAGCGCCGGTTTCGGCGAGTTGGAGGCGGTGGCCGAGGGAAACCCGCTGCTGCGGGCGGGCAAGCCGGTGGCGCTCGGCAACGTGGGGCAGGCGTTCTCCGGCCGGTACACGGCGACGGCCGTGCAGCACGTCCTGGAGCCGGTCGGCGGCTACCGCACCACGGTGTGGGTCAGCGCGAGCCCGGACCGCTCTCTGACCGGCCTGGTGACCGGCGCCAACGCGCCGGGGCGCGGCCCGCGCATCCCCGGTCTCGCGATCGGCGTGGTCACGGACGTGCGCGAGCCGAACGGCTCCGAACGCGGCGCGGTGCGCCTGAAGTTCCCCTGGCTGGACGACACGTACGTCACGGACTGGGTGCGCACCGTCCAGTGGGGCGGCAAGGGCGGCGGCGGCGTGGTGAGCCCCGAGGTCAACGACGAGGTGCTCGTGGGCTTCGAGCAGGGACTGCTCGACAGTCCGTACGTCATCGGCGGGCTCTACAACGGCGTGGACAAGCCCTCGCCGCACGACGTGCCGCTGATCGACAAGACGAGCGGGAAGGTCAACCGCCGCTCGGTGGTGTCGCGTTCGGGTCACCGTGTGGAACTCCTCGACGCGGCGGCGCCGGGACCGTCCGGACTGCGCCTGGTGACCGGGGACGAGCGTCTGGAGGTCCGCATGGACGACCGCCGGGACCGGATCGAGCTCACCGTGTACGCGGGACGGAACCGTCCGCTGACCTCCGTGCTCCTGGACAAGAACGGCATCACGCTGGACGCCGGGCGGGGCACCGTGAAGGTGACCGGCCGTCAGGTGGACATCGACGGCGCTGACGGAGTGAACATCGGCGGCCGGTCGGTGCAGGTGAACGGAAAGTCGGACGTGACCGTCAACGGCGGCCTGCTCGGCGTCCTCAAGGCCCGACTCATCCGGATCAACTGAGGCCCTGCCCATGCCCCTCGGATCCGCGTACGCACCCCCCGCCTCCCTCCCCTGGAGCCCCTGATGCCAGCCGCAGCCCGTACCGGCGACCCCACTGACCACGGCGGGCGGATCGCCACCCCGCCGCCCGGCGCCGCCGCGGCGGTGGCGACGGTGATGATCGGCGGCCTCCCCGCCGCCGTCGTGGGCAGCCTGCACATCTGCGTCGTCCCTCCGCACGCGGCCCTGGGACCAGGCAATCTCATCGTGCCCAACCCGGCCGGGCTCGCCTCGGGCACGGTGCTCATCGGCGGGCTGCCGGCCGCGAAGGCCCGGGACCAGACGACATGCGGCGCGATGATCCTGACCGGCGCCATGAACGTCCTGATCGGGGGTGTGTGATGAGCGAGCGGTTCATCGGACGCGGCTGGGCGTTCCCGCTGCGGGTCGGGCCGACCGGCGGGATCGCCATGGTCGAACGGGAGCGGGAGCTGGAGGAGGCCATCCGTCTGGTGCTCGGCACCGCGCCCGGCGAGCGGCCGATGCGGCCCGAGTTCGGCTGCGGGATCCACGAGTACGTCTTCGCCCCCGGCGACGGCGACACCGCCGGGCGGGTCGCCCAGCAGGTGCGCGAGGCGCTGGAGCGGTGGGAGCCCCGGATCGCGGTGGACGAGGTCGTCGTGGCCTTCGACTCCGTGGACGCGGGCACCCTCTACATCGATGTGCACTACACCGTGCGCACCACCAACGACCGGCGCAACCTGGTCTTCCCCTTCTACACGATCCCCTCCGAGGAGGGGGCCGAGGAAATGGTCGCGGACTGATGGCCCTGCCCTCCCCCAACCTGGACGACCGACGGTTCCAGCAACTCGTCGACGAGGCGAAGCGGTACGTGCAGCAGCGCGCCCCGGAGTGGACCGACCACAACGTCTCCGACCCGGGCGTCACCCTGATCGAGACGTTCGCCTACCTCGTGGACCAGCTGCTCTACCGGCTCAACCGGGTCCCGGACAAGAACTACCTGGCGTTCCTGGACCTGTTGGGCATCCAGCTGTTCCCGCCGTCGGCCGCCGGCGCCGAGGTCGACTTCTGGCTGTCGGCCCCGCAGCCCGACCCGGTGGCCCTGCCCCCGGGCACCGAGGTGACGACCGCGGCCGGCGAGACCGAGGAGTCCGTGGTCTTCGCCACCGTCGACGAACTGCGCATCCTGCCCAGCGAGTTGACGCGTCTGGTCACCGCACCCCAGACCGGCGAGCAGACCGACCGGACCAGTGCCCTCGCCGAGGGGCGCGACATACCGTGCTTCCAGGCGACGCCCGCCCCCGGCGACGCGCTGCTGTTCGGCCTGCCGACGGCGGTGCCGCGCTGCGTGGTCGCGGTGCGCCTGGACAGCCGCGTCGAGGGCGTCGGCGTCGACCCGCGCCAGCCCCCGCTGGTGTGGGAGGCATGGGACGGCGCCCGCTGGCAGCGCTGCGAGACCGGCTCCGACACCACCGGCGGTCTGAACCGGCCGGGCGAGGTCATCGTGTACGTACCGGCCGGGCACGCCGCGTCGGTGATCGCCGGGACCCGCGCGGGCTGGCTGCGCTGCCGGGTCACCGAGCCGGAGCCCGGCCAGCCGTTCTACTCGGAGTCCCCGACCGTGCGCGAGGCCGCCGTGTTCACCGTCGGCGGCACGATGACCGTGGAGCACGCCGAGTCGGTGACCGACGTACCGCTCGGCGCGTCCGAGGGCGTGGCCGGACAGACCTTCCGGCTCGGCCGTCCGCCCGTGCTGCTCGACGGGGAGCCCCCGGTGGTGGAGGTCTCCTCCCCCGAGGGTTGGCAGCGCTGGGACGTGGTCGAGCACTTCGGCCGCTCGGGACCCGACGACCGGCATGTCCGCGTGGACGCCACCACCGGCGAGTTCCTCTTCCCGCCTGTGCTGCGCGAGTCCGACGGCACCCTGCGCGCCTGCGGCGCCGTACCGCCCAAGGGCGCCCAGGTCCGGGTGGCCCGCTACCGCACCGGGGGTGGCCCGGCGGGCAACGTGGCCCGTGGCGCGATCTCCGTACTGCGCAGCTCCGTCCCGTACATCGCCCGGGTCACCAACCGGGAGGCGGCGCGCGGCGGGGTCGCCGGGGAGACCATCGACAACGCCAAGCTGCGGGCGCCGGAGACGCTGCGCATGCAGGAGCGCGCGGTGACCGCCGAGGACTACGAGATCATCGCCCGCCAGGCGGCCCCCTCGGTGCGCCGGGTCCGCTGTCTGCCCGTCAGGGACGGCGAGCCGGGCGCGGTACGGGTGCTGGTGGTGCCGGACGCGGTGCCCGACGAGGGCGACCGGCTGCGTTTCGAGCAGCTGATCCCGTCCGACCAGGTGCTCGCCACGATCACCGCGTCCCTCGACGAACGGCGCCTGATCGGCACCCGCCTCGTCGTCCAACCGCCCGTCTACCAGGGCGTCACCGTGGTCGCTCGGCTCTCCGCGCCGGCCGGGGACGCCGATCGGGTGCGGGACGCGGCGCTCGCCGCGCTGTTCCGGCACCTCGACCCGCTGCACGGCGGGCCCGACGGCGCCGGCTGGCCGTTCGGGCGGCCCGTGCAGTACGGCGAGGTGTTCGGCGTCCTGCAACGCGCCATCGGCGACGTCCTGGTGGAGGAGATCCGGATGTTCGCCGCCGACCCGATCACGGGGCGGCGCGGCGCTCCGGTCGACCGGATCGACATCGGCGCGGGCACGCTGGTCTTCTCGTACCAGCACCAGGTGGTCGTGACGGCCTCGGAGCCGGAGGTGCGCGGATGAGCCGGGCCGCCGTCCCCGGCCTGCCCAGCCGCTACCCGATCGGCGAGCAGCTGCCCGCGCTGTACGCCGACGACGACTTCGCCCAGCGGTTCACGGCGGGCCTCGACACGGTCCTGGCCCCGGTGTTCGCGACCCTCGACAACCTGCCCGCCTACCTCGACCCCCGGCTTGCCCCGGCCGACTTCCTGTCCTGGCTGGCCCTGTGGGTCGGCGGCGTCGACGACCCCCGGTGGCCGGTGGAGCTGCGGCGCGAGGCGGTGGCACGCGCGGTGGAACTGCACCGCTGGCGCGGCACCCGACGCGGTCTGATCGAGGCGTTGCGGCTGATCCTGGGGGTGTCCGCCGAGGTCAGCGGCGACGGCGGAGCCACCTGGTCCGACTCGTCGGGCGCCGCACCGCCGCCCGCTCCGGCCGGCGAGGTTCTGGTACGGGTGTGGCCGCACCGCGAGGCGACCGTGGACGCGGACCGGGTCCGCTCGCTCGTCCGCACCCTGTGCCCGGTCCACACGGTCTGCCGGGTCGAGGTCCTGCCGGGGCCGCCCAAGGGTGAGGTGAACGGAGGTGACGGCGGTGCGTGAATGTCCGGTGTGCGGGGCCTCCAATGGCCCGACGGACGATTTCTGCGGCAACTGCGGGTCGTACTTGGGCTGGTCGGACAGCAGTACCCAGGGTCCGGCGGACACAGGGGCGGGGGACGGAGGGCCGGGGAGCGGCGACGCGGAGGGCGTCGCACGCCCGGCGGTCGCGGCTCCGGAGTCCGTGGACCCGCCGCCGCCCGCCCGCGTCGTGCCCGAGCCGCCGCCGGAGCCCCCGGCAGCAGCTCCCTCCCCACCGGAGCCCTCCCCTGCACCGACGCCGCCGCCCGAGGCCGGTCC
>NZ_DATCVQ010000077.1:0-4670 GCF_036566765.1 Streptomyces sp.
CCGCAGGCCCGGCCGAGGACGGCCTCGAGACCGAGCCGTCGCCCGCCGCGGTCCCGCGCCCCCGTACCGGCCACATCGGCGACCGGCCGCCCACCTACGAGCCGGAGCCGACCGCCCTGCCCGCCGCGCGCCCGGGCGAACTGGCCGAACTCGTCTCCGACACCGTCCTCGACGGCGCCCGCTACGGCGCCTGCACCCTGCGCGCCGCCTCCGTCCGCGGCGACTCCGCCCGCTATCGCGGCGAGCCGCGGCGCGACGCCCTGCTCACCGCCCGGTTCGGCCACGACGAGGCCGCCCTCGTCCTGGTCGCCGTTGCCAGCGGCGCCCGCGCCGCCGAGGACGCCCATCTCGCCGCCGCCGACGCCTGCCGCTGGATCGGCGAGGCCGTCGGCCGCAGCCACGCCCGGCTCTCCGAGGACATCCGGGCCGGCCGGCGCGGCGACCTCAAGTCGGGGCTGCACCGGCTCACCGACCGCACGTACGGCCGGCTGCGCAACCGCGCGGCGGAACGCGGCGTGGACCCCGAGGAGTACACCGCCACCCTGCGCTGCCTGCTGCTCTCCGCCGACCCCGCCTGCCGCACCCGGGTCTTCTTCGGCATCGGCCGCGGCGGCCTGTTCCGGCTCCGGGACGGCGCGTGGCACGACATAGAGCCGCTGGTCCCCGAGCCCGCCGCCATGACCGGCGCGCCGGTCGTCGGCTTCGGCTCGCCGCCGGCCGGCGAGCCGAACGAGTACGACGGCGAGGGGCTCACCATGAGCCTCGGCATCGCCACCGCTCCCGGCCCGTTCGTCGAGGACCCCCTCCCGCCGCCCGCCGAACCGTTTCGGTTCCGCGCCTCGGTGGCCCGGCCCGGTGACACCCTGCTGCTCGCCTCCAACGGCCTCGCCGACCCGCTGCGCGGCGAGCCCGCCCTCGCCGCGGAGCTCGCCGCCCGCTGGGCCGACGAGGAGCCGCCCGGCCTCGCCGCCTTCCTCGCCGACACCCAGCTGCGGGTGAAGGGGTACGCGGACGACCGCACCGGCGTCGCCGTCTGGGAGGCCTAGGGGGTGGCTGACGATTCCCCCGTTCGAACGGCTCGTCGAGGCGGGACCGCGCCGCTCGTGGGTTGATGGACCCATGGCCAGACAGAACGTCGCAGAACAGTTCGTCGACATCCTCGTGCGGGCCGGTGTCCAGCGGCTGTACGGGGTGGTCGGCGACAGCCTGAACCCGGTCGTCGACGCGGTCCGCCGGCACTCCGGCATCGACTGGATCCAGGTCCGCCACGAGGAGACCGCCGCCTTCGCCGCCGGGGCCGAGGCGCAGATCACCGGCAAGCTCGCCGCCTGCGCCGGCTCCTGCGGCCCCGGCAACCTGCACCTCGTCAACGGCCTCTACGACGCCCACCGCTCCATGGCCCCGGTGCTCGCGCTCGCCTCGCACATCCCGTCCAGCGAGATCGGCCTGAGCTACTTCCAGGAGACCCATCCCGACCAGCTGTTCCGCGAGTGCAGCCACTACAGCGAGCTGATCTCCAACCCGCGTCAGATGCCCCGCCTGCTCCACACGGCCATCCAGCACGCCGTAGGCCAGGGCGGCGTCGGCGTCGTTGCGCTGCCCGGCGACATCGCCTCCCAGCAGGCCCCCGAGCAGTCGGGCGAGGCCGCGCTCGTCACCACCCGGCCGACCGTCCGCCCGGGCGACGCCGAGATCGACGCGCTGGTCCGGCTCGTCGACGCGGCCGATCGGGTGACCTTGTTCTGCGGCAGCGGCACCGCCGGCGCGCATGCCGAGGTCATGCAGTTCGCCGAGCGGATCAAGTCGCCGGTCGGGCACGCCCTGCGCGGCAAGGAGTGGATCCAGTACGACAACCCGTTCGACGTCGGCATGAGCGGACTGCTCGGCTACGGCGCCGCCTACGAGGCCACCCACGAGTGCGATCTGCTGATCCTGCTCGGCACCGACTTCCCGTACAACAAGTTCCTGCCCGACGACGTGAAGATCGTCCAGGTGGACGTGCGGCCCGAACACCTCGGCCGGCGCTCCAAGCTCGACCTCGCCGTGTGGGGCGACGTCCGCGAGACGTTGCGCTGTCTGATCCCGCGGGTACGGGCCAAGACCGACCGGCGCTTCCTCGACAAGATGCTGAAGAAGCACGCCGACGCGCTCGAAGGCGTGGTCAGGGCGTACACCCGCAAGGTCGAGCGGCACCGCCCGATCCACCCCGAGTACGTCGCCGCCGTCCTCGACGAACTCGCCGACGACGATGCCGTGTTCACGGTCGACACCGGCATGTGCAACGTCTGGGCGGCGCGCTACGTGTCGCCGAACGGACGCCGCCGGATCATCGGCTCGTTCAGCCACGGCTCGATGGCGAACGCCCTGCCCCAGGCCATCGGCGCGCAGTTCACCGACCCCCGGCGGCAGGTCGTGTCGATGTCCGGCGACGGCGGATTCTCCATGCTGATGGGCGACTTCCTCACTCTCGTCCAATACGAACTGCCGGTGAAGGTAGTGCTGTTCAACAACTCCTCGCTCGGCATGGTCGAGTTGGAGATGCTGGTCTCCGGGCTGCCTTCGTACGGAACTACGAACCAGAACCCCGACTTCGCGGCCGTCGCCCGCGCCTGCGGGGCCTACGGCGTCCGCGTGGAGAAGCCCAAACAGCTCGCGGGAGCGCTGAAGGACGCCTTCCGGCACCGCGGTCCGGCCCTCGTGGACGTCGTCACCGACCCCAATGCGCTCTCCATCCCGCCGAAGATCAGCGCCGAGATGGTGTCCGGTTTCGCGCTCTCCGCAAGCAAGATCGTGCTGGACGGCGGGGTCGGCCGGATGCTCCAGATCGCCCGCTCCAACCTGCGCAACGTGCCCCGGCCGTAGCCGCCGACCGGGTGGGCCCCTCTCACTCCGGAGAGTGGAACCCGGCGTCCAGTGGGGCGCACTCGGCCGGTCGCCGCGGGGCGGGAGCGGGCGCGCCAGAAAGCTGTGGGGCCCGAGGATCCCCATAGACGGAGTGGTCGCGCATGCCCCTTCATTCCCGACGGCGCCAGGCGGGGCGCTTCGGCGCGCTGGTCGCAATGGCCCTGGCGCTCGTCCTGAGCCTGCCCGGAGTGGCGACGGCCGCCCCCGGCGATCTGGATCCCACGTTCAGCGACGACGGCACGGTCGTCACGGACCCCGGGTATGCAGAGAACAACGGCGACGTGGTCGTCCAGCCCGACGGCAAGATCGTGACACTGGGCTCCGCGAACACCTTCCCGGAAGAGCCCATGGACTTCCTGGTGATGCGTTACAACGCCGACGGCAGCCCGGACACCGAGTTCGGCGAGGGCGACGGCATCGTCCTCACCGATCTCGGTGGCTTCTACGAGGACACGGGCACGGCCCTCGCGCTGCAGGACGACGGCAAGATCGTCGCGGTGGGGAGCAGCTTCCGGAGCTTCGGCAGGTACATGTTCGCGGTGGTTCGCTACAACGCCGACGGCACGCTCGACACCGGATTCGGCACCGGCGGAATGGTGTTCACGGCCTTCAACGACCCCTCCGGGAACGCGAGTGCCGAAGCGGTGGTCGTGCAGGACGACGACAGGATCGTCGTCGGCGGGTCCAGCGACGGCGGATTCACCCTGGCCCGCTACAACGCGGACGGCGCCCTCGACACCACCTTCGACGGTGACGGCACGGTGACCACCGCGTTCGAGGGCACGGGCGTGGGGGTTACCGGCCTGGCTCTGCAGACCGACGGCAGGATCGTGGCCGCAGGAAACGGTTCCGGTGGCCAGGTGGTCCGCTACAACGTGGACGGCAGCCTGGACACCGGCTTCAGCGGTGACGGCAGGGCGAGCGTCTCCACCGGCGCCACGGCCGTCGCCCTGCAGCCGGACGGCCGGATCGTCGTCGGCGGGAACGTCGTCGGCAGCACCTTCGCGGTGGCGCGGCTCACCGCCACCGGTGCGCCGGACCCCACCTTCGACGGCGACGGCAGCCTGACCACCTCCTTCGGGCCGCAGACCGGAGGGCTCACGGATGTGGCGCTCCAGTCGGACGGCCGGATCGTCGCCGTCGGCTACTTCAACGGGGATTTCGCGCTGGCGCGCTACAACACCGGTGGCAGCCTGGATCCCGACTTCGGCGGTGACGGCCGCGTGACCACCGACTTGTCGTTCACCGCGCAAGCCGTGGCTCTGCAGTCCGACGGCAGGATCGTCGTCTCCGGCAGCAGCATCTTCGAGAACGTCGTGGCCCGCTATCTGGGCGGCGGAGGCATCGAACCTCCCCCGCCGCCGCCCACCGTCGACGTGTCCGTGACCAAGACCGGCCCCGCCACCGTCAGCCTCGGCGACCAGGCCACGTACACGATCCGGGTGACCAACAACAGCACCACGAACACGGCCACCGCCGTCTCCATCTCCGACACCCTCACCGGCGGCTCCGGCACGATCCTGTCGGCCACGCCCAGCCAGGGCGGGCCGTGCACGGTCAACCCGACGACGATGACCTGCCGGTTCGGCGACATCGCACCCGGCGCCTCCGCCACCGTCACCGTCGTCGCCGAACCGCGAGCCACCGGCACCCTCACCGACTGGGTCGCCACCGCCGCCGTCGAGGACGACCCCGTACCCGCCAACAACAACGCCAACGCCGCCACCACCGTCAACAACGCCCGCGGCTGCACCATCGTCGGCACC
>NZ_DATCVQ010000078.1:0-8899 GCF_036566765.1 Streptomyces sp.
CCCACGTACCGCACCGCCCCCGCCCCGCCCCGCAGCGCCCCCGCCACCGCCAGCACCGCCGCGCCCGGGTAGCGCGCGGAGCCGGCCACGATGCCGACGACGCCCCGGCGGTACTTGTCGCTCTCGGCCCCCGGCGCCGGCAGCAGCCACGCCACGTCCTCGTGCTGCAGCGCCTCCAGATCCGCCACCGACGGCAGCGTCGCGTCGAGCCCGATGTCGATCAGCCGCAGCGCCCCCGCGTACTCCCGGCCCGGGTCGATCAACAGGCCCGGCTTGTACGTCCCGAACGTCACCGTCGCGTCCGCCCGCAGCGCCTCCCCCGTCACCTCCCCCGTGTCCGCCTCGACGCCGCTCGGCAGGTCGACGGCGACCACGACCGCGTCCGAGCCGCGCGCCGCCCGCGCCACCGGCACCGCGTCCGGCCGCAGCCCGCCCCGCCCGCCGATCCCGGTGATCCCGTCCAGGACCAGGTCCGCGACCGCCAGCGCCTCGAACGGGTCGTCACTCACCCGCCCCCCGGCCGCCCGCAGCGCGGCCAGCCCGGCCTCGTGGACCCGCGCGCCGAGCAGCACCGCCGTCACGCCCGCCCCGCGCCGGGCCAGCCTGACCCCCGCGTACAGCGTGTCGCCGCCGTTGTCGCCGCTGCCGACGAGCAGCACCACCCGCGCCCCGTACACCCGCCCCTTCCCGAGCAGCGAGCAGCAGGCCGCGGCCAGGCCGGCCGCGGCGCGCTGCATCAGCGCGCCCTCCGGCAGCCGCGCCATCAGTTCGGCCTCGGCGGCCCGTACGGTCTCCACGCCGTGAGCGGTACGCATGGGATCAACCCTCCGCGATCACCACCGCCGACGCCACCCCGGCGTCGTGACTGAGCGACACATGCCACTGCTTCACGCCGAGTTCCGCGGCCCGCGCCGCCACCGTCCCGCGCACCCGCAGCCGGGGCTGCCCGCTCTCCTCGACGTACACCTCCGCGTCCGTCCAGTGCAGCCCGGCCGGCGCGCCGAGCGCCTTCGCGACCGCCTCCTTCGCGGCGAACCGCACCGCCAGCGAGGCCGGCCCGCGCCGCTCCCCGCTGCTCAGATACAGCTCGCCCTCCACGAAGAGCCGTTGCAGCAGCCCGGGCGTCCGCGTCAGCGACGCGGCGAAGCGGTCCACCTCCGCCACGTCGATCCCCACCCCGATGATCATCGGACTTTCCTCACTCACTCCACCGTCACGGACTTGGCCAGATTGCGCGGCTGGTCCACCTCGTTGCCCCGCGCCGTGGCCAGCTCGCAGGCGAAGACCTGCAGCGGCACGGTCGCGACCAGGGGCTGGAGCAGCGTCGGCGTCGCGGGGATGCGGATGAGATGGTCCGCGTACGGCGCGACCGACTCGTCCCCCTCCTCCGCGATCACGATCGTGCGCGCTCCGCGGGCCCGGATCTCCTGGATGTTGGAGACGATCTTGTCGTGCAGGACCGAGCGCCCGCGCGGCGAGGGCACGACCACGACCACCGGCAGGTCCTGCTCGATCAGCGCGATCGGCCCGTGCTTCAGCTCGCCCGCCGCGAAGCCCTCGGCGTGCATGTACGCGAGCTCCTTCAGCTTGAGCGCGCCCTCCAGGGCGACGGGGTAGCCCACGTGCCTGCCCAGGAAGAGGACGGTGTCCTTGTCCGCGAGCGACCGGGCGAGCGCCCGTACCGGCTCCATCGTCTCCAGGACCTGCTCGACCTTCTCGGCGCTGCGCGCCAGCTCCTTGACGACCGCGTGGATCTCGTCGCCCCACTTGGTGCCGCGGACCTGCCCCAGGTACAGCGCGACGAGATAGCAGGCGACGAGCTGCGTCAGGAACGCCTTCGTCGACGCGACCGCGACCTCCGGCCCGGCGTGCGTGTAAAGGACCGCGTCCGACTCCCGCGGGATCGTCGACCCGTTGGTGTTGCAGATGGCGAGCACCTTCGCGCCCTGCTCGCGCGCGTGCCGCAGCGCCATCAGGGTGTCCATGGTCTCGCCGGACTGCGAGATCGCGACGACCAGCGTCCGCGCGCCGAGGATGGGGTCCCGGTAGCGGAACTCGCTGGCCAGCTCCACCTCGCAGGGGATGCGGGTCCAGTGCTCGATGGCGTACTTGGCGATGAGCCCGGCGTGGAAGGCGGTGCCGCAGGCGACGATGACGACCTTGTCGGCCTCGCGCAGCTCGGCGTCGGGGATCCGCAGCTCGTCCAGGGTGAGCGAGCCGGACGCGTCGATCCGGCCGAGGAGGGTGTCGGCGACGGCCTTCGGCTGCTCGGCGATCTCCTTGAGCATGAAGTAGTCGTAGCCGCCCTTCTCGGCGGCGGAGGCGTCCCAGTCGACGTGGTACGCGTGGACCTCGGCGGGCGCCCCGTCGAAGTCGGTGGCGTTGACGCCGTCGCGGGACAGCTCCACGACCTGGTCCTGGCCGAGCTCGATCGCGGACCGGGTGTGGGCGATGAAGGCGGCGACGTCGGAGGCGAGGAAGTACTCGCCCTCCCCGACGCCCACGACGAGCGGCGAGTTGCGGCGCGCGCCGACGACGACGTCCGGCTGGTCGGCGTGCACGGCGACCAGCGTGAACGCCCCGTCGAGCCGCCGGCACACCAGGCGCATCGCCTCCGCGAGGTCCCCGCAGGAGGAGAACTGCTCGGCGAGCAGATGGGCCACGACCTCGGTGTCGGTCTCGGAGGCGAGCTCGTGCCCGCGCTCCTCCAACTCGTTCCTGAGGGCGGCGAAGTTCTCGATGATCCCGTTGTGGACGACGGCGACCCGGCCCGCGTTGTCGAGGTGCGGGTGCGCGTTGGCGTCGGTCGGCCCGCCGTGGGTGGCCCAGCGGGTATGGCCGATGCCGGTGGAGCCGCTCGGCAGCGGCCGGTCCACCAGCTCCTTCTCCAGATTGACGAGCTTGCCCGCCTTCTTGGCCGCGGCGAGCCCGCCGTCGGCGAGCACCGCGACCCCGGCCGAGTCGTACCCGCGGTACTCGAGCCGCTTGAGCCCGGCGATGACCACATCAAGCGCCGACTGCCCGCCGACGTACCCCACGATTCCGCACATGTCGGCAGCCTACGACCGACCCGGCCCGCCTGGCTCGCGCACGAACCCGTGCGCGTCGGTCCTCAGAACTGCCAGTAGTCGCGGTCGGGCAGTTCGACCCAGAGGTCGGGCGGCCCCACGACCGCGCGCGCGTCGGTGAGGCGCAGGCCCGCGAAGGCACAGGCGTACGCGACGGCGTTGCCGTGGAAGAGGTAGGAGGAAAGGACCTCCTCGGACGTGTCGTCCACGTCCGGGCCACCGCCCGGATGCAGGTCGGAGCCCTCGATCCGGCCGTCGCGGACGATGCTGCCCTGGTTGCCGCTCTTGGGGTTGGCGTAGAGGCCGTAGCCGAAGGTCCCGGCGGAGAGCAGGGTCAGAACACCCGGCGTGGACGGCATGTACGCCCACGGCTGGGTGACGACGCAGCCGCCGGGCACGGTCGTCACGCCGACGATCCGTATCCCCTCGTCGAGGCCGTACTCGTACGGATCCTCGAACAGCTCTTCCAGTACGTCGGCGTCCGCCGGGGTCGCCGCCAGCCGCCGTACGGCCTCGTCGGCGTCGATCCCGGCCACGCACGCGAGCCCGAGCCCCTCGGTGTGGAACGTCCCCAGCGCGGCGACGAGCCGCCGCCCCTCCCGGGCCACGACGCTCTCCGCCTCGGTCAGCCCGCGCTCGCCCTCCGGCCGCACGAACAGATCGGGCATCGGCCCGAACAGATCGGGCGTCGCCCCGGCGAGACTGAGCCGCCCCGGCGACCACCCGCCGAGGAGCTCCCGCCAGGGGTCCGCGCCGGCGGCGGCGAGGGCGCGCGCGTTGCCCGCCCGCCCTTCCAGCACGGCCTCCCACAGCGCGGTCACCCCGTGCTCGAGCGCGTCCACGTCCGCGACCCGCCCGGCGAGTTCGGCGACGACCTCGGGCGACCCGAAGAGTGCGGCGCGATGCAAGGCGCGCAACCCGTCCCGCCACTCCTCCGGATCGGCCCCTTCGGCGAGCCGCCGCCGTACGAGGCGGAGGTCTTCCCACCCCTCCCAGTCGAGGTCTCCCCAGCCGTGGTCCCGCTCCACCGTCGCGCCCCCTCCGCCGTCGATCGGCACATGGTAGGCGGAGGGCCTGACAGCCCGACAGAATCACGAGTTCACAACTGATCAAGAAGTGGATCTTCGCAGTCCCTTTTGCCCGTTGGGGGCGATGTAGCGTTCGCGTCCGATCATGTACACGTCCCCAAGGAAGCTCTCGTGACGACTCCTCCCGCCACCCCCGACCAGCCGCTCGCGCCCGCCGAGCCGGAGAAGAAGAAGGGCGGGCTCGGCAAGAAGGTCCTCGGCGTCGGCGTGGCGATCGCCGTCGCCCTGGCCGTGAAGCTCGGCATCCCGGTCCTCACCGGTGAGACCCCGGTGCACGCCCAGGCGGGCGACTGCGTCACCGTGTCCGGCCCGGAGAACGACCCCGAGGTCGAGAGCAAGTCGTGCACCGAGAAGGTCGCCGACCTCTACAAGGTCGTCAAGGTCTACGACAACACCTTCGACGTCGAGAAGTGCGGCGAGGCGAGCGAGGTCGCGCTCGCGCAGCAGTGGGACGCGGACAAGTTCGTGCTCTGCCTGAACGCCGTCAAGAACTGACGACGCGTACAAGCGTGACGAAGGGGCGGGACCCGGTGGGGTCCGGCCCCTTCGGCGTATCGTCGGCAGGCCGGACGAAGCCTCCTGTTCGCCCAGCCGGGCGACCCGGCCGACAACTCCCCCGCGGCGACCGCCCCGAGGCGTGGGATGGGCCCGCTTCCCGCCTCGCATCCCCAACGGCCGGCGCCCGTCGATGACGGTCGCGGCCTCCTTGCATGCCTGGCAGGCATCGGGCCCATGCGGCGCCCACAAGTACGGGGAGACCGACAGGCCGTCGTGCGCCACGCCGCACAGCGTCGCGCCACGCGTAGCACCGGGTACAGAACCACGGCTCCTTGACCGGCAGTTGCCATTTCTCCCGAGGCTCCGCCACCGGCTTCTGCCGCATCTCGTGGCCGCACACGTCACAGATCTCGGCCCGATCCTCCCCCCAAGCGCCCCCTGCGCCGCCGGCCATAGCGTTCAGCCACAGTTCATTGCAACGCAACGTCGCTCCTCGTTGCGTTAGGCGTCACGGTCGTTGCAATGAATTTGATGCAACTACCTGCGATGACACGGTTTCTGCGCAACAGAGCTGTTGCCACACCCTTGAACGCAACGTAGCTTTTCCCATGTCGGAAACGCCGACGACGAAAAGCCAAGGAGCACACCATGCAGACCTTCAACACCTCCGCCCCCATCTCCGTCGTCCTCGACATCCCCGCGGGTCACATCCGGTTCATCGCCGCCGACCGCGCCGACACCACCGTCGAGGTCCGCCCCGCGGACGCCGGCAAGAGCAAGGACGTGAAGGTCGCCGAGCAGACCGCGGTCAGCTACGACGACGGCGTCCTGCGGATCGAGACGCCGGAGCCGAAGAACGCGGTGTTCGGGCACTCCGGGGCGGTCGAGGTCACCGTCCAGCTGCCCGCCGGCTCCCACGTCGAGGCGAAGGCCGCCGCCGCCGAGTTCCGCGGCGTGGGCCGGCTCGGTGACGTCGCCTTCGAGGGCGGCCACCGCTCGGTCAAGCTCGACGAGGCCGCGAGCGCCCGACTCTCCGTCCACGACGGCGACGTCGTCGTCGGCCGCCTCACCGGCTCGGCCGACATCAGCACCCAGCTCGGCAACGTCGAGGTCTCCGAGGCCCACGGCGGCAACGTCACCCTCAGCGCCCAGAAGGGCGACATCACCGTCGCCGCCGCCCGCGGCGTCTCCGCCACCCTCGACGCCGGCACCACCTACGGCCGGGTCCAGAACGCGCTCAAGAACAGCGACGGCGCCGACTCCGGTCTGAACATCCGGGCGACCACGTCGTACGGCGACATCACCGCCCGCAGCCTGTAGTCCGCATCCATCTCAAGGGGGCACCTCTCATGACCGACCTGGCCATCGCCGCGAACGGGCTGCGCAAGTCCTACGGCGACAAGACCGTCCTCGACGGCGTCGACCTCTCCGTCCCGAAGGGGACGATCTTCTCCCTCCTCGGACCGAACGGCGCCGGCAAGACCACCGCCGTGAAGATCCTGTCCACGCTCATCACCGCCGACGACGGCTCCGCCCAGGTCGGAGGTCACGACCTCGCCACCCACCCGCAGGCCGTACGCGCCTCGATCGGCGTCACCGGTCAGTTCTCCGCCGTCGACGGCCTGATCACCGGCGAGGAGAACATGCTCCTCATGGCGGACCTGCACCACCTGTCCAAGCGCGAGGGACGGCAGGTCGCCGCCGAGCTGCTGGAGCGCTTCGACCTCACCGAGGCCGCGAGGAAGCCCGCCTCCACCTACTCCGGCGGCATGAAGCGCCGCCTCGACATCGCCATGACCCTGGTCGGCAAGCCCAGGGTCATCTTCCTCGACGAGCCCACCACCGGCCTCGACCCCCGCTCCCGCCACAACATGTGGCAGATCATCCGCGAACTCGTCTCCGACGGCGTCACCGTCTTCCTCACCACCCAGTACCTGGAGGAGGCCGACGAACTCGCCGATCACATCGCCGTGCTGAACGACGGCAGGATCGCCGCCGAGGGCACCGCCGACGAGCTGAAGCGGCTGATCCCCGGCGGGCATGTCCGGCTCCGCTTCACCGACCCGGCCGCGTACCAGAGAGCGGCCTCCGCACTGCGCGAGGCCACCCGGGACGACGAGGCGCTCGCGCTGCAGATCCCCAGTGACGGCGGCCAGCGCGAGCTGCGCTCCCTCCTCGACTGGCTGGACGCCGCCGACGTGGAGGCCGACGAGCTGACCATGCACTCCCCCGACCTCGACGACGTGTTCTTCGCCCTGACCGGCGGAGCCGACCGAACCGACAAGAAAGGTGAGGCTGTCCGATGAGCTCCCCCCTGGCTCCCGCCCGCCCGACCCGGCTCTCGCTCGCCGTGCGGGACTCAAGCACGATGCTGCGCCGCAACCTGCTGCACGCGCGCCGCTACCCGTCCCTCACCCTGAACCTGCTGCTCACGCCGATCGTCCTTCTACTGCTCTTCGTCTACGTCTTCGGCGACGTGATGAGTGCGGGCATCGGCGGCGGAGGCGCCGATCGCTCGGAGTACATCGCGTATCTCGTCCCGGGCATCCTGCTGATGACCATCGGCGGCACCCTGGTCGGCACCGCGGTGTCCGTCTCCATGGACATGACCGAGGGCATCATCGCCCGCTTCCGCACCATGGCGATCCACCGCGGCTCCGTGCTCATCGGGCACGTCATCGGCAGCGTGCTGCAGTCGGTCATCAGCGTGGTTCTCGTCGGCGCCGTCGGTGTGGCCATCGGCTTCCGCTCCACGGACGCCTCGGCCCTGGAGTGGCTGGCGGCATTCGGGCTGCTCACGCTCTTCGCCCTGGCGTTCACCTGGATCGCGGTCGGGATGGGCATGGTCAGCCCCAGCGCCGAGGCAGCCAGCAACAACGCGCTGCCGCTGGTCTTCCTGCCGCTCATCTCCAGTGCCTTCGTGCCGGTCGACGCGATGCCGGGCTGGTTCCAGCCGATCGCCGAGTACCAGCCCTTCACCCCGGCCATCGAGACCCTGCGCGGGCTGCTGCTCGGCACCGAGATCGGCAACAACTGGTGGATCACCATCGTCTGGTGCCTGGGCCTCGCGGCGCTCGGCTACCGCTGGTCGAAGGCGGTGTTCGACCGCGACCCGAGGTGACCGCGCGGACTGCCTCCGGCAGTTCGTCCCGGCCGCGGGCGGCGTATTCCGGCACTGCGTCGGTGTACGCCGCCCCGGCGGCGTTCTGCATCAGCGCCGGTCGGTCGACTGTCCTACGCGATCGCCGTAGTGGACAGGTCCGGTTCCGGCGAGGGTGGGTGGCTCGCCGCCATGGGCAGGGTCAGCACCATGGTGAGGCCGCCGCCCGGTGTGTCCTCGGCGTGCAGGGTGCCGCCGATGGCCTCCACGAAACCGCGGGCGACCGCGAGTCCGAGGCCGACGCCGTTGCCGCGTGGTGAGTCGCCTTAGCGCTGGAGGGTTCGAAGATGCGGTCCTTGGCCTCGTCGGGGACGTTGCCAGTTTCCTGCGTGGGATGTGTTCCAGGCCGTGCAACATCATCGCGGTGCGCGGCCGGTGGTGGTGCTCGACGAAGGCGACCGCGCCGGGGGGCCGCGCCGAGGTAGATCCGGAACGTGCCGCGTGCCATGTGCGTCCGCAGTGCAGTGACCCGGTGGCCGGTTCCGCCACGGCGACCTCGCGCACATACGCGGCGATGGGACGGCCCAGGCTGCGGCTCTCGCAGGTCAGCCGTATGAACGGCGCTCCGGGGCCCCACTCCGCCCAGGAGCGCTCCAGCGCGGGTAGCAGACGGTGAGCGCGCGCACCTCGTCGCCCAGGGAGGCCGCCGCGGTCAGCGCCTCGGACGTCAGGCGGGAGAGAGAGGACACGGGGACGATCACCAGCGAGCGCTCGCGATGAGGGGTCTCGGGGATGCCCCTCGTCGTCCCCGCGCGCAGGCATCGCAAGGCTCACACGACGATGCAGGTCATGGCCGCCCACAGCAGGGGCGAGTGCTCGATCCGGCCGTCGGAGCGCCAGTGGTCCAGTTGCTCGCGCTGCCAACGGCCTAGCCGGGCCACCGGGTCCTGGTCCTCGTGGGCGGTGTCGACGGCGACGACCGCTGCGGACAGCGGGCGAACGGACTCGGGCAGGCCGGCCAGGCGGTGGAACGCGAAGCTCGTCGGCAGCACCCAGCGGGTGGCCGTCACCAACTCGGCGCCGTTGTGGAGCATTGCCGAGGCCAGGCCGAACGACTCGGCGAACCGGAGATCGCCGCCGCTCTC
>NZ_DATCVQ010000079.1:0-1507 GCF_036566765.1 Streptomyces sp.
TCGGGTGCAGCCGTCATCGCCGGGCGGTGCATCCAGGGCGCATCCGGCGCGACGATCCTGGCCTGTGGCCTCAGCCTGCTGACGGTCGGCACACCTGAAGAAGGCAAGCTGCGGGCGGTCTCGCTCTGGGGCGCGGCGGCAGGCGTGGGTGCTGCGGCCGGGCCGCTGCTCGGCGGTGTCCTGGTCGAGCTGACGAGCTGGCAGGGACTGTTCTGGCTCGACGCCGGCGTCGCGGCGGTGTGCATAGCGATGACCGCACGCATGGTGACCGAATCCCGCGACGAGGACCGGCCGCGCTCGATCGACGTCGCTGGCAGCGTGCTGGTCGCTGCCACCCTCACCCCGATCATCCTGGCACTCAGTGAGGGCAGTGACTGGGGGTGGACGTCGTTGGCCACGCTCGGGTGCCTCGCAGTGGCCGTGGTGTCGGGATTCGCCTTCGTCGCGGTGGAGAAGCGGGTCGCCGTCCCCATGCTCGACCTGGCCCTGCTTCGCAACCGGGTCCTGGTCGCGTCCACGATCGCCATCCTCATCGGCGCCGGCACCATCAACGCGCTGATGTACCTGGTGAGCCTCTACTTCCAAGACCCGAGCACGCTCGGGCTCAGCTCGCTGCAAGCGGGCCTGGCGACACTTCCGGCCACCGTCGGCCTCGTCGCGGTCGCTCCCCTGGTGCCCCGGGTCGCGGCGCGGTTCGGCGGTCGGCCGGTGGTCGGAGCCGGCTTCGCGATCACGGCGATCGGCTTCGGCTGGATCGGCTTCGTCGAGGGCTCGTGGGGGTACGGCGCGTTCGTGCTGCCGCTCGTCGCGGCGGCCGTCGGGATGGGCCTGTCCAACGGGCCCGCGACGTCGGCCTCGACGGCGTGCGTCTCGGCAGCCCAGGTCGGGGCGGCCTCGGGTGTCTCCAACATGGCACGCTACGTCGGCGCGGCCGTGGCCACGGCGCTGGCTGCGACGATCTATGGCAACGTCATCGCCAGCCAGACCGCTGAGGGCCAGTCCAGTGCCGATGCCCTGTCCTCCGGCCTTGCCGCCGCGTCCTGGGTGATGGCGGTGTTCAGTCTCGTCGGCGTCGCGATGGCCGTGATCATGGGGCGTCACCGGGTCGCCCGGGGCACTTTGGCCGACGCGGGCGCTGCGGCCGCGGCACACACGCACACCCTGCCGACTTCGGCCACGCCCACGTCGGCCGAGAGGACACCGTGACTCCGCGACGGCACGTCCGCCCGCGAGCCCTCAGCCGGCGAACGCCGCGCGGCCCTGCAGGGCGGAGGTGCCGAGGTCGCTCTTGGCGAGCGGCTTCCGGTCAGTGACCGCTTCTGTCCAGGCCGCGGTGGTGGCGACCGCGGCGAAGTTGGAGTGCAGCAGGACGAGCAGGGTCTGGTGGAGCTGGTCGGCCGAGACCTTGCCGGCCTCGTTGGCCAGGTGGATGGCGCCGCTCGCGTCGGAGAGGATCTCGGCGGCCAGGCCGAGCTCCTCGGCACTCACCGCCGTGGCGATGTCGCAG
>NZ_DATCVQ010000080.1:0-7471 GCF_036566765.1 Streptomyces sp.
GCATTCCCCCGGCGGCGCATTCCCCTGGCGTCGCGGTTCCCTAGCGTCGCGGTTCCCAGCGGAACCACTTCTGGACAGCAAACACGCTCAGCACGATCCAGGCCACCGTGGTGATGCCCGCGCCCAGCAGTTCCGTGCCGCCTGCCGCGCCGGGCGCGCCGACGCCGAGCCAGCCGGCCCGTACGAACTCCATGACCCCGCTGAGCGGGAGCATCGAGCAGACGGTGGCGATCGGGTCCGGCAGCGAGTCGACGGGCATCATCAGCCCCGAGCCCCACGCGGAGATCAGGAAGAACGGCAGGGTGGTCAGGCCGGCGCTCTCCACGGTGCGGGTGATCACCGTGGTGACGGCGGCCAGCGCGGCCAGCATCACGATCGCACCGAGCACGCCGAGGAACAGCAGGTCGGGGCGGTGCGGGGCGGTCGCGCCCAGGGCGGCCGGGCCGAGCGCCGTCAGCAGCGCGCACTGGACCAGCGCGATCACGGCGGCCGGCAGCGCGCCGCCGGCCAGGATCTCGGTGTCGCGGGCCTCACCGGTGCGCAGCCGCTTGAGGACCAGCTCCTCGCGGCGGGCGACGTAGGTGGCGACGAGGTTCATGTAGACGACGAGGACGAGGACCATCCCGGTGCCGCCGACCGCCGTCGCCTCGGCGATGCCCATCGGGAGGTTCCCGTCGTCCATCCCGGCGAGCGAGGTGCGCAGCAGGCCGATCATCAGCACCGGCATGAGCACGGCGACGAAGAGGTTGTTCCGGTTGCGCGAGAGGAGCGTGAGCTCGGCCCGCCCGAGGGCGGTCAGGCGCGCGGCGGTGGCGTTCATCGGGCCTCTTCCAGGTCGGCGGTGCGGGAGGTGGTCGGGTCGTCGGCGCGGGAGGCGATCTCCAGGAAGGCCTCCTCCAGCGAGGCGGAGCGGGCGTCGAGCCCTTCGAGCCGTACGCCGGCGGTCGCGGCCCAGCCGAGCAGCTCGCCGAGCGCGTCCTGGAGCGCGTACGTGCGGATCTCCACCCGCCGGCCGTCCGCGGCGGCCTTCAGGCCGAGCGGCAGGCGCTCCGCGCCGAGGCCCTCGGGGAGCAGGAAGCGGATCCTGGCCGGCCGCGAGGCGGTGACCTCGGCGGGCGTGCCGGAGGTGACGATCCGGCCCTTGTGCATGATCGCCAGCCGGTCGGCGAGGGACTCCGCCTCCTCCAGGTAGTGCGTGGTGAGCAGCACGGTCGCGCCGGCGTCGCGCAGCCGGCGGACCAGCTCCCAGGTGTCGCGGCGGCCCTCGGCGTCCAGGCCGGTGGTCGGCTCGTCGAGGAAGAGCACCTCGGGGCGGCCGAGCAGGGCGAGCGCGAGGTCGAGCCGCCTCCGCTCGCCGCCGGAGAGCTGCTTGATCCTTACGGCGGCCCGGTCGGTCAGCCCGACCATCTCCAGGGCCTCGCCGGCGGGCCGGGCGCCGGTGGTGCAGCCGGCCCACATGCGTACGGTCTCGGCCACGGTGAGGTCGGACGGGAAGCCGCCCTCCTGGAGCATCACGCCGATCCGGGGGCGGACGACGGCCCGTTCCGTGTACGGGTCGTGGCCGAGCACCCGGACCGTGCCGCCGGTGGGCCGGGCCAGGCCCTCCAGGAGTTCCACGGTGGAGGTCTTGCCGGCGCCGTTGGTCCCGAGGAGCGCGAAGATCTCGCCCCGGGGGACCGCGAGGGAGATTCCGCCGACGGCCTCGAAGCCGCCGGAGTAGGTCCGGTGGAGGCCGTCCGCCTCGATCACATTCGTCATGTCCCTCAGACTCCCGCCGGACGGGGCCGGGCAGCAGTGCGCGCTGTCACCACTGCTCATGACAAATGTCATCGGCGGCGGGCCGGTTCAGGGAACGACAAAGGCCCCGGTTCCTGAGAACCGGGGCCTTTGTACCCGAGCGGACGACGAGATTCGAACTCGCGACCCTCACCTTGGCAAGGTGATGCTCTACCAACTGAGCCACGTCCGCATTGCTCCCGACCAGCTCTCACTGGGCGGTGCGAGCACCACTGTACCTGATCCACCGGAGTGGCCGGTAACACGATGCAGAGCGGGTGACAGGAATTGCACACTGCGCCTTCCCCCTGGAAGGGGGATGTTCTACTACTGAACTACACCCGCACGCTGCGCGAGGTCCGGCCTTTCGGCCTCGCCCCTCGGCGTGATCCAGACTCTAGCCGAAGGTCGGGGGTGCATGGCAAATCGCTTCCTGGCGTCCCGTCAGCGCCCGCCTCAACTGGCCTCGCGGAACGCCTCGTAGACCCGCTTGGGGATGCGGCCGCGGGCCGGCACCTCCATCTTGTTGGACTGCGCCCAGGCGCGTACGGCGGCCGGGGCGGGGGCCAGTGCGGTGACCGTACGGGTCTTCGCGACCGCACCGGTACGGCCGGCGGCCTGCTTTCGCCCGGCGGCCACGTACGGGGCCAGGGCCTTGCGCAGTTTCTTTGCATTGGCGGGATTGAGGTCGATCTCGTACGTCTTACCGTCGAGGCCGAAGGTGACCGTTTCCGCCGCTTCTCCGCCGTCGATGTCGTCGAAGAGCGTGACCACTACGCGCTGCGCCACGGATATCGGTCCTTTCCTGCGGTTCGTCGCATCAGGGTTGCCGGTCGGGCGCGCCTGACGTGCGGCGATGCCGGAATGTCCGGCTGTTGAGGGGCAATGCTGCTTTCCCCTGGATTCCTTTGTACAGCGGTTGGCACGGCATCGTGAAGCCCCGGCAATTCCATCAGCGTGTCTCCGCTGCTGCAATGGGCGGCGCGATATTTCACGTGGATTTTTCCTGGCGGTCTTTGTGTGCTCCTCCAAAAGTCTACTCGCGTAGAATTTGGAGACAGGTACGCTGAGGGAACCGCCCACGCAACACACACCGGGAGTGCCAGTGGCACGCGTCGTAGTCGACGTCATGCTCAAGCCGGAGATCCTCGACCCGCAGGGGCAGGCCGTGCAGCGTGCGCTGCCGCGCCTGGGATTCCAGGGGATCGCCGACGTCCGTCAGGGGAAGCGCTTCGAGCTGGAGGTGGAGGGTCCGGTCGACGAGGCCGCTCTCGCCCGCATCCATGAGATGGCCGAAACCTTCCTCGCCAACACCGTGATCGAGGACTTCACCGTGAAGGTGGAGTCGTGACCGCTCGCATCGGAGTCGTCACCTTCCCTGGAACCCTCGACGACCAGGACGCGCTGCGCGCCGCCCGTCTGGCGGGCGCCGAGCCCGTCTCGCTCTGGCACCGCGACAAGGACCTGAAGCAGGTCGACGCGGTCGTCCTCGCCGGCGGCTTCTCCTACGGCGACTACCTGCGGGCCGGCGCCATCTCCCGCTTCTCGCCGGTGATGGAGACGATCATCGAGCAGGCGAAGGCGGGCATGCCCGTCCTCGGCATCTGCAACGGCTTCCAGATCCTCACCGAGGCCCATCTGCTGCCGGGCGCGATGCTGCGCAACAACCACCTGCACTTCATCTGCCGCGACCAGAAGCTGCGGGTGGAGAACGCGGACACCGCCTGGACCGCCGACTACGAGCAGGGCCAGGAGATCCAGGTCCCGCTGAAGAACATGGACGGCCGGTACGTCGCCGACGAGCGCGTGCTCGACGAGCTGGAGGCCGAGGGGCGGGTCGCCTTCCGGTACCTCGACACGAACCCGAACGGCTCGCTGCGTGACATCGCGGGCATCACCAACGCCGCGGGCAACGTGGTCGGCCTCATGCCGCACCCGGAGCACGCGGTCGAGCCGCTGATCGGCACCGGCCGTACCGACGGGCTCGGTTTCTTCACCTCGATCCTCAAGAAGCTGGTCAACGCCTGATGAGCCTCGACACCGTCAAGCACGCCACCGAGACCCCCGACGTCGAGCAGCCGTGGGCCGAGCTCGGCCTCAAGCAGGACGAGTACGCGCGCATCCGCGAGATCCTCGACCGCCGTCCCACCGGCGCCGAGCTCGCCATGTACTCCGTCATGTGGTCCGAGCACTGCTCGTACAAGAGCAGCAAGGTCCACCTGAAGCAGTTCGGCGAGAAGGTCCCCGAGAACGACGCGATGCTCGTCGGCATCGGCGAGAACGCGGGCGTCGTCGACGTCGGCCAGGGGTACGCGGTCACCTTCAAGGTCGAGTCGCACAACCACCCCTCGTACATCGAGCCCTACCAGGGCGCGGCGACCGGCGTGGGCGGCATCGTCCGCGACATCCTCGCCATGGGCGCGCGCCCGGTCGCGGTCGTCGACCCGCTGCGGTTCGGCGCGGCCGACCATCCCGACACCAAGCGCGTCCTGCCGGGCGTCGTCGCCGGCATCGGCGGCTACGGCAACTGCCTGGGTCTGCCGAACATCGGCGGCGAGGTCGTCTTCGACGCGTGCTACCAGGGCAACCCGCTGGTCAACGCCGGCTGCATCGGCGTGATGAAGCACGAGGACATCCACCTCGCCAAGGCCTCCGGCCCCGGCAACAAGGTGATCCTCTACGGCGCCCGCACGGGTGGCGACGGCATCGGCGGCGTCTCGGTCCTCGCGTCCGAGACCTTCGACGACACCAAGCCCACCAAGCGGCCCGCCGTGCAGGTCGGCGACCCGTTCCAGGAGAAGCTCCTCATCGAGTGCACCCTGGAGATCTTCAAGGAGAAGCTCGTCGCGGGCATCCAGGACCTCGGCGGTGCCGGGCTCTCCTGCGCCACGTCCGAGCTGGCCTCCGCGGGCTCCGGCGGCATGCGGGTCGAGCTGGACACCGTGCCGCTGCGCGACGCGACGCTCTCGCCCGAGGAGATCCTCATGAGCGAGTCGCAGGAGCGCATGTGCGCGATCGTCGAGCCGCAGCACGTCGAGCGCTTCATGGAGATCTGCGAGAAGTGGGACGTCACCGCCACCGTCATCGGTGAGGTCACGGACGGCGACCACCTGGAGATCTTCTGGCACGGCGAGCTCATCGTGGACGTGCCGCCCGGCACCGTCGCCCACGAGGGCCCGACGTACCACCGGCCGTACGCCCGCCCGGAGTGGCAGGACGCGCTGCAGGCGGACGACGCGGGCAAGCTGCCCCGGCCGCAGACCGGCGCAGAGCTGAAGGACCAGGTCCTGAAGCTGGTCTCGTCGCCGAACCAGGCCTCCAAGTCCTGGATCACGGATCAGTACGACCGCTTCGTGCAGGGCAACACGGTTCTGGCCCAGCCCGAGGACGCGGGCATGGTCCGGATCGACGCGGAGACCAACCTCGGCGTGGCGATGGCCACGGACGGCAACGGCCGGTACGCGAAGCTCGACCCGTACACCGGCGCGCAGCTCGCGCTGGCGGAGGCGTACCGCAACGTCGCCGCCTCCGGCGCCAAGCCGCTGGCGATCTCGGACTGCCTGAACTTCGGTTCGCCCGAGGACCCGGCCGTCATGTGGCAGTTCGCCGAGGCCACCCGCGGTCTCGCGGACGGCTGCCTGCAGCTGGGCACCCCGGTGACCGGCGGCAACGTGTCGCTGTACAACCAGACCGGTGAGGTCGCGATCCACCCGACGCCGGTCGTGGCCGTGCTCGGTGTGATCGACGACGTCAACCGCCGCACCCCGATCGCCTTCGCGGAAGAGGGCCAGCTCCTCTACCTGCTCGGCGACACGCGTGAGGAGTTCGGCGGCTCGGCCTGGTCCGAGGTGATCCACCAGCACCTCGGCGGCATGCCGCCGGCCGTGGACCTCGACCGGGAGAAGCTGCTCGGCGAGATCCTGATCTCGGCGTCCCGCGACGGCATGATCGACGCGGCGCACGACCTCTCGGACGGCGGTCTGGTCCAGGCGGTCGTCGAGTCCTGCCTGCGCGGCGGCACCGGCGCGCGCCTGGTCGTCCCCGAGGGCCTCGACGCCTTCACGTTCCTCTTCAGCGAGTCGGCCGGCCGTGCGGTCGTGGCCGTCCCGCGCAGCGAGGAGCTCCGCTTCACCGACATGTGCGGGGCGCGCGGTCTGCCCGCGACCCGGATCGGTGTCGTCGACGGCGACGCCGTGGACGTCCAGGGTGAGTTCGCGCTCTCCCTGACGGAGCTGCGCACCGCGCACGAGGCGACGATCCCGGGCCTGCTGGCCTGACGCATCGCTCGACGAGAAGGCCCCCGCCGGAAGGAAGGCGGGGGCCTTCTCGCGTTTCCGCGCGCAGGGCTTGCACGAGATTACGTGATTACGTAATCTCGTACTCATGGAGCTGGAAGAGCGCGTCGCCGAACTCGAGCGGCGCATGGCGGCGCTCGAGAGCGCCGACCGTACGGAACACGCCCCCACCGAGGGCGATTTCTGGGCCCTGGAGGGCCTCAAGGCGCAGCTCGCCGAGGTGGGGGAGGCGGCCGCCGACGGCGGGGTCCTCTTCACCGGCGCGCTATCGCTGCCCACCGGGGAGCGGTACGAGTGGCAGTTCGGCGCACTCACCGAGGACCTGCTGGAACGGGACTGGTCCGAGGTCGCCGACTCCTTCGCCGCGCTCGGTCATCCCGTACGCCTCCGGCTGCTGCGGGAGATCCTCGGCGGCCGGCGCACGGCCGCCGAACTGGCGGAGCTGGAGGAGATCGGCACGACCGGCCAGATCTACCACCACCTGCGCCAACTGACCGCCGCCGGCTGGCTCCACACCGCCGGACGCGGCCGCCACGAGGTACCGGGAGCCCGGGTCGTCCCGCTCCTGGTGGTCCTCACCGCCGCCCGTCCTTGACCGGACCGCACCGGATGTCTCAGGGGGAGAAGTCCATGTCCGCACGCAAGCTCGCGGGAAACGTCCACCGCACGCTGTGGCTGCTGTTCGCCGGGCAGGCCATCGCCTCGTCCTTCGTCGACCTGCCCTACCCGTACTGGGCCGGCTGGCTGCCGGCCCTCGCCGCCACGGTCCTCGCGATCACGCTCGCCCGGACCGCGCGCCGGGAGATCGCGGCCGCGCCGCCGCGGGCGCCGGTCGAGGTGGCGCCTCCAGTCGCCGGTCGCTGGTCGGCGCTGAACAGCCCGGCGGACCGGACGCCCAGCCACGGCACCCACCAGTTCGGCCAGACGTACGCGATCGACGTCACCGCCGAGTCCGACGAGCGTCCGCGCCCGTCCTTCGCCCTGTTCTGGCCGGTCATGCGCCGCAACCGGGACTTCCCCGCCTTCGACGCCCCGCTGTTCGCGGTCGCCGACGGGACCGTCGTGCACGCCGAGGACGGGCAGCGCGACCACCTGAGCCGCAACTCGCTGCCCGCCGTGCTGTACCTGATGCTCTTCGAGTCCGCCGCCCGCGTGCTCGCCGGCGCCCGCCGGGTGACCGGCAACCACCTCGTCCTCGACCTCGGCGACGGGACGTTCGCGATGTACGCGCACCTGAAGCGCGGCTCCCTGGCCGTCCGCCCCGGCGACCGGGTCACCGCGGGCCAGGAGCTGGCCCGCTGCGGCAACTCCGGCAACTCCACGGAGCCGCACGTGCACTTCCAGCTGATGGACGGCCCGGACCTGGAGACGGCTCGGGGCGTCCCGTTCACCTGGCGCGG
>NZ_DATCVQ010000081.1:0-1667 GCF_036566765.1 Streptomyces sp.
GCGGTGATCCAGGCACGTCTCTCGTGAACCGCCGAAGCATGTGCTTGCGCTCCACTTATCGAGGCCAGAACTCAGCGTCGTCGGACGACCGATGATCAGCTGACTGTCATCACGACCGAGTCGTCGAAAGCCTGCCACGAGTGCCCTCCAACGGCAGCCCATGGCCCATCACGGCGTGGTGAGTCGGCGACCGCAAACTGGGACCTGTCAGTTGATCGTTCTCACGGGGCAGCGCGCGACACCGGCTTTCGCGATGCGTACGTCGGCGGTGACGAGGGTGAGGTCATGTGACTCGGCGACTGCGACGTAGCTGGCGTCGTAGGTCGACAGGTTGCTGCGCAGTTCCCACATTCGGGTGAGGCACGGGCCGGCCGGTGCGGTGATCACAGTGATCGCCTGGAGCCAATGCAACGCCTGTTCGGCGTCCAGGTCGGTGAGCTTGCCGCCCAGAAGGAGTCCGCGAAAGACACTGAGCACCTCGGTGCGCCAGATCTCCGGGACGACCCATTCGGGGTCGTCGGCGAGGATCTTGGTCGCCGCGTTCACCCGGGAGTCGGTGTCGGGGTCTGCGAAGAGAAGAGTGACTGCGGAAGCGTCGGGGACGATCACGCGGCGCCCTGGGAGCGCTCGCCTCGAGCCGTGTCGCGTGCGGCGAGCACGTCCTCGGTGGTGAACTTGGAATCGCCCCTGCTGGCGATCACGCGGTCGATCAGGGCTTGGTTGTTGGCGAACGACGCCTCCCGGAGGACGACGTCCCGAAGGTAGGAGTTCAGCGACTGCCCACGGTCCTTCGCGCGCTGGGCGAGGACGTCGCGTACGTCATCGGGGATGTCGCGGATCTGCAGATAGGCCATGCACTCATTATGAGTGCATTATGAATTCGGATCAAGTGCACGGTCAGTTGGTGTGGTGGATCGGCAGGTCCGCGTCCGCTGTGCCCCAGTCCCGGTTCGGCTCGGCGCCGACGTCGATTCGGACGGTGCCGCCGCGGTTCATCACCGACTCGGGAAGCCATGACCGGGTGTGCGGCGTGCCGTCGAGAGTGACCGACTGGACGTAGATGTTCTCGGCGCCGGCGCCGGGGGACTCGATGGTGATGTCGACGCCGTTGCCGCGGTGGATGACCACCCGCTCGAAGACCGGGCTGGAGAGCAGCATCTCGGCGCGGGCGGGGTCCTGCGGGTAGATGCCCATCGCGGAGAAGACGTACCACGCCGACATGGTGCCGAGGTCGTCGTTGCCGGGCAGCCCACGCGGGCCTGTGCCGTAAGCGAGGTCTGCCATCGCCCGCACCGTCTCCTGGGTCTTCCAGGGCGCGCCGAGCGCGTTGTACATCCACGGGACGTGGATGCCGGGCTCGTTGGTCGGGTCGTAGCGGAGCGCGTCGCCGCCGGTGTACTGCCAGGAGCCGTCGGCCTTGTGGAAGAACGCGTCCAGCCGCTGGATCGCCCGCTCCCGGCCGCCGACGGCCTCGGCCAGCCGGGCGACATCGTGCGGAACCATCCAGGTGTACGTCGCGCTGCTGCCCTGCGCGAAGCCGGTCTGGGTCGACGGGGTGAAGCCGGAGACCCAGCTCCCGTCGGCGTTGCGGGCCTGCTGGTAGCCGTCCGTGGCCGTCGCGGCCGGGTTGAAGGTGTGCTGCCACCAGCCGGCCCGCTCCATCAGCG
>NZ_DATCVQ010000082.1:0-2045 GCF_036566765.1 Streptomyces sp.
CTCCGCCCGGTTGCCGGACGGATCACCTGTTCAGGGACTGTCCCCGGGCGCCCCGTGACTGGCTCCATATGGAGGGGCGTCCGCGTCGCGGCGCCGATCCGTTGGTATGGCTCTCGTGACGAGGTGATCAGCGTTGGCGAACGACCGGTACGGTCACGACTTGTACAACGGCACATCAGAGGCGGCCGCGCACCTGGATCGTGCCGTGGAGGACCTGCTCTTCTTCCGCCCGGAAGTGGTCGGGGCCGTCGACGACCTGCTCCAGGTCGCCCCTGTCTCGCCTGTCGCACAGGCGTTCGCGGCCTACCTGGGAGTGCTGGGCACGGAGCCGGCCGACGCCGCCGCGGCGCGGCGGCGATTCGACGGTTTCGCCGCCGGCCTGGACCTGACCAGGCTGCCCCCACGGGATCGACTGCACGTGGCTGCCGCCGCAAGCCTGCTCGCGGGCGATCTACGGCGGGGGAGCGTGCTTCTGGAGGAGCTGACCATGGCCTACCCGCGAGACGCGCTCGCGCTCTTCGTCGGGCATCAGCTCGACTTCCTCACTGGCGATGCCCTGCGGCTGCGCGACAGGATCGGCGGTGTCCTGTCCGCCTGGGAGGCGGACGACCCCCACCGGGGCCCGCTCCTGGGTATGTACGCCTTCGGCCTGGAGGAGTCCGGGCACTACACCCACGCCCGGGAGACAGGCTCAGCCGCAGTCGAACGGAATCGCCGTGACGTGTGGGCCATCCATGCCGTCGTGCACACCTACGAGATGCAGGGCCGCTTCGCCGAGGGCATGGCCTATCTCGACGTGCGGACCGGGGACTGGTCCAGTGGCAACTTCCTCACGGTCCACAACTGGTGGCACTACGCGCTCTATGCATTGGAGGCGGGCTCCACCGACACCGCGCTCAGCATCTACGACACGGCGCTGAACAACGAGGAATCCCGAGGGCTGGCCATGGAACTCCTCGACGCGGCGGCCATGTTGTGGCGTTTCCATCTCGCGGGATCCGATCAGACCCCCCGATGGGAGGCGCTCGCGGACGCCTGGTCCGCGCGGGCCGATCCTCCGTTCTACGTCTTCAACGACGTGCACGCCGTCATGTCCTACGTCGGCGCCGGCCGGGTCGCGGAGGCGGAACGGCTGATCGCCGACCGCCGACGCTGGCTGGCGGAACCGGGCACGACAGCGGTCACCAACCACGCGATGACCGCGACCGTGGGCCTGCCCGTGTGCGAGGCACTGGTGGCCCACGCCCGCGAAGACGACGACACCGTCATGGAACTGCTGTGGCCGCTGCGTCGGCGGCTCCACGAGTTCGGAGGCAGCCACGCCCAGCGTGACGCACTCCAGAAGACCCTCGTCGAGTCGGCCCTGAGGTCCGGGCGACACGACATGGCCCGTGTCCTGATCAGCGAGCGGACCGCGCTGCGTCCGCGCAGCCCGTACAACTGGCTGAGCAAGGCCCGCCTGGCGGACTCACTGGGCGACGCCACCCAGGCCGCCGTCGCCCGCGATCAGGCAAGCCGACTGGGCCGGCGCGGAGACCTCACGTCCGACCGGATCTGACACGGGGTCGGCCCCGCCCGGCCCGGCCTCCCTGCTCGGCTTGGGCCGATGCCGCTCCCGCCTGGAACGACCGGACCCGGAGCCCGTCCCCACGGCGCCCGGGTCACGGCACCCGGCGCGCCGGAGGCACCGGCTGGGCCGAACGTCTGAGCTCCAGCCAGAAGGCCGGCCGGAGATCGGGATCGTCGAGGTCGAGAGCGAACAGCTCCCGCGCAATGCGCAGCCGATGCTCTGCTCGCCGTTGTGGGCGATCAGCTCGTCGATCCCAGCAAGCCGGAGCCCAGGGTCATGCTCCAGCTCGTCGCCGATCGGGTCGAGCAGATCCGGTGACGTACCTCGGCGACCCTCGCCGGTGTGTGCCTCCTTTCGTGCCGCGGTCGTGCCGCGGAACCACCGCACACCTCGCGGTCCTCGTGCTGCGGTGCTGCCGGGCGCGGGGCGAAGGCGGCCGGTAGCGTGGTTCGGAGGGAGGGGCGAGACGACGCGT
>NZ_DATCVQ010000083.1:0-5010 GCF_036566765.1 Streptomyces sp.
CGCGCCGCCCAGCGCGCCGCTGACGACGCGCACCGCACCGCCCGCGCCCTGCGCGCCGAGCGCGCGGAGATCGCCGGCGCCCCTGAGAGCCTCCCGGAGGCGGACCCGGACGCCCCGCGCGTCGCGCTGCCGACCCTCCGCGAGGCGTACCGGGCTGCCTCCCAGCTGTACGAGAAGGTCGGCGTCGGCGCCGACCTGCGCGCCGAGCAGGCCCGCGCCGAGAGCGACGAGTCCGCCGCCCTCGCCGAACTGGACCGGCTCACCAACAAGGTCCGCACCCGCGCCGCACAGCTCCTGGAGTCCACCGACGGCGCCGACGGCCCGTCCCGCCAGGCCGCGGCCGCCCGCGCCGAGTCCCTCGTCCAGATGCTGGAGTCGCGGGCCACCGAGGCAAGCGAGAAGCTCGGCCGGCTGCGCGGCGAGGCCGAGCGCCTCGCCCCCGAGGACGGCGAGGCGCACACCGAGCTGCCCGAGGAGCAGGTCCCGGCCGACGCCGAGCAGGCCCAGACGCTGCTGCGCGGCGCCACTGCCGCACTCGCCGCCCGGACCGACGCCCTGGAGACCTCCCGCGCCGCGCACGCCGGCCTGCTCCACGCCCACCGCGCCGCCGAGGACGCGGCGGGCGGCTTCGACGAGACCTCGGCGCTCCTGCGCGACCAGCTCCGCGAGCACGCCGAAGAGGACCCGGAGCAGCCCGAGCCGTACCCGGGCGACCTGGAGGAGGCCCGCCGGACCGCCGCCGAGGCCCGCCGCTCGCTGCGCGGCTGCGCCGCCGACCTCTCGGGCGCCGAGGCGTCCGTGCGCGAGGCGAGCGACATCCTCGTCCGGCACGCCAACTCCACCCGGTACGAACAGGTCCGCACCCCCGCCCGGCAGCAGATCCGCGAACTGCCCGCGGCCGCGCTGCCCGAGCACGCCGCGAAGTGGGCGGAGGCCTTCGCGCCCCGGCTGCGCGTCCTCACCGACGAGCTGGCGCAGTTGGAGCGCAACCGGGACTCGATCGTCGACCGGCTGCGCGGACTGGTGGAGTCCGCGCTCACCACGCTCCGCTCGGCGCAGCGCCTGTCCCGGCTGCCCGAGGGCCTCGGCGAGTGGTCGGGGCAGGAGTTCCTGCGCATCCGATTCGAAGAGCCGGACCAGGCCACGCTCAGCGAGCGGCTCGGCGAGGTCGTCGACGAGGCGACCCGCGCGGCCGTCAAGAAGAACTCCGACCTGCGCCGGGACGGCATGTCCCTGCTGCTGCGCGGCGTCCAGGCGGCCCTCGAACCGCGCGGCGTCGCCGTGGAGATCCTCAAGCCGGACGCGGTGCTGCGCGCCGAGCGGGTGCCGGTCGGGCAGATGGGCGACGTCTTCTCCGGCGGCCAGCTGCTGACCGCCGCGATCGCGCTGTACTGCACGATGGCCGCGCTGCGCTCCAACGACCGGGGCCGGGACAAGCACCGGCACGCGGGCACGCTGTTCCTCGACAACCCGATCGGCCGCGCCAACGCCACGTACCTGCTGGAGCTCCAGCGGGCGGTCTCGGACGCGCTCGGGGTCCAGCTGCTCTACACCACCGGCCTGTTCGACACGACCGCGCTCGCGGAGTTCCCGCTGGTCATCCGGCTGCGCAACGACGCGGACCTGCGGGCCGGTCTGAAGTACATCAGCGTGGAGGAGCACCTGCGGCCCGGCCTGCCGCAGCCGAGCGCGGAGGGCGAGTCGGTGCACGGCGAGATCACGGCGACCCGCATGTTCCGCCGCTCGCTGACGGACCAGTCGCAGGCGCTCCCGCAGTCGGAGCAGGACCAGGAGCAGCCACGGTCGGAGCAGGACCAGGAGCAGCCACGGTCCGAGCAGGACCAGGAGCAGCCACGGTCCGCGCAAGAACAGCCGGCCGACGCCTGAGCCGAGCCCCCGGGTACGACGACGGCCCCGGCGCCCCTCCCAGGGCCCCGGGGCCGTCCCCGTCCCAACTCCGTCGCTACGCCGCCTCCGACAGCGCCTCCGCCGATATCGGCCTGACCGACTCCGCCCCCGAGGGCTCGGCCCCGCCCGCCCGCTTCGCCGCGCGCCGCGCCCGGCGTCGCTCGCGCCGCAGCTGGCGCGCCGTGCTGCTCGGTACGGACACCACGCCGTTGCGCTGGTTCCAGACCTGCCGGGTCACCCACACGTCCAGGACGCTCCAGGTGGCGACGACCGTGCTGCCCACGGACGTGAGCACCATCGGGAACGCCAGCCACGAACCCGTCAGCGTGCAGAAGAAGGCCACCATCGCCTGGACGAGCGTCACGGACGTGAGCAGGACGGCCCGTACGGCGGCCCTGCGCACCGGATCGGGCATCCGGCGCCGTCCCTTCTCGTCGTCCACCCACAGCTGCCGCGACTGCGCGTCGTACTCCATCGTGCCTGTCACTCCCCACCACCGAACGACTTCTGGGTGGCTGCCCGTTCTGCGCCGTTCCACACCGGTTCGCACATGTCGGGCCCTCCCTATCCGGAAGACGATCGAGAGGAGGGAAAGGTTTCCTCGCCGGGCTCATCCGGTCACACCGGAACGAATAATTCCAGCCATCTGTCGAGCAAGGGGAAATGACGCCCCAGCAGGTGGCCTGCGCCACACTGGCGAATCCCAACTCCCTGAATACCAGGACATCTCCTGATCAAGGGTCACTCGGTCGGCTGAAAATCGCCCGGACGCGCCTTCGGGTTGGCTGTGATGCAGTAGTAGGCTCGCGCCGCCGTTTGTGTTGAAGCCGATGGTTGACGCCCCGTGTTGACGCCGGGGCGTCGTGACGACGACGTGAGAACCCCCGCTCCGGGCGGGGGTCGAGCTGGGGGAGGCCATGCGCTTTCGCGGGAAGTCGATCCGCCGGAAGATCGTGGCGTTGCTGCTGGTGCCGCTCATCTCCCTCACCGGGCTGTGGGGCTTCGCGACGCTTCTCACCACCCGCGAGGCCGACCAGCTGCTCGACGTCGGCTACATCGTCCAGAAGGTCGGCTACCCGATCGAGGACACCGTTCGGGTGATCCAGCGGGAGCGCTATCAGTCCCTGGTCTATCTGGCCGATCCGCGCACCTCCGACGCGCTCGGCGAGCTGCGCAAGCAGCGCGAGGCCACCGACCGCATGATCGCCCAGATCCGGGACAACGCCGCCGACTCGGGGGTCCGCGAGGAGATGCGGCCCACCGCCGCGCAGCGCCTCAACTCCCTGCTCGAAGCGCTCGACGGGATCACGTCGCTGCGCCAGTCCGTGGAGCGGCGCAGCGTCGACCGGATCCAGGCGCTGGCCTTCTACAACCGGCTCGTCGACCCCTGCTACAGCTTCCTGATGGCGCTGCACGCCCTGGAGAGCGTGGAGATGGACAAGCAGGGCCGCGCCCTCGTCGGCGTGACCCGGGCCCGGGAGATGCTCGCCCGCGAGGACGCCCTCGTCGTCTCCGCCCTGATCGCCCGCCGGATCTCCGCCGCGGAGATCCGCGCGATCTCCGATCTCGTCGCGAACCGCAAGCAGTTCTACGAGGTCAACCTGGAGGTCCTGCCGGCCGACGACCGGCAGCGCTTCGAGCAGTACTGGAGCAGCCCGGCCACCGGACAACTGCGCGACGCCGAGGACGCGCTGATCGCCGCCGGACCCACCAAGAACCCGCGGGGCACCGACGCCGCCCGCTGGCAGGAGCTGGCCACTCCGGTCCTCGACGACCTCGCGCGCGAGAACACCGAGGCGGGCGACCGCTACCAGGACCGGATGCAGCCCGCCGCGTACAGCGTCCTGCTGAAGGCCGGCGTCGCCGGCATCCTCGGCTTCCTCGCCCTGCTCGTCTCGGTCATCGTCTCCGTGCGCATCGGCCGCGAACTGATCCGCGACCTGCGGCTGCTGCGCAAGGAGGCGCACGAGGTCTCCGGCGTCCGGCTACCCAGCGTCATGCGCCGCCTCGCCGCCGGCGAACACGTCGACGTCGAGACCGAGGTGCCGCGCCTGGAGTACGAGGGGGACGAGGTCGGTCAGGTCGGCCAGGCACTCAACACCCTGCAGCGCGCCGCCGTCGAGGCCGCCGTCAAGCAGGCCGACATGCGCCGCGGCGTCGCCGAGGTCTTCGTCAACCTCGCCCGCCGCAACCAGGTCCTGCTGCACCGCCAGCTCACCCTCCTCGACACCATGGAGCGGCGCACCGAGGACACCGAGGAGCTCGCCGACCTGTTCCGGCTCGACCACCTCACCACCCGCATGCGCCGGCACGCCGAGGGCCTGGTGATCCTCTCCGGCGCCGCCCCCTCCCGGCAGTGGCGCAAGCCCGTCCAGCTCATGGACGTCGTCCGGGCCGCGGTCGCCGAGGTCGAGGACTACGAGCGGATCGAGGTACGCCGGCTGCCCCGGATCGGCGTCGGCGGCCCCGCCGTCGCCGACCTCACCCACCTGATCGCCGAACTCCTGGAGAACGCCACGGTGTTCTCGCCGCCGCACACCGCGGTCCAGGTCCTCGGCGAACGCGTCGCCAACGGCTTCACCCTTGAGATCCACGACCGCGGCCTCGGCATGAACCCCGACGCCCTGCTCGACTCCAACCTCCGGCTCGCCGAGACCCCCGAGTTCGAGCTCTCCGACACCGACCGCCTCGGCCTCTTCGTGGTCAGCCGGCTGGCCCAGCGCCAGAACGTCCGCGTCTCGCTCCAGACCTCGCCCTACGGCGGCACGACGGCGGTGGTCTTCATCCCGGCCGCGCTGCTCACCGACGCCCCCGAGACGCAGGGGTCGGGCTTCCGCCTGGACCGCACGAGCCTGGAGCCCGCGCGGGGCGCCGAGCACGAGAAGGCCGGCGGTGACGTACCCGAACTGCCCGCCCGGCGCCCGGTGCTGACCAAGGTCCCGGACACCGCCCACCGCCCCTCCGGCCCGTCCCGCCACCCGGCCCCCTCGCTCCTGGAGGGCCCCATCGACGGCCCCGTGGAGCTGGAGGCACCCCTCGGCGGCGCCCCCTTCGACGAGCTCGCCGACACCTCCGCTGACCTGGAGGACACCGAGAGCGAAC